>JADMJD010000037.1 GCA_018780805.1 Rubrivivax sp. | reverse complement strand
TGGCCTTGGCGTAGTCGCTCCACTTCTTGACGAACTCGGTGTTGGCCGGGCTCTTGATGCTCATGAAGTAGTTCCAGGCGGCCAGGTGGCCCACCAGCGGCTTGGTGTCCACGCCGCGCAGCTCTTCTTCACCCACCGAGAAGGCCACCACCGGCACGTCGGTCGCCTTCAGGCCCTGGTTGCCCAGTTCCTTGTAGAAGGGCACGTTGGAGTCGCCGTTGATGGTGGAGACCACGGCCGTCTTCTTGCCTTCGGACGCGAACTTCTTGATCTTGGCGATGATGCTCTGGTAGTCCGAGTGGCCGAACGGGGTGTACTCCTCGATGATGTCGGCGTCGGCCACACCCTTGGCCTTCAGGAAGGCGCGCAGGATCTTGTTGGTGGTACGCGGGTACACATAGTCGGTGCCCAGCAGCACGAAGCGCTTGGCACTGCCGCCGTCCTTGCTCATCAGGTATTCCACGGCGGGAATGGCCTGCTGGTTGGGCGCGGCGCCGGTGTAGAACACGTTTTTGCTGAGCTCTTCACCTTCGTACTGCACCGGGTAGAACAGCAGCGAGTTCAGCTCTTCGAAGACCGGCAACACACTCTTGCGCGACACGCTGGTCCAGCAGCCGAAGGTGACGGCGACCTTGTCCTGCGCGATCAGCTGGCGCGCCTTTTCGGCGAACAGCGGCCAGTTGGACGCCGGGTCAACGACGATGGGTTCGAGTTTCTTGCCCATCACGCCACCCTTGGCGTTGATCTCGTCGATGGCCATCATCGCGACGTCCTTCAGCACCGTCTCGGAGATGGCCATGGTGCCCGACAGCGAGTGCAGGATGCCGACCTTGATGGTGGCCTGCGCCTGCGCGAGGCTGGTGAATCCGAGGGCGCAGGCAGCGGCGGCCAGCGCGGTGATGGAACGGCGTGAGATGTTCATGGTGCGGAGGGCTCCTGGGGTCGTGGTGGAATGACCCGGAGTCTGCGGACGGACCGCCGGTGCGCCTATACGCACAGTGGCGTACAGGGTCCGCCGGAACCGCTCAGCGGCCGAAAAAACGCCGGATACGTTCGGCGATCTGTTCGGCCAGGCCCGCCGCCAGCGCGGGCTGATCGGGCGCCGGGGCAGCACCTTGCAGGCGCAAGCGGTCGTCGTGCTGGTGTTGCGCCATCACTGTCGACAAGGCCTCTGCCAGTGCGGGCCGGGCGGTCAGCAGCGGCGCAATGCTGTCGGCCGTCACCTCGTACAAGGTCGCGGCGGTGACCGCGGCCACGGTGGCGCTGCGTGGCGCGCCGGTCAACAGCGACATCTCGCCGAACACCGCACCCGGCCCCAGCACCGCCAGCCTGGCCTCCCCCTGGCGCACCTCCAGCACGCCGGCGGCCACCACGTACATCGAAGCCCCGGTGTCGCCTTCGGCCACCACGGCCTGGCCCGCCTCGGCCCGGTGCAACACCGCGCCTTGGGCCAGCGCCGCGTGTTCAGCCGGCTGCAGCACCGCCAGCAGCGGCAGCCCGGCCAGCAGCGCCTGGCGGTGTTCGACACGGGCATGGTCGGCGCGCGCAGGCGCGGTGGCCGGGGCCGCCACGGCAGCATCCTGCAGCGCCACCGGCTGCAGCCCGGCGGCACGCAGGTGTTTCTGCACGCTGCTGAGCAGCGCATGTTTGGCCGGGCCCTTGGGTTTGCGGCGCGGGTCCAGCAGGTAGACGATCTTGTAGGTGACCCCGGCGCCGTCGAGCTTGCAGATGCGCACCTTGGGCGGTTTGTCGCCCGCCGTGGCGCCCTGGGCCCAGGCCTCGGTGACGGCGGCGTTCAGGACCTGCTCGATCACGGCGCTGGGGGTCAGCCAGTCCAGCACGATGTCCACCTCTTGTTCGCTCACGGGCGAGGGGTAGGACAGGTTCTCGACGATGGCGGCAGCGGCCACGCTGTTGGGCACGCTGATCAGGTTGTCCTCGGGCGTGAGCACACGCGTGCTGCGCCAGTTGATCTCGCGCACCGTGCCGACGATGGGCTCGCGCTGCCCGCGCATGCGCAGCACCACGAAATCGTTCAGCCGGAAAGGCTGCTCGATGTTCAGCGCGATGCCGGAGAACAGGTCGGTCAGGATGGGCCGCAGCGCCAGGCCCAGCACCAGGCCCAGCACACCCGTGGTGGCCAGCACGGTGGCAATCGCCACGCCCCAGGCCTGGTTCAGCAGCGCGGCCAACGCCAGGATCAGCAGCAGCACAGCGACGAACTGGCGCAGCAGGCGCGGCATGCGCACCCCTGCCACGCGCGGGATCAGCCGCTCCCACAGCAGCAGTTCGATGAGCCGGATCAGCAGCAGTGCACCCGCCAGCCAGGCCACGCTGTCCAGCAGGCGCGGCAGCAGGCTGAAAGGCCAGGCCAGGCCCGCAGCCGCCACGCTGACCGAGGCCCAGGCCGCACCGCTCAACAGCAGCACCAGGCCGACCAGCCAGCTGGCAGCAGCCCTTGGGGCGGGGTCAACGGCCACAGGGGCAGGTACTACCGAGTTCACCGCCGGGACGCTATCACGCCGACCGCGGCTTGTGACCTCAGGTCTGCCCCCGGGCGGCCTCTTCTGCCCGCAGGCGGGCATGCACGTAGGCGCCCTGCGGCACGTGCAGCAGATCGGCCACGCGCCACAGCACATGGCGTTCGTGTTCGCTCAGGTGGCCGTCGGCATAAGCCACCGTCCACATCAGCTCGACCATGCGCAGCTTCTGCGGCATCTCGAAGTGCTCGTTGATGCGGGACGTGAAGCTGAACAGGTCGGTGGCGCCCTTCGCCGTGGCTTCGGCCAGTTCAGCCAGGCGCGCCGCTTCATCGTCGGCCAGGTGGAACTTCTCGCGCAACGCGGCCAGCACGGCGGCGCGTTCGTCGGCGTGGAACGTGGCGTCGGCGCGCATCACTTCCACCAGCATCACGGCCGTGGCCAGCTGCAGCGCGTGTTCATCGCGCGGCGCGGCACCGCCCGGCGCGGGGGGCAGCAGGCTGTTGAACAGGTCCTGGAGGGTCTTCAGCATCAAGGGATGATGGCATGGGGACGGTAGACTCGCGGCCTCGATGGACACCCCTGTCACCGTCATCTGCATGAAGTGGGGCTCGATGTACGGGCCCGAGTACGTGAACCACCTGCGCGAGGGGGTGGCGCGGCACTTGAAGCGTGCGCACCGCTTCGTGTGTTTCACCGACGACGCCAGCGGCCTGCGGCCCGACGTGGAAGTGCAGCCGCTGCCCGCGCTCGGATTGCCCGGCGGCCACCAGGACAAACGCTGGCAGAAGCTGGCCCTGTTCCGGCGCGACCTGGGCGGCCTGAGCGGCACCGCGCTGTTCCTGGACCTGGACCTGGTGATCGTCGACAGCCTGGACCCGTTTTTCGACCTGCCGGGCGACTTCTTCATCATCCGCGACGATGACCTGTTTCGCCCCAAGCCACTGCGCAAGCTGAAGGACGCCGAGCGCGACCGTTTCCTGGCCACGGTGGGCAACAGCTCGGTGTTCCGCTACACCATCGGCGCCCACGCCTACATCCTGGACGCCTACCTGGCCGACCCGGCTGGCGCCACGCAGCAGTACCGCCTGTCGCAGCAGTTCCAGAGCGCGCAGCTGGCAAAACACGGCCACCTGCACTACTGGCCGCGCGAATGGTGCGTGAGCTTCAAGAACCAGTGTGTGCCGCGCCACCTGAAGAGTTTTTTTGCCGACCCGGCGCTGCCGGCCGGCGCCCGCATCGTCGTCTTCGCGGGCAACCCGAAGATGAGCGAGGTGCTGGCCGGCGGCGGCCAGCGCTGGTACCGCCGCATCGGCAACACCGCTTGGCTGCGCGCAGCCTGGAAAGGCTGAAGAAATGGTGCCCCCAAGCTCGCTATCGCTCCACGCGACGCCACAGGCGTCGCTTGCTTGGCCGTCCAAGTCCGCGCAGGCGGACTTGGAGCCGCGGCCTGCGCCCCCCCAAGGGGGCCGTCCGCCAGCGGCCCGGCAAAGCCGGTTCCGCGGCGGGAAGCTTGACCTGATCGTTGCACTGCAACCCCGGCGGGAGGCCTGACATGGGTCGCCCCCGCGCACCAGTTCCTGAATTCGAAGCCGACAAACCCTGGGGCACTTACCCGCCCTCGCCCGCCATCGCCGCGATGCTGGCCGTGGCGCACACGCTGCCACCCGCCTTGTCCGCGCTGACCAAGCTGCTGCGCCGCCCGGTGAAATACGGTGTGCTGACGCCGCTGGACCTGACGGTCTGGGGCCTGAAGCTGCGGCTGCTGCCGCGCGGCAACATGTCGGAGCAGAAGCTCTACACCTCGCCCAGGCTCTTTGACCGCGACGAGTTTGCGCTGCTGCAGCGGCGGCTGAAACCCGGCGGTGTGTTCATCGACGTCGGTGCCAACGCCGGCATCTACAGCTTCTGGGCCCACCGCTGCATGGCGGGCCAAGGCCGCATCCTGGCGGTGGAACCGGACCCGGAAATGCGCCACCGGCTGGAGTTCAACGCCCGCAGCAACGGCCTGACGGACATCGAGCTCTGCCCGGTGGCGCTGAGCGACAGCGAAGGCACGGCCGAGCTGCAGGTGAACCCGCGCCAGCGTGGCCAGAACACGCTGGACCGCGGCGAGGCGCAACGTGCCGGCGGCGAGCGGCAATCGCTCACCGTGCCGCTGACCACGCTGCTGGCGCTGCTGCAGAGCAAGGGCATCACGCAAGTGGACGTGCTGAAGATCGACATCGAAGGCCACGAGCCGCCGGTGCTGCGCCACTTCCTGACGCACGCACCCGAGTCGCTGTGGCCGAAGGCCGTGATCAGCGAGTTCAAGGACCAGACCGCATCCGACATCCTGGACCTGTTTGCGCAGCGCGGCTACCAGCGGCGTGAGACCACCAAGCTGAACTTCATCCTGGAGCGGACATGATGGCGCCCCCAGCTCGCTGCACTCGCGGCCCCCGAGGGGCGCGTCAATGCCTTGGGGCGGCCCGGCGGCATTGACATGACCACGTCGGTCATCATCAGCACCTACAACTCGCCGTTGTGGCTGCAGAAGACGCTGTGGGGCTTCTTCCAGCAAAGCCGCCAGGACTTCGAACTGCTGATCGCCGACGACGGCTCGCGCCCCGAGACCGAAGCGCTGCTGCGCGAGATGGCGACGATGAGCCCGGTGCCGCTGGCCCATGTCTGGCAGCCGGATGACGGCTTCCAGAAATGCCGCGCGCTGAACAAGGCGCTGGCCGTGGCGCGCGGTGAACGGGTGCTGCTGACCGACGGCGACTGCATCCCGCGGCGCGACTTCCTGGAGGTGCACTCGCGCTTCGCGCGGCCAGACTGTTTTCTCACCGGCACCTACTTCAAGCTGCCCAAGAACGTGGCCGACGCCATCACCGAGGCCGACGTGCAGCGGCAGGATGTGTTCCGCGCCGGCTGGTTGCTGAAAAACGGTCTGCCGTTCACGCACAAGCTGCTGAAGCTGGTGGCCGGGCCGCCGGTGGACGAATGGCTGAACCGCGTGACACCGGCGCGGCCGACCTGGAACGGGCACAGCGCCTCCTGCCTGCGCACGCAGGCGATCCAGGTCAACGGCTTCAACGAAGACATGCAGTACGGGGGCCTGGACGTGGAGTTCGGCCTGCGCCTGAACCACATCGGCGTGGCCACGCGGCACATCCGCTACAACACTGTCACGATGCACCTGCACCATGGGCATGGTTATGTGACCCCGGGCATGCGCGAACACAGCCACGACGTCAAGGAACGCACGCGCAGCCTGAAGCTGCAGCGCGCCGAACGTGGGCTCAGCCAATGGCTGGCCGCCGACGGCCGCGCCACACTGGGCCCTGACGACCGCGTGCAGTGGCTCCGGGCCTGAGCACCGCGCCGCCCAGCCGGGCCTTGTCGGCCGTGCTGCGGGCCCTGGCCGCCGACACCAGCCGCGAACGCATCGCCATCGGCGACCTGCTGGCCGCGCTGGGCGACCGCGCCATCGGTGCCCTGCTCTTTGTGTTCGCGTTTCCCAACGTGTTGCCCACCCCGCCCGGCACCTCCACCGTGCTCGGCGCGCCGCTGATCTTTCTGGCGGCGCAGCTGATGTTCGGCTGGCGGCCCTGGTTACCTGCCGTGGTGGCCAAACGTTCGATGGCGCAGGCCGACTTTGCCGGCCTGGTCAAACGCATCGCGCCCTGGCTGGAACGCGCCGAGCGGCTGCTGCGGCCGCGCTGGTCGGGCCTGGCGCGGCGGCCGATGGAGCATGTGGTGGGCGCCATCTGCCTGCTGCTGGCCATCATCCTCGTGCTGCCCATTCCGCTGGGCAATGTGTTGCCGGCGCTGGCGCTGTGCGGGCTGGCGCTGGGGGTGCTGGAGCGGGACGGCCTGTGGGTGCTGGCCGGCCTGGGCACGGCGGTGGCCGCGGTCGCGGTGGTCTGGGGCGTGGTGTTTGCGCTCGTCAAGACAGCGCTTTTCCTGCTGCCGCAGATCTTCCAGTAGTCGCCCGCTGGGGCCCCGGGCCGGGCTGTGGCATGCTGGCACGGCCCGCAGGAGCCCCCCCATGGTCGAGTTGCATTACCCGACGCTGAGCCTGATCGTCGCCTTGGTGAATGTGGTGGGCATCGTCGTGATGGCGGCCCTGTGGCGCATCAATCCCGGCCTGCCCGGCCCGGGCCTGTGGACCGTGGCGGCGGTCTGCAGCAACGTCGGCTTTCTGGCGGCGGCACTGCGCCCGCTGTTCGGCAACCTCACCTCGTTGGTCGACAACACCTGGCTCTACGCCGCGGCGCTGCTGCACCTGGAGGGTGTGCTGCGCTTCAAGGGCCTGGCGCCCTCGCGCGGGCGCTGGTGGGCCGGTGCCGCGCTGGTGGCGCTGGTGGGGGTGCTGGCGGTGCTGAACCGCGACGACCCGGTGCAACGCTACCGCTGGCTGGACCCGCTGGTGGTGGCCGTGCTGGTGGCCACGGCGGTGGCGCTGCTGTGGCGCTCACCCGAACGGGGCCGCGCGGTCTATGCGTTCTGCGCGCTGGCGGTGCTGGTGGCGGCCGGGGTGTTTGTGCTGCGCTGGTGGCTGGCCCTTGGCGCGCCCACCGGCCAGCCGTTGCTGGGGCACCCGGTGGTGGCCGCGGTGTTCCTGTCGCTGCTGCTGCACCACGTCACCTGGATCTGCGCGATGAGCCTGGCCGTGAACCTGCGTGTGCAGGCCGATCTGCAGGCCCTGGCCCTGGTGGACGGCCTGACTGGCGTGGCCAACCGCCTGCGGCTGGACGACGTGGCCGCGAGCGCGCTGCGGCGTGCCGCACGGCGCAGCGAATGTGTGGCCGTGGTGCTGCTGGACCTGGACGGCTTCAAGGCCGTGAACGACCGCCTGGGCCATGCCGCCGGCGACCAGGCGCTGCGTGAGGTGGCGGCCCGCGCCCAGCGCGGCAGCCGCGCCACCGACCTGGTGGCGCGCATCGGCGGCGACGAGTTCGTGGTGCTGCTGGAAGCCGCCACCGCGGACAGCGTGGCGCTCGCCGTCGAACGGCTGCGGCAGGCACTGCGGCGCGCGCCGCTGGCGCCGGACCCGGCCGTGCCCTTGGGCTTCAGCCTCGGCGTGGCCGTGTTCCCGGCCGACGGGGCCGACCTGGCGGCCCTGCTGCAAGCCGCCGACCGGCGCATGTACAAACAAAAGCGCGAACATGGCCAGACCCGGCCGGGCGCGCTCTAGCCCACACGCTGCAGCGCCAGTGCCGCGGCCGCGGTGCGTGTTTCCACCCCGAGTTTTTCGAACACATGCTCCAGGTGTTTGTGCACCGTGCGCGGGCTCAGCGACAGGATCTCGCCGATGTCGCGGTTGGTCTTGCCCTGGATCACCCAGTACAGCACCTCGGCCTCGCGTGCGGTGAGCGGGAAGTGGCGCAGCAACCCGTCCAGCAGCGCGGCCTCGGAGTCTTCACGCAGCACCACCAGCCACTCTTCGCCGGGGCCGCCGGGGCCGCCGTTGTCGTCCATGGCGTGCAGCGCAAAGGTCAGGCGCTGCGGGCCGCGGCCCACGGTCAGGCCTTGCGGCTCGGCACCGGCCCGGCGGCGCAACGCCTCGCGCGCCACCCAGGCCATCACCTCGGGCGGCGCCAGCATCTCGGGCGTGCCGGGGAAGTGCTGGTTCATCAGCTCACGCGCCAGCGCCGTCTGCCACAAACGGCGGCCGTCGCGCTCGCGCACCACCAGCGTGGCATGGCCAAAGGCGTCCAGCGCGCGCCGGGCCTGGCGCTGGGTGCGCGCGCTGCGCAGATGGCTTTCGATGCGCGCGATCAGCTCGCGTGTGCGCACGGGTTTGGTCACGTAGTCCACCACGCCGGCCCCGAAGGCCGCGATCACGTGTTCGGTCTCCGTCAGCCCGGTCATGAAGATGATGGGGATGGTGGCCGTGGCCTCGTCGGCCTTGAGCCGGCGCGCCACCTCGAAGCCGTCCATGCCCGGCATCACGGCATCGAGCAGCACGATGTCGGGCCGGGCCTGGGCAGCGCGGGCCAGCGCGTCTTCGCCGCTGGTGGCCACCAGCACGGTGTAGCCCGATTCGTCGAGCGCGTCGTGCAGCACGGCCAGGTTGTCCGGCACGTCGTCGACGATCAGCACCACGTCGGGGCTGGTGTCCGATCTGGGGTCCGCTCTGTTGTGCACGGGTTCAGCGGCGCTGGCAGTCATGGAGGGCATTGTCGACGGCGCGGTGCAGCGCATCGAGTTCAAAACGCTGCGCCAGCCCGCGCAGCCGGGTGACAAAACGTGCCGCCGCGGCATCAGCGGCTTCGATCTCGTCGAGTTTTTTCTGGATGCCGCGCATGTAACCCAGGCCGATCAACTCGCGCAGCGCCCGCAGGGCTGCGGCGTCGGGCAGCGGTTCCGGCGCAGGGGGTGGTACCGCCGTTGCCACCGCGCGCACCGGTGCCGCCGCCACCTGCCAGCGCAGCTGCAGGCGCTCGCCCAGCCAGTCCAGCAGCTTGGCCAGGCGCACCGGTTTGACCAGGAAATCGGCCTCGTGGATGCCGACATCGTTGTCCAGCCCGCGGTCGAAGGCGTTGGCCGACACCACGGCCAGCGGCACATCGCCCAGGCCGGCGGCACGCAGGCGGCGGATGGTCTCCCAGCCGTCGATGCCGGGCATGGCCAGGTCCATGAAGATCGCGTCGGGCCGGGGCAACGTGCGGTCCGCCAGGCGGGTCAGCGCGGCTTCGCCCGAGCCCGCACCTTCGATCTGGAAGCCCAGCGGCTGCAGCAGATCGGCCAGCAGGCTGCGGTCGGCCTCTTCGTTGTCCACCACCAGGATGCGGCGGCGCGCACCTTCGTAGCCGGTGCGCGGGCCGGCCGGTGCGGCGCCCGGCGCGTGTGCGATCTCGGGCAGGAACAGCCGCACCGTGAACACGCTGCCCTGGCCGGGTGTGCTGCGCGCGGTCAGCTCGCCGCCCATCAGGTTGGTCAGCATGCGGCTGATGGTCAGGCCCAGGCCGGTGCCGCCGGCCGACGAACCCGGCGAATCGCCCCGCTCGAAGGGCTCGAACACACGTGCCAGTTCATCGGCGGTCATGCCGGGGCCGGTGTCGGCAATCTCGAAACGGGCCATCTCGCGGCCGTAGGTCACGCGCAGGCTCACCTCGCCCTGCTGGGTGAACTTGACGGCATTGCCCAGCAGGTTGATCAGGATCTGGCGCAGCCGGCGTTCATCGGCGCGCACGAACTCGGGGATCGCCCCTTCGAAGCGGCGCTCGAAGGCCACGCCCTTGGCCGAGGCCTGCAGCTCCATCAGCCGTGCGATCTCTTCCAGGCCGTCGCGGAAGCGCATCGGTTCGACCTGCAGCGTCAGCTTGCCGGCTTCGATGCGGGCCACGTCCAGCGTGCCTTCGATCAGGCTCAGCAAATGGTCACCGCCGCGCCGGATCACACCCACGGCCTGGCGGCGGTGCGGCGGCATGGCCTCGTCTTCTTCCAGCAGCTGGGCGTAACCCAGGATGCTGTTCAGCGGCGTGCGCAACTCGTGGCTGATGGCGGTGACGTAACGTGTCTTGGCCTGGTTGGCGGCGTCGGCTGCGGCCTTGGCCTGCTGCAGCGCGGCGTCGGTGCGGCGGTGGCTTTCGATCTCGTCCAGCAGGGCCTGGGTCTGGCGGTTGCTCTCTTCCTGCGCCACCAGCCGGCTGCGGTGCGCCAGCACCAGCCACCAGGCCACGATGCCCACCACCAGCAGCAGGCCCAGGCCGACGTTGAGCACACCCTGGCGCAGCGCCGGCATCAGCTCGGCCGCCTGCGCGCCCAGCACACGCTCGCCCTGCTGGTACACGGCCCCGAGCAGCAGCGCCACCAGCGGCAGGCCCAGGCCCACCAGCAGCAGGTAGTGCGCCAGGCCGGCCTCCAGCTGCGGCGCCCAGCGCGCCGGCAGGCAACGCCGCAGCAGTGCCAGCCACTGCGCCGACAGGGTGGCGTGCGGTTTGCACAGGTCGTTGCAGCGCGCGTCCAGCGTGCAGCAGAGCGAGCAGATCGGCGCCTGGTAGGCCGGGCAGTGCGCGATGTCTTCCACCTCGTAGGCACGCTCGCAGATGCAGCAGGTCTGCAGGCGTTTGTAGGCGCCGTCCTTTGGCGATTCGGCCGCGGCCGGCACGATGGGGATGGTCTGACGCGCGAGGTACCAGCGGCCCTTCGTCGCCCACGCGATCAGCGGCGACATCACAAACGCCGTGACCAGCGCGATGGCCGCCGAAAACGCCTGCGCCAGCGGCCCGAAGGCCCCCAGGTGCGCCGCCACCGACACGCCCGACGCCACGCCCATCGCGCCCACGCCCACCGGGTTGATGTCGTACAGGTGGGCGCGCTTGAACTCGATGCCGGGCGGCGACCAACCCATGGGTTTGTTGATCACCAGATCGGCCACCACGGCCATCATCCAGGCGATGGCGATGTTGGCGTACAGCCCCAGCACATGGCCCAGGGCCTGGAACACGTTCATCTCCATCAGCGCCAGCGCGATGGCGGTGTTGAAGACCATCCACACCACACGCCCCGGGTGGCTGTGCGTCAAACGCGAAAAGAAGTTGCTCCAGGCCAGGCTGCCGGCGTAGGCGTTCGTGACGTTGATCTTGAGCTGCGAGATCACGACGAACAAGGCCGTGGCCGCCACCGCCCAGCCGTACTGGCTGAACACCAGCTCGTAGGCCACCAGGTACATCTGGTTCGGGTCCACCGCGCGGTCGGCGGGCACCATGTGCGTGATGGCCAGGTAGGCCAGCAGCGCGCCGCCCAGCATCTTCAGCACCCCCGGCACCACCCAGCCCGGCCCACCCAGCGCCACGCCGGCCCACCAGCGTGCGCGGTGCCCGGGCTGCGGCTCGGGCATGAAACGCAGGTAGTCCACCTGCTCGCCCATCTGCGTGATCAGCGCGATGCCCACCGTGGTGGCCGCGCCAAAGGCCAGCAGGTCGAAACCCGGCTCGCCGCGGCCGTCACCCGGGTAGGCCACCAGGCCGGCCAGGATGCCGGGCTCGTGCCAGAACACCGCGACGAAGGGCAGGACCAGCATCACCAACCACAGCGGCAAGGTCCAGGCCTGCAGCCGGCTGATGGCGGTGACACCGTGCGTGACCAGCGGGATCACCACCAGCGCGCAGACCAGGTAACCCCAGGCGGGCGGGATGTCGAACACCAGTTCCAGCGCGTAGGCCATCACCGCCGCTTCGAGCGCGAAGAAGATGAAGGTGAAGCTGGCGTAGATCAGCGAGGTGATCGTGCTGCCGATGTAACCGAAGCCTGCGCCGCGCGTGAGCAGGTCCATGTCCACGCCGTAACGTGCGGCGTAGACGCTGATGGGCCAGCCGGCGAGTGCGATCACCGCGCCGGTGGCCAGGATGGCCAGCGCGGCATTGATGAAGCCGTACTGCACCAGCAGCGTGCCGCCCAGGGCCTCCAGGATCAGGAACGACGCCGCACCGCCGAAGGCCGTCTGCGCCACCCGCCACTCGCTCCACTTGCGGAAGGAGCGCGGCGTGAAACGCAGCGCGTAGTCTTCCATCGACTCGCGCGCGACCCAGCGGTTGTAGTCGCGCCGGAGCTTGACAACACGTTGGCGGGGTGGGGCGGAGGCGCTCACCGCCTCACTGCATCAAGAAGCGCGCCAGCCTCGGGCGCGGGCCTGAGGCAGATGCCCCGGTGACTTGGCACCCATCCTGCAATACGCTTGGCGCCATGGACCTGACACCCCGCGAGAAAGACAAGCTGCTGATCTTCACCGCCGCGCTGCTGGCCGAGCGCCGCAAGGCGCGTGGGTTGAAGCTCAACGTGCCCGAAGCCATCGCGCTGATCACCGCCGCCATCCTGGAGGGCGCACGCGATGGCAAGACCGTGGCCGCGCTGATGAGCGAGGGCAAAACCGTGCTCAGCCGCGCCGACGTGATGGACGGCGTGGCCGACATGGTGCCCGAGATCCAGGTCGAAGCCACCTTCCCGGACGGCACCAAGCTGGTGACCGTGCACCAACCCATCCCTTGATCATGAAAACACGCACCACATTGATGCTGATGGCCGCCCTGCCGATGGGCGCGTGGGCCCACCCGGGCCATGGCGAGCCGGCGGCCGTGCACTGGCACGCGCACGACGCCTGGGGCTGGGCGCTTGGGCTGGCGGTGGCCGCGGTGCTGTTCTGGCTGGCGCGACGCAAGTGAGTGCCACCATGATCCCGGGTGAGCTGCTCACCGACGGTCCCGACCACGTGCTGAACCCGGGCCGGCGCACGCTCACCGTGGTGGTGCAGAACACCGGCGACCGGCCGATCCAGGTCGGCTCGCATTACCACTTCGCCGAGACCAACGCGGCGCTCGGCTTCGACCGCGCCGCCGCGCGCGGCATGCGGCTCAACATCCCCAGCGGCACCGCGGTGCGTTTCGAGCCCGGCCAGCAGCGCACCGTGGAATTGGTGGACTACGCCGGCGTGCGCGAGGTCTGGGGTTTTCGCGGCCTGATCCAGGGAGCGCTATGAACGACCCCAAGCTCACTTCGTTCGCTGCCCCCAAGGGGCGCTCAACGCCCTTCGGGCGGCCGGGCGGGCGTTGACATGGCCACCATCAACCGCCGCGCCTACGCGGAGATGTACGGCCCGACCACGGGCGACCGGCTGCGCCTGGCCGACACCGGCCTGGTGATCGAGGTCGAACGTGATTTCACGCTCTTGGCCGGCGGGTACGGCGAAGAGGTCAAGTTCGGCGGTGGCAAGGTCATCCGCGACGGCATGGGCCAGGGCCAGCGCATCAACGGCATCGGCGCTGGCGATGCGGTGGACTGCGTGATCACCAACGCACTCATCGTCGACCACTGGGGCATCGTGAAGGCCGACATCGGCATCCGCGGCCAGCGCATCTTCGCCATCGGCAAGGCCGGCAACCCCGACGTGCAGCCGGGCGTGGACATCGTCATCGGCCCGGGCACCGAGGTGATCGCCGGCGAAGGTTTGATCGTCACCGCCGGTGGCATCGACAGCCACATCCACTTCATCTGCCCGCAGCAGATCGAAGAAGCGCTGATGAGCGGTGTCACCACCATGCTGGGCGGCGGCACCGGCCCGGCCACCGGCACCTTTGCCACCACCTGCACGCCCGGCCCGGCCAACTTGGCGCGCATGCTGCAGGCGGCCGAGGCCTTCACCATGAACCTGGGTTTCCTGGGCAAGGGCAACGCGAGCCGGCCCGAGGCGCTGATGCAGCAGGTCGAGGCCGGCGCCATCGGCCTGAAGCTGCACGAAGACTGGGGCACCACACCGAGCGCCATCGACTGCTGCCTGGGTGTGGCCGAGGCCACCGACACGCAGGTGTCCATCCACTCCGACACGCTCAACGAATCGGGTTTTGTCGAAGACACCATCGCCGCCACGAAAGGCCGCACGCTGTGCGCCTTCCACACCGAAGGTGCGGGTGGTGGCCACGCACCCGACATCCTGCGGGTGGTGGGCGAAGCCAACTTCCTGCCCAGCAGCACCAACCCGACGATGCCCTACACCGCCAACACGGTGGACGAGCACCTGGACATGTTGATGGTGTGCCACCACCTGGATGCATCCATCGCCGAGGACCTGGCCTTTGCCGAAAGCCGCATCCGCCGCGAAACCATCGCCGCCGAAGACGTGCTGCACGACCTGGGCGCCATCAGCATGATGAGCAGCGACAGCCAGGCCATGGGGCGCGTGGGCGAGGTCATCATCCGCACCTGGCAGACGGCGCACAAGATGAAGGCCCAGCGCGGCACGCTGGGGCCTGACACCGCCAGACACGACAACTTCCGCGTCAAGCGCTACATCGCCAAGTACACCATCAACCCGGCGCTGGCCAACGGCATCGCGCACGAGGTGGGCAGCATCGAAGTGGGCAAGTGGGCCGACCTGGTGCTGTGGAAACCGGCATTTTTCGGCGTCAAGCCCAGCCTGATCATCAAGGGCGGTTTCATCGCTGCGGCTGCGATGGGCGACCCGAACGCCAGCATCCCCACGCCGCAGCCGGTGCACTACCGGCCGATGTTCGGCAGCTACGGCGGCGCGCTGGCGAACGGCTCGCTCACCTTCATGAGCGGCGTGGCCGCATCGTCCGGCCTGGCCGAGCGGCTGGGCCTGCGCAAGACCGTGGCCGCGGTGCGTGGCAACCGCACGGTGCAAAAGGGCGACATGGTGCACAACGCCCTGCAGCCGGTGATGGAGATCGACGCGCAGACCTACGCCGTGCGCGCCGATGGTGAACTGCTCACCTGCGAGCCGGCCACGGTGTTGCCGATGGCGCAGAAGTACTTTCTGTTCTGACGGGGCCGGGGTCTCGAACAGCGCCCAGCCACGCCGCTGCCCCTCAAGACTTGCAGTGTGGCAAGCTGCAGGAACGAGATGCGCGGTGGAATCAGCTGGCGGCCGAACGCGACGCAGAGGCCGATGCTGATCCATCGGTTCTGGTGCCTGGCCCTGAGGCACTGGCTCGCATTCGCGCGAGCCTCGGTTGAGCTACAGCCTTCATCGCGGCGCCTAACTTGACCTGCTCGAAGCAGCTCGCTTCTACCGCAAAGAAGGCGGCGCCAAGCTGGCTGATCGCTTCCTCAAAGAGTTCGAGCGGGTTGTTGATCTGCTCTTCCGATTCCCGGGCATTGGTACGCCGGCAGACGACAGTCGCCGCGTGCATCCACTTCAGGACTTCCCGTACGCCGTGATCTGCCGCCAAACAGGCGATGACATCCGGGAAGTGGTGGTCCGCGGACAGCTTCGCGATCCTCGGCACGGTGATCTGCGGCGTTGGCCGTCTGCGTGGCCAGCCGGCCATGGTGTAGCCGACGGCGCAGGCGTATTTGCTGTTCCAGGGAGCCCACCGCGCCGCAGCCGGCCCCGCGTTTGCTTGTGACAGCGCACCTTCGTTGTCACGAGCCTGCCACGCACCAGGATGACACTTTGCGGTTGTCCTGTTGTCTGCTCCTTTGCCATGCCCCACACCCTGCGCCCCTCCCTGCTGGCCCTGGCCGCGTGTTTCACCCTGGCCGCCTGCGGCGGCGACAGCGATGGTGACAAACCCGCGAGCTTCACACCGCTGGAAATCAACATCGCGCACATCAATGACCACCACTCGCAGCTGGAGCCCACCGCCAACAGCACGCTGACGCTGGACGGTGTGGCCACGCAGGTGGACCTGGGCGGTTTTGCGCGCCTGACCACGCTGTTCAAGGGCCTGGCCGGCACCAAGAACCTGCTGAAGATCCACGCCGGTGATGCCATCACCGGCACGCTCTACTACACCTTCTACAAGGGCGAGGCCGACGCGCGGATGATGAACACCATCTGCTTCGACGCCTTTGCGCTGGGCAACCACGAGTTCGACGACGGCGACGCCGTGCTGCGCGGCTTCCTGGACGAGCTGCTCACACCCGCCTGCCAGACGCCGGTGCTGGCCGCCAACATCGCACCCGCCATCGGCACGCCGCTGGCGCCGGTGACGGTGAACGACTACATCAAGCCCTACACGATCAAGGAGATCGAGGGTGTGAAGGTGGCCCTGATCGGCATCGACATCAAGGGCAAGACCACCAACTCGTCGCGCCCGCTGGAAACCACGGTGTTCAGCGACGAGATCACCACCGCGCAGGCCGTGATCGACCAGCTCAAGCAGCAGGGCATCCGCCACTTCGTGCTGGTGACGCACCAGGGTTACGACAACGACAAGCTGATGGCCGCGGCGCTGACCGACGTGGACGTGATCATCGGCGCCGATTCGCACACCCTGCTGGGCGACTTCACGGCGCAGGGGCTCACCTCGTCAGGCCCCTACCCGACCGTGATCAGCAACAAGGACGGCAAACCCGTCTGCATCGGCCAGGCCTGGGAGTACAGCAAGGCGCTGGGCCTGCTGAACGTGAAGTTCGACGCCGACGGCGCGGTGGCGGCCTGCGGTGGCCAGGCCTCGCTGGTCATCGGCGACAACTACAAGCGCCAGGACGCCGCCGGTGCCTGGGTGGTGCTGGCCGATGCGCCCAAGGCCGCGCTCACGGGCACGCTGGCGGCCGTGCCCTCGGTGAAGGTGGCCACGCCCGATGCCGGCGCCGCGGCCATCCTGCAGGGCTACACCGCACAGGTGGCGGCCGAAAAGGCCAAGACCATCGGCACCGCCACCGAGGCCCTGTGCCTGGTGCGGGTGCCGGGCGAAAGCACCAACCGCAGCGCCGGCGTGACCGGCTGCGAGACGGCCAACACGCTGGCGCGCGGCAGCGATGCGGCGCAGGCCGTGGCGCAGGCATTTCTGAGCAGCAGCAAACGCGCGAACTTCGCGCTGCAGAACGCGGGCGGCGTGCGCATCCCCGTGCCGGCCGGCACGCTGACGATGAACACCGCCTTCACGCTGCTGCCCTTCACCAACGTGATCGTCGAACTCGACCTGACCGGCGCCGAGGTGGTGGCCGCGCTGGAAGACGCGGTGGCCAACCACCTGGACGCGGCGCAGAGCAACGGCTCGCAACCCTATGCCGCCGGTCTGCGCTGGGACCTGGACATGAGCAAGGCCAAGGGCAGCCGCTTCAGCAACGTGCAGGTGAAAGACCGTGTCACCGGCGCCTGGAGCGCGCTCAACCCGGCAGGCAACTACGTGGTGGCCACCAACGACTTCATCGCCAGCGGCCAGGACGGCTACACCACGCTGGGCGTGGCCTACAAGGCCGGCCGCTTTGTGAACACCTACCTGCTGTACACACAGACCTTTGCCGATTGGGTGATTGCCAACGGCAGCATCGCGCGGCCGGCGCGCGCCGACTATTCACACCAGGTGGTCATCACACGCAGCGGGGCCACGCTGCCCTGAGCGGGCTTCAGCCCGGGCTTCAGCCGTCAGGGCCGAACACCGGCTGGTGCGCGGGATGCGCCCGCCACGTGGCCCAGCCGCCGGGCGGCAGGCGATCACGCACCTCGGTGAGGGCCCATTGCCAGGCCGACTGGCGCCAGGCGCGGGCCTCGTCTTGCATGCCGGCGGCCAGCAGCACGCGGCCGACCAGGGCACGCCACTCGCCACCCGGCACGTAGAGGTGCCGCAGCGCCGCCGCGTGCTGTTGCAGCCAGCGCGCGTCCTGCAGCGCCGCAGGCAGGTCGCCGGCCCGCCAGGCCCAGGCTGAACGCCGCAGCCGGGCCAGGCCTTGGGCCGGCAGCTGGCCGGCCTCTGCCGCGCGGTCCACCAGCGTGCCGAGCAGGCGGCGCGCTGCGGCCGGCGGCAGCACCACACTGGCCAGGGCCTGCGCCCGCAGGCCCACGCCCACACCCCGGGCACCTTCGGCCGCCGCCAGCAGGCGCTGCCAGGCCACGAGGGTCAAATTCACTTCACCCAGGCTCTGGTGGCACAGGGCGGTCACCACGCCATGGTTCAGCCGCCGGGGCAGCGGCGCATCGTCGGCCGGCACCGGGCCCAGCGCCGCCAGCGCACGCGCCGGCTGCCCGATGCGCCACCACACCTCGGCCCGCAACTCGTGCACGATGCCGACGATGTCGGCGCCCAGCGCGGCATCGGCCTCCAGCTGGTCCAGCAGGCCCAGGGCCTCGGACAGGCGCTCGAGGCCGACCAGGGCAATGGCCTCGTTCAACTGGGTCACACAGGCCCCTTGTGTGTCGCCCATGCGGCGCTGCAAGGCCACGGCGTCGTGGGCACTGACCAGGCTGGCGTCGACATCACCGGCCTGTGCATGCAGCGCGCTCAGGCTGCACTGCGCCTCGGCGGCCAGCGTGGTGTGGCCGGCGGCCTGGGCGGCGGCCAGCTGCCGCTGCAGCGCCTGGGCGCAGGCGGCGGGCTGGCCGATGGCATGCTGCAACACCGCCCAATGGCTCCACAGCCCGGCACACAGCAGCGGTGCCGATTCGGCCTGCAGGCGCTGCAGCAGCGATGGCAGCTCGGCCTGCAGCGCCGCACCGTCGCCCAGCATCGCGCGCGCCGCGGCCAGCAGCAGGCCGGCACGCAGGGCCTCGGTGCTGCCCGGGGGCGCCTCGCGCGCGGCGGCCGCGGCCGCATCACGGGCCAGGCCCAGGCGGTAAGCGCCCAGGGCCACCTCGGCACGTGTCAGCGCCAGCGCCACCCGCTGGGCCGGCAGCTGCGCGGCGGCCGTCAAGGCATCGGCCTGCGCCAGCGCGGCGTCCGGGCCGTGCACGGCCCGGTGGCTGTCGATGGCCGCCTGCCGGGCCTCGAAGGCCTCGGCCGCGAGCTCGACCGCGTCGAAGGCCTGCGCCGCGCGGTCCAGCCAGGCCAGACGCTCGCTGAGGCGGCCCACCCGCAGCGCGTCGTCCGCCGCCTGGCGCGCGTGGCGGCCGGCCGCCGCATGCAGGCCCGCCGCCTGGAAGTGGCGCGCCAGCGCGGCCGCCGGCGCGCCCTGCTGCTGCAGCGTAAAGGCCACACGTTCGTGCAGCGGCGCCTGCAGCGCCTGCGGCAGGCCGGCCAGCACCACGGCGCGCAACGCGTCGTGCAGCCGGCCGTCGCGGCGCAGCAGCTGGGCCGCTTCGGCCTCTTGCCAGGCATCGACCAGGGCCAGTAGCGGCCGGCCCAGCACGGTGGCCACCAGCTCGGGCGCGGTGTCACCATCGGCCACGGCGGCCACACGCAGCAGGGCCAGGGCCGGGGCCGACAGGCGGGCCAGGCGCTCGGCCAGCGCGGCTTCCATGCGCGCCGGCAGCGGCAGGCTGGCGCCGCTGGCCGCCTGCGGGTCCAGCAGCAGCAGGCGCAGGGTTTCGAGCAGGAAACCGGGGTTGCCCGCGGCATGGTGCACCAGGCGTGAGGTGAGGGGCGTGAGGCTGGCCTCCTGCAGGCCCGGCAGGCCCTGCAGGCCCAGCGAGCCGATCAGCTCGGCCGCCGCGCTGTCGTCCAGCGGGCCCAGCACGATGGGCTGCAGGCCACCTGGCAGCGCCGCTTCGCCCGGGCGCATCGCCAAGCCCCAGCGCAGCGCCTCGCCACTGCACGCAGCGGCCAGCAACACCGCGGACGAGGCCGCGTCGGCATGCTGGAAGTCGTCCACCAGCACCGCTGTCCAGCCCTGCTGCGCCGCGCGCACGAACACCGCCTGCAGGGCCGCGTGCAGCAGCACTTCCAGCCCTGGCGCCGCCGGCGCGGGGCCCAACTCGGGCAGCAGCCGCGCCAGCTCCTGGCGGGCCGAGCCGTCGGGCCAGACGTTGGTGGCACCGGGCGCCGCCGCCAGCCGCCGCAGCAGACGCAGCAGCAGCGCATACGGCACCGCGCTGTCCCCGGGCAAGGCCGCCACTGCCAGCACACCCGGCTGCGCAGCCGCCAGATCGGCCAGCAGGCGGCTCTTGCCCTGGCCCGCTTCACCCACCAGCAGCCAGGCCCGGCCCTGCTGCCAGGTGTCGCCCAGCGCCCGCCACTCGGCCAGGCGCCCGACGCGCCGCGGTGGGCGCAACAACGAGGGTGGCAGCGCCGGTGCCGGCACCGGCGGCAGCGGCGCCACCAGGGTCTCCACGCGGGCCAGCAGGGCCTGGGTCTCGGGCGAGGGCCGCAGGCCGAGTTCGTCGCGCAGCACCCGCTCGCAGCGCTCGAAGCTGGCGACGGCCGCGGCCCGGTCGCCGCGCAGGAAGTGCAGCCGCATCAGGCGCCGCCACGCGTGTTCCAGCAGCGGCTCCAGCACCAGCAGCTGCTCGGTCAAGGCCAGGGCCTGCGCCAGCGCCCCAGCCGCCTCGTGGCGCGCCGCGAGGCCCGACATCAGATCGGCCCGGCGCGCCAGCCAGCGCCGCCGGGCGTCGTCCAGCCACTCCTGCACCGCATCGTCTTCGGGCGTCAGGCCGGCCAGCAACGGGGCGTCGAAGCTGGCGTCGTCGCGCGCGAGGTCGCAGGAGACCTGCGCGGCCAGCTGCAGGCCGTCGTCACCTTCGTCCACCAGCGGGCCTGCGGCCTGGCGCAGCCGGAACAGGCGCTGGCGCAGGTTGGCGTGCGCACGCGGCAGCGGCACGGCGGGCCACAGCCAGGCCGCCAGCGGCGTGCGCGGCTGGCGGCCGTCCAGCGCCAGCCGGGCCAGCAACGCGGCGTCCTTGCGCGGCAGGGTGTGCCAGTGTTCGCCGTCGGCGGCCCAGGCGGCAGGGCCGAGCAGGCGCAGACGCAGACGCAGACGCAGCGAGGCAGGGGCATGTGCCATGACGGGCGTGACGGGCCGGTAACGGCCTGCCGTGACAGTGGTGGCGCCATTGTCCAACCGGGAGTCCACGCATGCATCCGCACCTGTCCCTGCCCGCCGCGGCGGCACTCACGGCCCTGCTGGCCGCCCTGGTTCTGAGCGCACCCGCGCAGGCCTACAACGTGCAGGCCCGCGCCAGCCAGAACCCCAACCCCGGCGCCAGCGACATCAACGACGGCGCGCTGGCCTATGCCGAATGGCCCCCCGGCGCCTGGGCCCGCGCCACGCGCACGCAGCAGGAGGCCGCCACCGACGGCCTGCCGCAGTCGGGCGCCAGCACCGCGTTTGCTGCGCAGGCGGCCGCGAAGTCGGCCTACGACCTGTGGGACCTGGGCAGCAACACGGCCCTCAGCGCCGCCCAGGCCGACAGCCTGGATCTGGTGTTTCATTTCCAGGCACTCGGGCACATGACGGTGGATCCCGTCTCCCTGTCGGTGGCCAGCATCGCCCATGGGGCCACGCTGTACAGCCAGGGCTTCGAACAGGCGGGCAGCTACTCCAGCGTGGTCTACGGGCCGATGCCCGGCGGGCCAGGCTACCTGGCCACGGGCGACGGCTGGTATGGCGACATCGACACACACTTCACACTGACCCACCGTTCCAACGCGGACGGCATCCTCGACACCAGCGTGCAGGTCTCGGCCGCCCACCATGCCCGATCGTCCCTCACGCTGAGCCTGAACGCCGTGACGCTGGGCGCGGGCACGCTGCCCAGCGCCGGGCTGGGCATCCGGCTGCGCGAGACGGGCGAGATCCTGGTCGTCAGCGCGGTGCCCGAACCGGGCACCTGGGCGCTGTGGGCGGCCGGCCTGGCGTTCGGCGGCTGGCGGCTCCGGGTGCGTCAGCGCGCCCGTTGAGCAGGGCTGCGCGTCAGCGCGCACGGGCATGCGGCTGCAATCTGAGGGGCCAAGTGCCGCCTGATCCACCGTTCAAGGGCACAGACGCTGCCCAGAATGCGGGGGATGAACGTGATGCGCACGGCCGATGTGGTCGCCCGCGTGGTGGCCTGGCACAACCGGCACCCGCTGGCGCGCCGCATCACGCCCGACCAGGTCAGCGGTGTCGGCATCGTCGTGCTGCCGTTTGCCTTGAAAGGGGCACCGGCCACGGCAGCCGACGGTGACATCACGGCCGCGGACACCCCGGCACTGGGCGACACCGCCGCGCCCGCCGAGCTGACCCCGATCTTTGGCGACGACTGGCTGTTCCGGCCAGGATCACGCCGGCTGGGCGACTGGACCCGCCTGCACGGCGCCTACCCGCTGCACGGCGTGCCGCACTGGCCACTGCGCCAGGTGGAGGCCGATCTGGCGCTGTCGCACCGCGCCGACGCCGAGGGCCTGGAGGGGCGCACCGCGCGCCACCTCGTCACGGCCGTGGTGGACGCCGGCGGGCAGCGGGTGCGCCTGCTGCTGCGCCCCGGTCCGATGGCACAGGCGCCGGTCTTCGGCCCGCGCCTGTACAGCCTGCCGCGCCTGGGCGGACTGGCCGGCGCCGGCGTGACGGCATCGCTGGCGCTGGGCCTGGCGGCGCTGCTGCGGCCCACCGCGCCGGGGCACCCGACGGTGGTGGCCCAGGCTGCTTCTGCGCCGCAGCCTGTCGTGGTGGCGGCCTCGGCACCGGCCTTGGCAGCTTCATCGGCAGGTGCATCGGCCCATGCCGAGACCGCAGCAGCCTCGGCACCCACATCCGCGTCAGCGCCCCACGCCGACGCCGTCCACGTGGCCGACGCCGCGTCGGCGCCCGCAACGCCGGCGGAGGTGGTGCTGCCAGCCGACGTGCGCCCGCAGCGCAGCAGCCGCGCCGCGGGCGACCCGCCGCTGGCCCGCATCCGACCGCAGCTGACGGAAGACGAGCGCCGCGAAGCACGGCTGCAGGCCACCTCGTTGCGCACACCGTCGGCCACGGCGGCGGCATCGGCCGCATCCGGCGCATCGGCACCCGCGCTCCAGGGCCCGGTCTACGCCCTGGCCACGCCGCCGGTGCGCAACCGCGACGACGCACTGGCCCAGCAGGTGCTGCTGCAGGGCATGAAGGCCCAGGTGAAAACACCCGTGCCCACGCAGCTGGACCTGATGTCGGCCCAGGGCCGCTGGCGCGTGGTGTGGTGGCCGCACCCGCAGCAGCAGGAGGCGCAGGCACTGCTGCTGCAGGCCCGCGCCCGCGGGCTGAAGGTGGAGCTGATCGCCTTCTGATCGGCCGCGGCCACACAGGTGCTGGCTTACAGTGCGGCCCATGCTGACGATCAACAAACTCCTCCCGCAGGGCCGCGGCCTGGCGCCGGTGCTGCTCAAACGCGCCGCCACGGTCGAACTGGACTGGGACACCCGCGCACGCAGCCGCTTCGACGCCACCGACAGCCAGGGGCGCACGCTGGGTGTATTTCTGCCGCGCGGCAGCGTGGTGCGCGGCGGTGATGTGCTGGTGGCCGAAGACGGCACCCTGGTGCGCATGATCGCCGCACCGCAGCCGGTGCTGGTGATCCGCCACTGCACGCACCACGGCAGCCTCTTCGACCTGACCCGCGCCGCCTACCACCTGGGCAACCGCCACGTCGGCATCGAGCTGCAGCCCGACCACCTGAAGATCGAACCCGATGCCGTGCTGGCCGCGATGCTGCGCAACATGCACCTGATCGTCAGCGAAGAGAACGCCGCCTTCGAGCCTGAGAGCGGGGCCTACGCGGCCAGTGGGCTTGGCCACGGCCATGGGCATGGACATGGCGACCATGGCCACGACCACGACCACGACCACCACAGCCATGACCACCACGGTCACGACCACTGACAGCGCGCTGCTGCAGCTGATCTGGCTGGCCTCACCGGCGCTGCCGGTGGGCGCCTTCAGTTATTCCGAAGGGCTGGAGGCCGCGGTGGACAGCGGGCGTGTGCACGACGAAGCCAGCGCCGGCACCTGGCTGCAGGACCAGCTGCTGCTGGCCCAGGCGCGCAGCGAGCTGCCGGCCGCCGCGGCTGCGTGGCTGGCCTGGGACACCCACGATGTGGACCGCCTGGCCACGTTGAACACCTGGGTGCTGGCCACGCGCGAAAGTACCGAGTTCCGTTTGCAGACCGAACAGGCCGGCCGCTCGCTGGCCGACTGGCTGCGCCAGCGTGGCCCGGACGACGACGCCCGGCTGGCCACGCTGCGCGCACTGGCGCCCTCACCCGCCTGGCCGGTGGCGCTGGCCCTGGCCGCCTGGCGCAGTGGCGCACCGCCCCGCGCGGCGCTGCTGGCCATGGCGTTTGGCTGGGCTGAAAACATGGTGCAGGCCGCGGTGAAGGCCGTGCCGCTGGGGCAGAGCGCCGGCCAGCGCCTGCTGGGCCGGCTGGCCGCGGCCATCCCGGCGGCGGTGGACGAAGCGCTGCTGCACGACGACCACACACGCCAGGCCTTCACGCCGATGCTGGCCATCCTGTCGGCGCAGCATGAGGCACAGTACTCGCGGCTGTTCCGCAGCTGACAGGGCGATGGGCCCCGGCATGCGCTGCCTGCTGGTCGACGACGACCCCGGCATCCGCCAGCTGCTGCAGGCCTACCTGCAGCAGCACGGCATGACGGTCGAGGCGCTGGTGGACGGCGCCGGCCTGCGCCGCCGGCTGCCGGCGCCCGACGTGGACCTGCTGATCCTGGACCTGATGCTGCCCGACGACAACGGCCTCACGCTGTGCCAATGGGTGCGCGAGGTGCAGCCCGCGCTGCCGCTGATCATGCTGACGGCCCAGGGCGACCCGATCTCGCGGGTGCTGGGCCTGGAGATGGGGGCCGACGACTACCTGCCCAAACCCTTCGAGCCGCGTGAGCTGGTGGCCCGCATCAAGGCCGTGCTGCGGCGCGGCCGTGGCACGACGCCGCGCGGCGACGACAGCACCGAACTGCACTTCCAGGGCTGGACCTTCGACCGCCTGCGGCGCCAGCTGGTGGCGCCCGACGGCAGCGTGGTGGCCCTGTCGGCGGCCGAGTTCCGGCTGCTCACGGCCTTCTGCGCGCACCCGCGCAAGGCCTTGTCGCGCGAGCGCCTGCTGGACCTCACCCGCGCCGCGGGCACCGAGGTGAACGACCGCAGCATCGACCTGGCCGTGTCGCGCCTGCGCGCCAAGCTGGGCGACGGCGGCACCACGCCCACGCTGATCCGCACGTTGCGCGGCGAGGGTTACCTGTTCGACACCGAGCTGCGCTGATGGACCCGCAGCCACGCGGCTGGCGCCGCTTCGACACCCTGGGCCTGCGGCTTTTTGTGTTGATGTGGGTGGTGCTGGTGGTGAGCCACGGCGTCGCCTTCTGGTTGTCCTTGCCGCTGGGCCTGGGCGATCTGGGGCCGCCGCCGCAGCCCGGGGCCGGCCCGGGCGCCGGTGGCCCACCACCCGGCCCGCCACCCGGCCTGCCGCCGGTGCGCGCGCTGCCCCCGGCCGACCTACCCAGCACTGTGCAATGGGTGGACCTGCTGCTGCGCGCCGCTGTCATCGCGCTCGGCGCGGCGTTGGGGGCGCGCTGGCTGGCGCGGCCGATGCGCCAGCTGTCACGCGCCGCCGACAGCCTGAGCCAGCGCCTGGCCCGGCACGAGCCGCTGCCGGTGCTGGACGAACACCAGGGCACGGCCGAGGTGCGCCGCAGCGCCGCGGTCTTCAACCAGATGGCGCAGCGGCTGCAGGCACAGTTCGACGCGCGTGGCCTGCACCTGGCGGCCGTGTCGCACGACCTGCGCACGCCGCTGACCCGGCTGCGCATGCGGCTGGAAGACGGCCCGCCGGCCCTGGCCCAGGCCGCAGCGCAGGACATCCACGAGATGACCGAGATGATTGACAGCACGCTGGCCGTGCTGCGCGAACAACGCGACGGCAGCCCACCCGGCCTGCTGCAGCTGCGAGCCGCCGTGGCCGCGGTGGTGGACGACCTGTCGGACAGCGGCCAGGCCGTGCGGACCGTGCGGGCCGTGCATTTGCTGGACGGCCCGGAACACCGCGTGTGCGCCCGGCCGGCGGCGCTGCGCCGCATCGTCGGCAACCTGGTGGGCAACGCCTTGCGTTACGGTGGCAGCGCCACGCTGCAGCTCCATGCCATGCCCGATGGCGGCGTGGCCTTGCACGTGGACGACCGCGGCCCGGGCATCCCCGCTGAGCGCATCGACGACGCCTTCCGCCCCTGGGTGCGCCTGACCGAGGCCCATGCACGCAGCGGCCACGGCCTGGGCCTGGCCATCGCCCGCGACCTGGCCGAGCGTGACGGCGGCCGGCTGACGCTGGCCAACCGCCCCGAGGGCGGGCTGCGCGCCACGCTGTGGTTGCCGCGGAGCGGCTCTGTGTCGGCGCCGACACACAAGGGCTGAACGCCCGAAACAGCGCGCCCCGACGATGCGGGGCATGAACCAACACGACCACCACGACCTCGGCCTCCAGGCCGACCTGCAAAGCCTGCTGCAACAGACCGCCCACCGGCGCCGCGCGCTGCGCTGGCTGGCCGGCGGCCTGGGCAGTGCCACCGGCCTGGCCTTGCTGGGTTGTGGTGGCGGCGGGGACAGCGGCACCACGGGCAGTGACACCACCATCGGGACGGGCACGGGCACGGGCACGGGCACGGGCACGGGCACCGGCACCACCACCTGCAGCCTGATCCCCGAAGAGACCGCCGGCCCTTACCCCGGCGACGGCTCCAACACCGCCAACGGCAGCATCGCCAACGCGCTGATGCTGTCGGGCATCGTGCGCAGCGACATCCGCAGCAGCATCGCGAATGCCGGCAACACGGCCAACGGCACGGCCGGCGGCGTGACGCTGGCGGTGACGCTGCAGCTGGTCAACACCAACGGCAGCTGCGCCGCATTGGAAGGTTTTGCCATCTACCTGTGGCACTGCGACGCGCTGGGCCGCTATTCGATGTATTCCAGCGGCGTCACCGCTGAGAACTACCTGCGCGGCGTGCAGGTCACCGACGCCAACGGCCAGGTGACCTTCACCACCATCTTCCCCGGCTGCTACAGCGGGCGCTGGCCGCACATGCACTTCGAGGTCTACCGCAGCGCCACCACCGCCACCAGCTACAGCAACAAGCTGCGCACCTCGCAGCTGGCCCTGCCGCAGGCACAGAGCAGCCTGGTCTACGCGACCAGCGGCTACACCGGCAGCGCAGCCAACCTGCGCAACATCAGCCTGGGCAGCGACAACGTGTTCAGCGACGGCAGCGACACGCAGCTGGTCAGCATCAGCGGCGACACGACGAGTGGCTTCGCGGCCACCCTGGAAGTCGGCATCTCGGTGTGATCGACGGGCCGGGTTTGGGGCCGATGGGGGCCCGATCGATGCCATGATGCCGGGCATGAACATGCCTGCCCTGCACCACATCCCCGGCCGCACCAAAAAACTCCCGCCGCTGCGCGTGGGCGTGGGCGGCCCTGTCGGCTCCGGCAAGACCACACTGGTGGAAATGCTCTGCAAGAGCATGCGCGAGCGCTGGGACCTGGTCGTCGTCACCAACGACATCTACACCAAGGAGGACCAGCGCCTGCTCACCGTGGCCGGTGCGCTGGACCCGGAGCGCATCGTCGGCGTCGAAACCGGCGGCTGCCCGCACACCGCGATCCGCGAAGACGCCTCCATCAACCTGGAGGCGGTGGACCGCATGCTGGACAAGTTCCCGAACGCCGACATCGTCTTCATCGAAAGTGGCGGCGACAACCTGGCCGCCACCTTCAGCCCCGAGCTCAGCGACCTGACGATCTACGTCATCGATGTGGCCGCCGGCGAGAAGATCCCGCGCAAGGGCGGGCCCGGCATCACCAAGAGCGACCTCTTCGTCATCAACAAGACCGACCTCGCACCCTACGTGGGCGCCGACCTGGCGGTGATGGACGCCGACACGCGCCGCATGCGGCCCGACCACGCCGGCCGCAAACCCTTCGTGATGACCAACCTGAAGACCCGCGACGGGCTGGACACGGTGGTGCGTTTCATCGAGACGCGGGGCCTGCTGCAGCCGGCGTGAGCATGGAGAAGGCCATGCCGATGTTGCCCGGGTACACGCTCGCGCCCATCGCCTGGGCCGACCTGCACGACTGGGCCGCGTTTGCACTGCGGCCGGAGATGCAGCGGTTCACCAGCACGCAGTTCACGTCGGTCGACGACCTGCGGCCGATGATCGAACGCTGCCTGGGCGGCAGCCCGGACGCGCCCTGCCTGTTCAGCGTGCGGGCCGCGCACAGCGGCGAGCTGGTCAGCGTCGCCGGGTTCCACAGTGTGTCGTCGCTCAACCGCACGGCCGAGATCACCTACAGCGTGCGGCCCGAATGCTGGGGCCACGGCCTGGCCACGGCGGTCTGCGGTGCGCTGGTGCACTGGGGCCTGCAGCAGCGCGGCTGGGTGCGCATCCAGGCCACCACGCAGCTGCCGGCGCAGGCGTCGCAACGGGTGTTGCAGAAGTGCGGGTTCGAGCGCGAAGGCGTGCTGCGCCACTTCCGCCTGGTGCGCGGCCTGCCGCAGGACTACGTGGTCTTCTCGCGGCTGCCCGACGCCAACCCCGACGCCTGAGGCCGCACCAGCAGGTACAGCAGCGGGCCGAAGGAGCCGGCGGCCAGCGTCAGCAGCGTCCAGGGCCAGGGGTTGCGGCCGCTGGCGCGCGCATCGCGCCACAGCCACACCAGCACCAGGCCGAGCGCGATGACCAGGTCCACCAGCACCTGGGCCGCCGCCAGGCTGTGCAGGGCGGGTTCGAACAGGCCCCAGTAGCCGTGCTGCCACAAGGCAGCCACGCTGAGGGCGGAAAAGGGCAGGAGCACGGTCAGCAGCAGCAGGCGGGTCATGGTCATTCGATGGATGGGTTGCAACAGCCGGCAGTCTGCTGACCCGCCCGCCCGCTGGCGATGACCTGCCAGGTCATGCCGCCCATTTCCTGGACAATGCAGACGCCGGTCTTGACGGGCCGGCAGCGTTCTCAGGGCGGGGTGGAATTCCCCACCGGCGGTATCTGCAGGCAACTGCAGGAGCCCGCGAGCGCCCGGCCACGGCTTGCCGTGGGCGGGGTCAGCAGACCTGGTGCGAAACCAGGGCCGACGGTCACAGTCCGGATGAAAGAGATCGCGTGGATGCGGCGCGCTTCGCCTCGGCGGAGCGTGCCGTGTGTGCGTGCGCCCTGATTCTGGCCAACCCCTCCACCGAGGACACCCATGAATCAGATGACTGAAACTTCCGAACTCCGCATCGCCGTCGTCGCGGCCCGCTGGCACGCCGACATCGTGGACCGTGCCACGCAGGCCATCACAGAGGCCTTCGCCCGAAGTCCGACGCCACCCCCACGGGTGGATCACTTCCAGGTGCCGGGTGCCTTCGAGATCCCGCTGCACGCGCAGCGCCTGGCACAAAGCGGCGCTTATGACGCCGTGATCGCCTGCGCGCTGGTGGTCAACGGCGGCATCTACCGGCACGAGTTCGTCGCCAGCGCCGTCATCGACGGCCTGATGCGTGTGCAGCTGGACACCGGCGTGCCGGTGTTCTCCGCCGTGCTGACGCCGCGCGACTTCCACGAGCACGAGACCCACCGGCAGTTTTTCGCCGAGCACTTCGTGCACAAGGGCCAGGAGGTCGCGCTGGCCTGCCTGCAGACGCTGCAGGGCCTGCGGGCCCTGCCGGCGATGGTGGGCTGACGCCACCGAGGGCGGGCGCTACAGTGGCCCCATGGCCACTTCGCCCGCCCCCTCCGGCCGACGCCTGCGCACCGGCGGCCTCTTCGCGCTGATCGTCGGCGCCTGGGCACTGGTCCTGATGCCGGGTCTGTGGTGGCCCGGGTACCTGGATTCGCCCATCGGCCTGCTGGCCGCGATGCCCTACCTCAGCATCTACCTGTTCCATGCCGTCGGCGTGCCCGGGCTGCTGCAGAACGGCGGCCTGTGCGGCTGGGGCTGGTGTCCGCCCACGCTGTTCGGCTGGGGCTTCCTGGGCGCCGTGTGGGGTGCTGTGGCCTGGGGCCTGGCACGGCTGATCCACCGGGCACGCAGCCGATGAACACCGCACCCGACAACGGCGCCCTGCCGGACGGAGAGACCTCCACCCTGCCCTCTTTCTGGGGCACGCTGGCGCGCGCTGGCACCGAGCCGCGCACCATCCGCCACCCGCAGCAATTCGAGGGCGGCGAACACCTGTCGATCGCCTGCACGCAGACCGATCTGCCGGCCACCGCGCAGAAGGCGCTGGTGGCGCAGTGGTGCGCCGTGCTGCCCAGCTTGCGCGGCGTGCGCGTGCTGTGGCTGCAGTCCAAGGTGCCGCAGGCCTTGTTCGACGCCGCCTGCCAGCTGCCCGGCCTGCAGAGCCTGTACCTGAAGTGGAACGGCCTGCAGCAGCTGGACGCGCTGGGGCAGTGCCCCACGCTGCGCCACCTGCACCTGGGCGCGTCGGGCGGCATCGTGTCAGTGGCGCCGCTGCAGACCCTGCCGGCGCTGGCCTGGTTCCAGATCGCCAATGCCCACAAGATCGGCCGCCTGGACGATCTGGCCGGCCTGCAGCAGCTGGAGGGCCTGGCCTTCACCGGCGGCGACAGCCAGCCCGCCACCGTGCCCAGCCTGGCCCCGCTGGCCGGCCTGCAGCGGCTGCGCTGGCTGCAGCTCGGTGCGCTGCGCGTAGGCGACGGCAGCCTGCGCCCGCTGGGCAGCCTGGCCGGCCTGCAGTGGCTGGGCCTGCCCAACCACTTCGAGCAGGCCGAGTTTGCCTGGCTGTCGACCCGGCTCACGCAGACCCGCTGCGACTGGCTGGCCCCGTTTGCACGCTTCCACCGTTCGGTGTTCCCCTGCCCCGTGTGCCGGCGCGCCGGCCGCGATTTTTGCCGCGTGATGACCAGCGGCCGCGGCAGCAAGCTGCTGTGCCCGCACTGCGACGCCGCCGCGCTGGCGCGCCAGGTGGCCGCTTTCGAACACGCGGTGTTGACCGCACACGCCGGGCCGGCATGATCCGGCCCACGCCCCCTGGAGACCGCATGACAACGACATCCCCGGTGCTGATCCGCCCCATCACGATGGACGACGTGCCCGGTTTCCACGCCGCGCTGGACACGGTAGCGCGGGAGCAGCGTTACCTGGCCCAGGTGGCCGCGCCGCCGGTGGACCGCATCGAAGGCTTCGTGCACGAGAGTGTCAGCAAGGACCTGGTGCAGTTCGTGGCCGTCGCCACCAGCGAGGCCGGCGGCCAGGTCGTCGGCTGGGCCGATGTGCTGCCCGAGTGGGCGCAGGCACTGGCCCACACCGGCAGCCTGGGCATGGGCCTGCTGCCCGCCTGGCGCGGCCAAGGCCTGGGGGCCCGGCTGCTGCAAGCCTGCGTTGACAAGGCCTGGGCCAAGGGCCTGACCCGCATCGAGCTCTCGGCCCGGGCCGACAACACACGTGCGATCCGGCTCTACGAACGCCTGGGCTTCCAGCACGAGGGCCTCAAGCGCCGTGGCATGTGTTTCGACGGCGTGTACCACGACACCGTCAGCATGGGCCTGCTGCGGCCCGATGCCGGGGCCACGGCATGATCACCGAGTTCGTGCTGTTCAGCCTGCCGGCCGGGATAGACCGGGCCACCGTGGTGCAGGGCATGCACGACGTGGCGCCGCGCTGGGCCGCCGACCCGGCGCTGATCCGCAAGACCTTCGTCTACGACGCCGAGGCCGGCCAGGCCGGCGCGTTCTACCTCTGGCCCGACCGCGCCGCGGCCGAGCGCGCGCACGACGCCGCCTGGCGGCAGCGCATCGTCGAGGCCTATGGCGGTGAACCGCAGATCCGCTACTTCGACACACCGCTGGTGGTGGACAACGCGCTGGGCCGGGTCATCGAAGGAGATTGACGTGAAACGCTGCATCCTGCTGGGCACGGCCTGGATGGTGCTGGTGTCCGCCAGCGCCGCGCCGCTGGACCTGAACGCGTTGTGGGATTTCAACCAGCCCGCCGTGTCGGCGCAGCGCTTCCGCGAACGCCTGGCCACGGCCAGCGGCGACGACGCGCTGATCCTGCAGACCCAGATCGCACGCACCGAAGGCCTGCAGCGCCGCTTCGAGGCGGCGCGCGAGCTGCTGCGGCCGCTGCGGCCGCTGCTCGCCCAGGCCGGTGCCGAAGCCGTGGTGCGCTGGCACCTGGAATGGGGCCGCTCGCTCGCCTCGGCCGTGCACGACACGGCCCAGCTGCCACCGGCCGACATCGACGCCGCGCGCAGTGCCTTCCGCACCGCGGCCGAGCGCGCCCGCGCCGCCGGCCTGGACGGCCTGGCGGTGGACGCGCTGCACATGCTGCCCTTCACCACCACCGACGCGGCGCAGGGCATGCAATGGACGCAGGACGCGCTGGACCTGGCCCTGGCCTCGACAAAACCCGCCGCACGCGCCTGGGAGGCCTCGCTGCTGAACAACTTGGGCTGGTCCCTCACCACCCTGGGCCGGCTCGACGACGCGCTGCTGAAGTTCCAGCAGTCGGCCGCGGCACGCGAGCGCACCGGGCCGCCGGAGCGGGCCCGCATCGCGCACTGGCGGGTGGCGCACACGCTGCGCAGCCTGAAACGCCACGACGAAGCCCTGGCCATCCAGCTGCGGCTGGAGCGCGAAAACGCCGCCGCGGGCACCCCGGACCGCTACGTCTTCGAAGAGCTGGCCCAGCTGTACCGCGCCCTGGGCGACGCCGACCGCGCCGCCGCCTACGAACTGAAATCCAGACCATGAGCATTGAGCTGAACAAGGAGGCGCGCAGCGCCGCCATCCAATCCATCGAACGTTATTTCCGCGAGAACATGGACGAGCCCATCGGCAACGTGGCCGCCAGCGGGCTGCTGGGTTTCCTGCTCGAAGAGATCGGCCCGGTGATCTACAACCAGGCCGTGACCGACGTGCAAGAGCGGCTGCAGGCACGCATCAGCGAACTCGACATCGAGGTGCACGAAGACGAGTTCCAATATTGGCGCCGGCGCGAGCCCAAAGCCAAAACGACACCACGGCGATGAAACTGCTGGGCAAACACACGTCGATCAACGTGCGCAAGCTGTTGTGGCTCTGCGACGAGCTGGGCCTGCAGCCGGAAATCGAAGAATGGGGCAGCGGCCACCGCGATCCGCAGCGGCCGGAATTTCTGGCGCTCAACCCCAACGGCCTGGTGCCGGTGTGGCAGGACGAACACGGCACGCTGTGGGAATCCAACACCATCTGCCGCTACCTGGCGGCGCGTGCCGGGCGTGAAGACCTGCTGCCCTCAGCACAGACAGCACCGGCCGCACGGGCGCGCGTGGAGCAGTGGATGGACTGGCAGGCCACCGAACTGAACAGCGCCTGGCGCGGTGCCTTCATGGGCCTGGTGCGGCACAGCCCGGCCCATGCCGACCCGGCCGCCATCGCCACCAGCGTGGCGCAGTGGAACCGGCTGATGACGCTGTTCGACGCCCAGCTGCAGCGCAGCGGCGGTTTTGCCGCTGGCCCGGTGTTCACGCTGGCCGACATCGTGCTGGGCCTGTCCACACACCGCTGGTTCAGCACGCCGATGGACCGGCCCGCGCTGCCGGCGGTGGCCGCGTACTACGCACAGCTCAACACCCGCGCGGGCTTCCGCGCGTTTGGCAACAACGGGGTGCCGTGATGACACCGACCCAGCACACGCTCTACGGCTCCCAAGGCTCCGGCTCGGCCGCCATCGAGATGGCGCTGCGCGCCGCCGGCCTGCCCTACACCGTGGTGCGGGCCTCCACCTGGGAAGACGATTCCGCCCAGGCCGAGCTGCGGCGCGTGAACCCGCTGGGCCAGATCCCGACCCTGGTGCTGCCCGACGGCAGCGTGATGACGGAGAGCGCCGCGATCCTGATCCACCTGGGGCTGTCGCAGCCGGGAAAGGCGCATCCCGGCCTGCTGCCGGCCGACACCACGGCCCGGGCGCAGGCGCTGCGAGGCCTGGTCTTCATCACCGCCAACTGCTACAGCGCGATCAGCGTGGGCGACTACCCCGAGCGCTGGACCACCGCCAGCACCCAGCCAGCCCAAGCCAAGGTGCGTGCCGCCGCGCGCGTGCAGCTGCACCGCAGCTGGGACATCTTTGCCGACAGCTTTGCGGCCAGCCCCTGGCTGAGTGGCAACGAGCCCGGCGCGCTGGACTTCCTGGCCGTGGTGGTGTCGCGCTGGAGCGGCGCGCGGGCGCACCTGGCGGCCAGCCGACCAGCGTTCCATGCGCTGCTGCAGCGTTTGCAGGCCCACCCGGCCGTGGCACCCGTGTGGCAGGCGCACTGGCCCGGGTGAGGGGCTTCAGCGCCGGGTCGCCAGCCAGATGCTGGGCAGGATCAGCGCCGCGCCGATGGCGTGGTGCCAGCCCGGCATCTCCCCCAGGAACAGCCAGGCGTTGAAGGCACCGTAGACCGGCGCCAGGTACAGCAGCAGCGCGGTGCGTGACGCGCCCAGCTCGCGCTGCAAATAGCTGTAAGCGGTGTAGCTCAGCACCCCGGGCACCACGGCCGCCAACACCACCAGGCCGATGGCGGCTGGCGTCACCGGCAGCGCCGGGCCTATCCACCACTCCCACAGCGTGAACGGCAGCAGCACCACGATGCCGCCGCCGATGATGGCCGCCAGCCGTGCCGCCGGGCCCAGCACCGACGGCCAGCGGCGCAGCAGCACCGAGTACAGCGTCCAGGAGATGGCCGCGCCGACGATCCAGCCGTCACCCACCGTGAAACGCACCGCCAGCAGGTTGCCGACATCGCCCTTGACGATGATGAACAGCACACCGGCCAGCGCAAACACGATGGCCACACGCTGTGCGCCACTCATGCGTTCGTGCAGCAGCTTCACGCCCAGCGCAGCGATGGCCACCGGCGTGGCGGCGTAGATCAGCGCGATGTTGGTGGCCGTGGTGCTCTGTCCGCCCAGGTAGACCCAGGCGCCGCAGATCCACATGCCGGTGGCGCCCAGCACCAGCAGCTGCCGCCACTCGCGTTGCCAGGGCTGGCTGCGCAGCTCGTGCCAGACAAAGGGCAACATCAGCGCCAGCGCCAGGCCCCAGCGGCCCAGCGCCAACGCATGCGGCGCGATCACGCCCGGCGCCAGGCGGGCGATGATGTAGTTGGACGACCACAGCGCCGGCACCACCCACAGCAGCACCTGCGCGGCGCGCGCGCTGCGTGTGCTCACGTGGCCCGGTTGGCCATCACCTGCCCCATGCGGATGGCACCGCCCGGCGCCCAGGCCGGGTTGAAGCGCAGCGGGCCGGGCATCAGCATCACGACGGTGGAGCCCAGCAGGAAGCGGCCCATCTCCGCGCCCTGGCGCAGCACCTGTTCACCGTCGGCGTAGGACCATTCACGCAGCGTGCCGGGCCGCGGCGGGTTCACCAGGCCATGCCACACCGTGGCCATGCTGCCGACGATGGTGGCGCCCACCAGCACCAGCACCCAGGGGCCGGGCGTGCGGGCATCGCCGTCGAAGACACAGACCACCCGCTCGTTGCGCGCAAACAGCCCCGGCACACCGCGTGCGGTGGTCGGGTTCACCGAGAACAGCGCGCCCGGCACGTGCAGCATGCGGCGCAACGTGCCGGTGGCCGGCATGTGGATGCGGTGGTAGTCGCGCGGGCTCAGGTACAGCGTGGCAAAGCTGCCGTGGTGGAAGTGCGCGGCCAGCGCCGTGTCACCGCCCACCAGCGCCGTGGTGCTGTACTGGTGGCCCTTGGCCTGGAAGATCTGGCCGTCTTCGATGCGGCCGAACTGGCTGATGGCGCCGTCCACCGGGCTCACCCAGTCGGCCTCGTACAGCGGCCGCACACCGGGTTTGAGTGCACGCGTGAAAAACGCGTTGAAGCTGGGGTAGGCGGCCGGGTCGGATTCAACCGCCTCGGCCATGTCGACACCGTAACGTTCGATGAAACGCCGGATCAGCGCCGTGGTGGTACCACCCGCCTCGGCCGCCGCGATGCGGCCGGCCAAGGTGGTGAGCGCCTGTTTGGGCAGCAGGTACTGCGGCAGGACCTTCAGCACTTCCGACATCAGCGGATCGGCGCCATGGCGCGCATCGCCTTCACCGCCCCTTCGCCGATGGCCGCGCCAAAACGCTTGGCAAAACGTTCGGCCAGGTTGTCGTAGGGCGTGTAGTCGATGATCTCTTCGGCCTTGATCACTTCCCGGGCCACGAAGTCGATGTTGCCGAACTTGTCGGCCAGGCCCATCTTGACGGCCTCTTCACCGTTCCAGAACAGGCCGGTGAAGGTCTGCTGGGTCTCTTTCAGCCGCGTGCCGCGGCCTTGTTTGACGACGGTGATGAACTGCTGGTGGATCTGGTCCAGCATCGCCTGCGCGTAGGCGGTCTGGATCGGGTCGGCCGGCGAAAACGGGTCCAGCATGCCCTTGTTCGAACCGGCGGTGATGAGCCGCCGCTCCACGCCCAGCTTGGCCATGGTCTCGGTGAAACCGAAGCCGTCCATCAGCACGCCGATGCTGCCCACCAGGCTGGCCTTGTCGACGTAGATGTCGTCGGCGGCCACCGCGATGTAATACGCCCCGCTGGCGCAGATCTCTTCCACCACCGCGTAGACCTTCTTGTTGTGCAGGGTCTTCAGGCGGCGGATCTCGTCGTTCACGATGCCGGCCTGCACCGGGCTGCCGCCGGGTGAGTTGATGCGCAGCACCACGGCCACGGCACCGGGGTCCTCGAAGGCCTCCTTCAGCGCGGCCACCAGGCGCTCGGCGCTGGCTTCGGTGTCGGCGGCGATCTCGCCGCGCAGTTCCACCAGCGCCGTGTGCGGTGAGGTGACGGCGGTGGCCGGGCCGGCGCGCTGCAGCAGCACCCAGGCCACCAGCACGATCAGCGCCAGCCAGGCCAGGCGGAACAGGATGCGCCAGTTGCGCTCGGTGCGGCGGTCTTGCAGCAGCTCGCGCAGCGCACGTTCGAGCGCGGGCTCGACGTTGCCGTTGCCGCGGGGAAACTGGGTGTCAACGGGGTCCATCGGAAGCTCCATCTGCAGCAGGGGCCGGGGCGTCGAACTCGACGGGCCGGATGTCGGACGTGGGCACCCACCAGACCTGGCCGTCACGCTCCTGCGTGGCGATGGGGGTCAGCTGGCCGCGGCCGCAGGGGCCGGCGGCGCAGCGGCCGGTGTCGGGCTCGTAGTGCGCGCCGTGGATCGAACACAGGATCCAGCGTTTGTCCATGTCCAGGAACTCATCGGGTTGCCAGTCCATCTCGGTCGGCACGTGCACGCAGCGGTTCAGGTAGGCGACCACGCGGCCGTCGTAGCGCAGCGCAAAGGCGCGCACCGGGCGGCCCCATTGTGTGACGTCCCAGCTGAACGCCTGGCCACGCTCCAGCAGCGCATTGGAGGCGCACAGCGGCTCGGGCGGTGGCACCGGTTGGCGTTCAAGCATGTTCAAGCAACCAGTGATGCAGCTCGCGCGTGCTGTGCAGCACCGCGAGCGGGCCATGGGCGGCGAAGCTCTCCGGCTCGTGCGCGCCGTAGCTGACGCCCAGGCTGGCGGTGCCGGCGTTGGCGGCCAGCATCAGGTCGTGCGTGGTGTCGCCGATCATCAGCGTGCGGGCCGGGGGCACGCCGAACACCGCCATCAGCTCCTTCAGCATACGCGGGTGCGGTTTGCTGGCGGTTTCATCCGCCGTGCGCGTGGCGTCGAACAGGCCGTGCAGGCTGGCGTGGGTGAGTGATTCGTCCAGCCCGGCGCGGCTCTTGCCGGTGGCCACGGCCACGAAGTGGTTGCGGGCCTTCAGCGCCTGCAGCATGGGCACGGTGCCGTCGAACAGCACCAGGGCGTGCTGGCTGGCCATGTAGTGGTGGCGGTAACGCCGGCCCAGTTCGGGGTAACGCTCCTCGGGCAAGCCGGGCACCACATGCTGCAGCGCGTCGTGCAGGCCCAGGCCGATCACGTAGGCGGCGCGCTGGTCGTCGGGCACCGGCAAGGCGAGGTCGGCGCAGGCGTTCTGGATGCACTGCACGATGAGCCCGGTGGAATCGAACAGCGTGCCGTCCCAGTCGAAGACGATGAGGTCGAAGCGGCGCGGCACGGTCAGAGTTTCTCCAGCAAAGCTGTGCATTCTGCCGGCAGCGGGCAGTCCAGCGTGATCCTGCGGCCATCGCCGGGGTGGTCGAAGGCCAGCCGGCGTGCGTGCAGGAACATGCGGCCGAAGTGCTGCGTGCGGGCCACGGCCTTGTTCAGCGCAAAGTCGCCGTACTTCGGGTCGCCGACGATGGGGTGGCCGTGGTGCGCCAGGTGCACGCGGATCTGGTGCGTGCGGCCGGTCTTGATGGTCACGTCCAGCAGCGTGCAACCGGTGTGGGCCTGCACCACGTGGACGATCGAGATCGACCGCCTGGCCTCGGTGTTGTTGGCGTCGACCACACGCACATGGCGTTCGCCGGCGGCGTCCAGGCCCTTCAGCAGCGGCAGGTCGATCACCTTCAGCCTGGCCGGCCAGACGCCGGCCACCAGCGCGGCATACACCTTGTCGGTGTCGCGCTCGCGGAACTGGTCCTGCAGCCGGGTGAGCGCGCTGCGCTTCTTGGCCAGCAGCAGGATGCCCGAGGTCTCCTTGTCCAGCCGGTGCACCAGCTCCAGGAATTTGGCCTGCGGCCGGGCCCGGCGCAGTTGTTCGATGACGCCGAAGCTCACACCGCTGCCGCCGTGCACCGCCACGCCGGCGGGTTTGTCGATCACCAGCAGGTGCTCGTCTTCAAACAGGATGGAAAACTCGCGCGCCGGCGCGGCCGATGCGGCAGGCTCGGGCTGTTCGGCGGGCGCCGCCACCCGCACCGGCGGCACCCGCACCACGTCACCGATGGCCAGCCGCGTGTCGGCCTGGGCCCGGCCCTTGTTCACGCGCACCTCGCCCGAGCGGATGATGCGGTAGACATGGGTCTTGGGCACCCCTTTGAGCAGCTTCAGCAGGTAGTTGTCCAGCCGCTGGCCGTCGGAACCTTCATCGACAGGCACTTCGCGCACGGCAGGCCGTGGATCGGTCAAATTGGCCCCTATAATCCGCGACTCCACATTCGTGCGGTAAGTGCTTGATTTTCCGGAGTTTACCCGGGCCAATCTTTGCATTCGCCAACGGCTGTGGCCCTTCGGGCGCCGCGAGGTGCCCGATCCCCGGTGATGCAACACCCCGAGCCCGCAGCGTGGGCCGGCCTGCCAGAGCAGGTTGGCGGCGCGCGACACGGGGTGGCAGAGAACTGACGAAGAACCCCGCCGGCCCGACCAAGGCCAGCAACGAAAACACCAGGGTGGCAGACGGCTCGCGAGGGCTGCGCTGACACCCGCGTCGCCCAAGTCGCCCCACGCGCGCCATGTTGTTCCGCTCTCCCCGCCAACGCAGCCAGCCCCGGACACGATCCGCCGGGCCCGCTGCGCCGTGGGGAGCCGGGGGCATGGCAAGCCCAGGCACCGGCACGCACGCGCCAACGCTGCGCGCCTGACCCGGCGCCCTGAGGGCGCCTCCAGGTTCGCAGTCCAGGGCATTTCGCCATGCGGTTCTGCGGCCTTTCTCGTGCATCGGACACACCTCTTGAGGAGACCCGATGAAGAGAATGCTGATCAACGCCACGCAGCCCGAAGAGCGGCGCCTGGCGATTGTCGACGGCCAGAAGCTGCTCGACTTCGAAACCGAGCTCGAAGGGCGCGAACAGCGCAAGGGCAACATCTACAAGGCCGTGATCACGCGGGTGGAGCCTTCGCTGGAGGCCTGCTTCGTCGACTACGGCGAAGACCGCCACGGTTTCCTGCCCTTCAAGGAAATCTCGCGCAACTACTTCCGTGACGGCGCCGACGTCAAGAACGCGCGCATCCAGGACGTGGTGCGCGACGGCGACAGCCTGCTCGTGCAGGTGGAAAAGGAAGAGCGCGGCAACAAGGGCGCGGCACTCACCACCTTCGTCAGCCTGGCCGGGCGTTACCTGGTGCTGATGCCCAACAACCCGCGCGGCGGCGGCGTGAGCCGGCGCATCGAGGGCGAGGAGCGCGAAGAGCTGAAGGAGGCGATGGACCAGCTCGACTACCCGAAGGGCATGAGCCTGATCGCGCGCACCGCCGGCATCGGCCGCAGCGCTGCCGAACTGCAGTGGGACCTGAACTACATGCTCAAGCTCTGGGACGCCATCGACGGCGCGT
>JADMJD010000151.1 GCA_018780805.1 Rubrivivax sp. | reverse complement strand
CCACCTGCTGAAGACCTTCATCAACGCCGCCAACTACGACGAGAAGGTGCTGATCTGGCAGACGGTGATCCACGTCGCCTTCCTGTTCTCGGCGCTGGCCATCGCGCTGGCTGACCGCGTCATGGCGCCGCCAGCCACCAACCCACACTGAACCCGCCCTGCCGTGCCCGACCTGCTGCAGTTCGCCTTCGGCCTGGGGGCCCTGGTGCTGGGCGCCGATGTGCTGGTGCGCGGTGCCGCGCGGCTGGCACTGGGCTGGGGGCTGTCGCCGCTGGTGATCGGCCTCACGGTGGTGGCCTTCGGCACCAGCGCACCAGAGGTGGCCGTCAGCGTGGGCGCCGCGCTCGATGGCCGCACCGACATCGCGCTGGGCAACGTCGTGGGCAGCAATGTCTTCAACATCCTGGGCATCCTGGGCGTGTCGGCGCTGATCGTGCCGCTGGCGGTCAGCCTGCAGGTCATCCGGCAGGAGGTGCCGGTGATGATCGGCAGTGCCCTGCTGCTGGCGCTGCTGGCGCTGGACGGCCGCATCGGGCCGCTGGATGGCGCCTTGCTGCTGGGCCTGCTGGTGCTGTACACAGTGTTCCTGGTGCGCCAATCACGGGCCAGCGACGCCGATGCCAACGCTGACTTTGCCACCGACATCGGCCATGCCGGCGCCACCCGCATCCGCTTGAGCGTCGCCATGGTGCTGGGTGGCCTGGGCCTGCTGGTGGTGGGTGCACAGGCCCTGGTGGCCGCGGCCACCGCCTTTGCGCTGCAGCTGGGCCTCAGCGAGCTGGTGATCGGCCTGACCATCGTGGCCGTCGGCACCTCGCTGCCGGAGCTGGCCACATCGCTGATGGCGGCCTGGCGCGGCCAGCGTGACATCGCGGTGGGCAACGTCATCGGCAGCTGCATCTTCAACATCCTGGGCTGCCTGGGCCTGACGGCGCTGGTGGCCGGTAGCGCGGGCCTGCCGGTGCCCGCGGCGGTGATGCGCTTCGACCTCTGGGTGATGCTGGCCGCAGCGCTGGCCTGCCTGCCGGTGTTCATCACCGGCCGCCGCATTGCGCGTTGGGAGGGCGCGGTGCTGCTGTGTTACTACCTGGCCTACACCTTGTACCTGCTGATGGCGGCGCAGCAGCATGCTGGCATCGGGGCCTTCTCCGAGGTCCTGATCGGCTTCGTCGCGCCGCTCACCCTGGTGGCCATCATCGCCAGCCTGGTGCGGCCACCCGGGCCGCGCTGATCACGTCGGCCAGCGTCAGGCAGTTGGCGGGCCTGGCTCCTAGAATTCGGGTTTTCTTTCGACGCCGACGCCACGATGCCTCCTGCCCTGATGCTGCGTGCCCTTTTCCTGGGTGCCGTGCTGCTCACCACAGGCCCGGCCCATGCCGCGGACCTGGACGGCGCCACGCTCGCCGCCTGGTGGGGCATCCCGTTTGCCGGCATGCTGCTGTCCATCGCGGTGATGCCGCTGGCCGTGCCGCACTTCTGGCACCACCACTTTGGCAAGGTGGCCGCGGGTTGGTCGCTGCTGTTCCTGCTGCCCTTTGCCGCCAGCCAGGGCCTGGGCGGCACCGGCGCCGTGCTGGCGCACACGCTGCTGGCCGAGTACCTGCCCTTCATCATCCTGCTCACGGCCCTGTTCACCGTGGCCGGTGGCATCTACATCCGGGGCAACCTGCACGGCAGCCCGGGGCTGAACGTGGCGCTGATGGCCATCGGCGCCGTGCTGGCCAGCTTCATGGGCACCACGGGCGCGTCGATGCTGATGATCCGGCCGCTGATCCGCGCCAACGACAACCGCAAACATGTCGCCCACGTGGTGGTTTTTTTCATCTTCATCGTCAGCAACGCGGGCGGTTCGCTGACCCCGCTGGGCGACCCGCCGTTGTTCCTGGGGTTCCTCAAGGGCGTGGACTTCTTCTGGACCGCGCAGCACATCTTCCCCGAGACCTTGTCGCTGATCGGCGCGTTGCTGCTGATCTTCTGGCTCATCGACACCTGGTGGTACCGCAAGGAAGGTGTCACCCGCGCCGACCCCACGCCCGACGACCAACGCTTCGGCATCGAAGGTGGTGTGAACTTCCTGCTGCTGCTGGCGGTGATGGGCCTGGTGCTGATGAGCGGCCTGTGGAAGCCCAGCTGGACGGTGAACATTGCCGGCACCGAGGTGGGCCTGGCGCAGCTGGTGCGCGACGGCGCGCTGATCGGCGTCACCGGCCTGTCGCTGTGGCTCACGCAGCGGTCGGTGCGCGAGGCCAACCAGTTCTCCTGGGCGCCCATGCAAGAGGTGGCCAAACTTTTCATCGGTATCTTCGTCACCATGGTGCCGGTGCTGGCCATGCTGAAGGCCGGCGAAGCCGGTGCTTTCGGCGCCGTGGCGCGTGCCGTCACCGGGGACGACGGACAGCCACTGCCTTGGGCCTACTTCTGGTTCAGCGGCGTGCTGAGCTCGTTCCTGGACAACGCGCCGACCTACCTGGTGTTTTTCAACCTGGCGGGGGGTGACCCGGCCGTGTTGATGACGACACTGGCGCCCACCCTGGCCGCCATCTCGGCCGGCGCGGTGTTCATGGGTGCCAACACCTACATCGGCAACGCCCCCAACTTCATGGTCAAGGCCATCGCCGAGGACCGTGGCATCCGCATGCCCAGCTTCTTCGGGTACATGGTCTGGTCATGTGCGGTGCTCGTACCGCTGTTTGTTGTGATGACCTTCATCTGGTTTGTCTGACCCCCTCACTCCCTACACTGTCGCACCATGAGCACCACCATCCGCCACGCCGACCTCGTCGACAGCGTCGCTGCCGCGCTGCAGTACATCTCGTACTACCACCCGGCCGACTACATCGCCCACCTGGCCCGCGCCTACGAGCGTGAGCAGAGCCCGGCGGCCAAGGACGCGATCGCGCAGATCCTGACCAACTCGCGCATGAGCGCCGAGGGCCGCCGCCCCATCTGCCAGGACACCGGCATCGTCAACGTGTTCCTGAAGATCGGCATGGATGTGCGCTTCGAGAACTTCCCCGGCTCGGTGGAGGACGCCGTCAACGACGGTGTGCGCAAGGCCTACCTGGACCGCGACAACCCGCTGCGTGGCTCGGTGCTGTCCGACCCGCTGTTTGCGCGAAAGAACACGCAGGACAACACCCCGGCCGTGATCCACATGACGGTGGTGCCAGGCAACAAACTCGACGTGACGGTGGCGGCCAAGGGCGGTGGCAGCGAAAACAAGAGCAAGTTCGTGATGCTCAACCCCAGCGACAACCTGGTCGACTGGGTGCTGAAGACCGTGCCGACCATGGGCGCCGGCTGGTGCCCGCCAGGCATGCTGGGCATCGGCGTCGGCGGCACCGCCGAGAAGGCCATGCTGATGGCCAAGGAAGTGCTGATGGACCCGGTGGACATGCACGAGCTGCTGGCCCGCGGCCCGCAGGACAAACTGGAAGAGCTGCGCATCGAGCTGTACGAGAAGGTCAACGCGCTGGGCATCGGCGCGCAGGGCCTGGGGGGCCTGACCACAGTGCTGGACGTCAAGATCGCGACCTACCCCACCCACGCGGCCAGCAAGCCGGTGGCGATGATCCCGAACTGCGCCGCCACGCGGCACGCGCACTTCGTGCTCGATGGCTCCGGCCCGAGCTACCTGGACGCGCCCAGTCTGGACCTGTGGCCCGACGTGCACTGGGCGCCGGACTACAACAAGAGCACCAAGGTCGACCTGAACACGCTGACCAAGGAACAGGTCGCAGCCTGGAAGCCTGGCCAGACGCTGCTGCTGTCGGGCAAGATGCTGACCGGCCGGGATGCCGCGCACAAGCGCATCCAGGACATGCTGGCCAAGGGTGAGCCGCTGCCGGTGGACTTCACCAACCGCGTCATCTACTACGTCGGCCCGGTGGACCCGGTGCGTGACGAAGTCGTGGGACCCGCCGGCCCGACCACGGCCACCCGCATGGACAAGTTCACCGAGATGATGCTGGCGCAGACCGGCCTGATCAGCATGATCGGCAAGGCCGAACGTGGCCCGGTGGCCATCGAGGCCATCAAAAAACACGGCAGCGCCTACCTGATGGCGGTGGGCGGTGCGGCCTACCTGGTGGCCAAGGCCATCCGCGGCGCGCAGGTGGTGGGTTTTGCCGACCTGGGCATGGAAGCCATCTACGAGTTCGACGTGCAGGACATGCCGGTCACCGTGGCGGTGGACGCCAGCGGCACCAGCGTGCACGACACCGGGCCGCGTGAATGGCAAGCGAAGATCACTCAGTCCAAGATCGGCAAGATCCCGGTCACCGTGGCCTGAACAGCGCTCAGAGCCTGAGAATTTTTCGGGCGTGCCCGAGCGACGCGCCAAAACGTGCCCGATCAAGGCGCAAAGCGCAGCCATAGCTCGGGCTATGGCGAGCATTTGCAACGCCGAGCGGGTGCGTTTTGGGGTGGCGAGCGGGCATGCGCGAAAGACTCTCAGGCTCTCAGGCCAGCGCCGGCACCGCGAGTTCGAAACCCTGCGCCAGGCGCGCTGGCACCTGCTCCCCGGGCATGGGCCGGGCGTAGCGGTAACCCTGCAGTTCGTCACAGCCCAGCGCCAGCAGGCGCTCTTCCTGCAGCAGCGTTTCCACGCCCTCGGCCACCACGTGTTTGTCCAGCGCGTGGGCCAGGCTGATGATGGCCCGCACCACCGCATCGGCCGACGGCCGCTGGCCGAGCTGAATCACGAAGCTGCGGTCGATCTTCAGCACGTCCACCGGCAGGTCCTGCAAGGCCGACAGCGACGAATAACCGGTGCCGAAGTCGTCCAGCGCCACCTGCACGCCCTGCTGGCGCAGCGGCTCAAGCGCCCGCGCCACGGCACCAGCATCGCCGGCGAACAGGCTCTCGGTGATCTCCACTTCCAGGTCCTGCGGCTGCAGGCCATGCCGGCGCACACAGGCCAGCACCTGGGCCGCAAACTGCGGGTCCTGCAGTTGGCGGGCCGAGACGTTGACCGCCATGCGACCCACCGGCAAGCCGGCGTCGCGCCAGCGCCGCAACTGGGCCAGGGCCGTGTCCATCACGAAGGTGCCCAGGCGCTCGATCAGGCCGGCGTCCTCGGCCACCGGCACAAAACGGCCAGGCGGCACCATGCCGCGCGTGGGATGCGGCCAGCGCACCAGGGCCTCGGTGGAGGCCACCTGGCCGTCGGCCACGCGCAGCCGGGGTTGGTAGTGCAGCAGCAGCGCGTCGGCGTCCAGCGCGCTGCGCAGGTCCCGCACGATCCAGGCACGTTCGCTGGCCTCGGCGTCCAGCGCGTGTTCAAAGCGCCGCCAGCGGCCCCGCCCGTCGCCCTTGGCGGCGTACATGGCCAGGTCGGCACGCCGCAGCAGCTCGTCGCGGTCCTGCCCGTCTTCGGGGCTGCTGACGACGCCGATGCTGGCGCCGATGTGCAGCAGCTGGCCGCGCACCGCCACCGGCTGGGCCAGCAGCGCGCACAAGGTCTCCGCCAGGGCTTCGGGTGTCACCTGGGCCTGGGCCGCAGCGGGCAACAACAGCACAAACTCGTCGCCCCCCGGGCGCGCCAGCACGGCGTGCGCGGGCACGGCCGCCCGCAGGCGCTGGGCCACCTGGCGCAGCAGGTCGTCGCCCGCCGTGTGGCCCAGGGCGTCGTTCACTTCCTTGAAGCCGTCCAGGTCCACGAACAACAGGCTGCAGGCCTGGCCCTGCTGCAGCAGTTGGTCGCAGGCGTCGTGCAGGCCATGCCGGTTCAGCAGCCCGGTCAAGGTGTCGCGCACCGCGCGCTCGCGCAGCCGGTGCTCGCGCTCGGCCGCGGCCAGCGTCACGGCGGTGCGGTCGCGCAGGTCGCACAGCTCCTGCTGCGTGGCGCCGTCGAGTTCGGCCTGCGGTGCCGCCAGCAACAGGGCCAGCCGTTCGTCTTGCCAGCTGGCGCACCAGGCGCGCACCGTCGGCAGTGTGCCGGTCTGGCCCAGCGCGGCACGGGCCCACGGCCCCGCCGCCAGCGAGTGCCCGTTCAAGGCCCCGCCTCCGGTGGCGCAGACCTCGCTCAGGTCGAGTTGCAGCGGGCGCGGCGCGTGGCCGCTGCCGTCGTAGGCCCACCAGGCGCTGCTGGTCGCATCGCGGCTCTGTTCACGGGCCGGGTCGCGGGCCAGAACCCGCACCAGAACGGCCACCGGCGCGCCGGGCAACACCGCTTGCATACGCTGCGCCACACGCTGGATGGCACGGCCGGCGTCCAGCCCGCCCAGGATTTCGCGGTCGATCTGGGCCTGCACCTCCAGCGTCTGCACCTGGCGGCCAATGCGCTGTGCCATGGTGTTGAACGACGCGGCCAGCTGCCCGAACTCATCGCTGCGGCCCTCGGGCACCCGCGCCTGCCAATCGCCAGCGGCCAGGCGCAGCGTCCCGGTGTTCAACTGCTCCAGCGGCACCAAGGTGCGGCGCACCATCACCAGGGCCAGCGCCACGATCATCAACAGGGTGGCCACCGCCCCCAGCACCAGCGACTGGCCCAGCGCCACCGGGCCGATGAACTCATCCAGGGGCGGGTCGCCGTGCACCGTCCAGTCGGGGCTACCAAAACCGGCGTCCAGGAACAGCGGCCAACCCCGCGACCCGGTGTCGGCGCCGGGCGGGCAGCGCAAGGCAGCGCCCTGCGCGTCGGTGACGCACAAGGTGGCGGCGGCGCCATCGGCCACGAAGTCGGCCCACAGGAAGTCCGCCTGCACCTCGGCCACCCACCAGCGTTGGTGGTCCAGGTCACGTTGGGCCAGCAAGACCACGGCGGGTCTGCCGGGCCCCGCGGGCAGCCACCACAGCATCCGCTGTGCGGCGCGCGGCGACAGGCGCGTGGCATCGGTCGGCTCGCGCTGGGTCTGTGCGCGCCAGAGCTCGGCCAAGGCCGGATCGCCGCTGACCGACCCGTCGGCGCTGGACACCGTGGCCACGCGGGCCAGCACGGCCCGCACGGCCGGGTCGGCCGCTGCCGGCCGTTCGGCCGGGGTGCTGGCAGCGTGGGCCGCCAGCGTGGCACGGGCGGCCACCAGCTTGTCGAAGGCACGCAGGCCGACCTGCTTGCGGTACTCGTTGTCGGCCCAGCGCTGCTGCTGGGCCTGGTGCACGGCCCAGGCCTGGGCCGCGAGCACGGCAAACACCGCCAGCGGCAACAACGCCGCCAGCAGCAGCACCCAGAAGACCCGGCGCGCCACGTGGCTGTGCAGGAACAGGCCGCGGATGCGCATGGGCAGGTTCAGTACTGCGACGCCGGTCCGACGAAGCGGCCGTTGTTGGCGCGCAGGATGTCGTCGCGGCTGGCCTTGGCCGTGAGCGGGGTGGCCGACGCACCGTCCGGGCCCTTGCTGTACAGGTCGTAGTCGCTGTTCAGCGGCACCAGCGATTTGTCCTTGCGCGCCTTGCCGTTGCCCTTGCTGGTCATCAGGTTCACGTAGACGTAGGCACCGCCCCAGGGGTCCCGATGGCCAGCCTTGCCGATGTCGGCCAGACTGTCGGGCAACTCGCCGGTGTCGGCAAAGACGTCGTCGATCAGCAGCGACAGCTCGATGATGTCGGCCTGTGCCGTCTGGGTCTTGGCCTTGTCCTGCCAGCCCTGGTAGACCTGCAGCCCGATCACCGCCAGCACCGCAATGATGCCCAACGTGAGCGTCAGCTCGACAGCGGTGAGGCCGCGTGACAGGAAACGGCTGAAGCGGGAGCGCAGGACCATGGCCACGGGTTCATCGGCCCGCCGCGGCCGAACTTGAGCCCGCGGAGCGTCAGCCGGTGCGCACCACCCGCTGCGGAAACGGAATCTCCACGCCGCGCTGGTTGAGCAGGCGCAGGATGGCCAGGTTCACGTCGGAGCGCACATTGCCGTTGCCGTTTTCCGGGTCGGCGATCCAGAAGTAGACCGTCAGCTCCAGGCCGTCGGCCGCGAAGCTGGACAGCCGAACGCCCACCGCCGGATCGGCCAGCACGCGCGGCACCGCCTCCACTGCGCGCGCCAGGTCTGCCATCAGCGGCTCCAGGTCCGTGCCGTAGGCCACCTGCACCACGGTGTTCAGCAGCACCTTCGGATCGGCCAGCGAAGAGTTCTCAACCCGCTGCGTGATCAGCATCTCGTTGGGCACGATGGACTCCTTGCCCGAGAGCGCACGGATCACGGTGTAGCGGGTGTTGATGTCGGTGATGCGGCCCTCGAAGCCATCCACCATCACCATGTCGCCAATGCGCACGCTGCGCTCGGCCAGGATGACGAAACCGCTGACGTAGTTGGACGCCAGCTTCTGCAGGCCCAGGCCAATGCCCACACCCACCGCACCGCCCAGCACACCCAGCGCCGTCAGGTCGATGCCGGCCGCGGTGAGCGCGAACATCAGGCCGACGAAGATCAGCAGCGCCCGCAGTGCGTTGGCGGCCATCTTGCGCAGCGACAGGTTGCCACCCGCACCACGCAGCAGCCGCGCTTCCAGCGCCGCGGCGATCCACAGCACCACCACCATCACGACGACGGCGGAGATCACGCCCTCGATCAGGTTGCGCACCGAGACCGTGGCGCCACCCATCTTCCACTGGATCTCGTCCAGCTCATCCAGCAGCACCGGCCCGATGCCGGTGACCCAGAGCACCATGCCCAGCCACGCGACCCAGGACACGCTGCGCTCGACCACGCGCATCAGCTGCGATTCGGGGAAAGCCGCCCGCAGCACGCGCACCGTCAGGCGGATGGCCACCAGCGACACCAGGATGGGCACCACCAGGCGGAACACCGCCAGCGGCAGCGCCTCCTGCAGCAGCCGGCGCGCCACCAGGGCCAGCACCAGGGCAGCCACCGGGAACAACACACCATCGACGATGTTGCGGCCGAACCAGATGGAGCCACGCACGGCCTCGGGGCCGCGCAGCAGCCGCACCACCGCCCAGGCCAGGGCGAGGCAGCCTGCAAAGACCGCGAGCTCCGTCAGCGCGGTGGGTGTGACGAGCGAGCGCCCCAGCTGGGCGAGTTCATCGCCCGAGAGTTGTTTGGCCATGGTCAGTGCCCGCTGGGCCGTCCCAAGGGCAGGGCACCCCCTCGGGGGGCAGCGAACGGCGTGAGCTTGGGGGCCATCGTCATCAGACTCCGGCCAGAACCCGCACGTGCGCGGCCACGCTGCGCGCCAGCGCCGATAAGGCGTAACCACCTTCCAGGCAGGACACGATGCGGCCTTGTGCGTGTTCATCAGCCACCTGCATCAGGCGCCGCGTGATCCATTCGTAGTCGGCCTCCACCAGGCCCATCTGGCCGAGTTCGTCTTCGCGGTGGGCATCGAAACCGGCGGAGATGAAGACCATCTGCGGGCGGAAGGCCTGCAGCGCCGGCATCCACATGGCCTCGATGGTCTCGCGCACCTCGGGCCCCCGTGTGTAGGGCGCGACCGGCACGTTGACCATGTTCGTGCCCTTGGGCACGGCGCCGCTGTAGGGGTACAGCGGGTGCTGGAAGAAGCTGCACATCAGGATGCGCTCGTCACCGGCGACGATGTCTTCGGTGCCGTTGCCGTGGTGAACGTCAAAGTCGATGATGGCCACGCGCGCCAGGCCGTGCACGTCCAGCGCGTGGCGCGCCGCCACCGCCACGTTGTTGAAAAAACAAAAACCCATGGTCTGGTCGCGCGTGGCGTGGTGGCCCGGCGGGCGCACGGCGCAGAAGGCGTTCTGGGCTTGGCCAGCCAGCACGCGGTCGGTGGCGGCCACCGCCGCACCGGCCGCACGCAAGGCGGCCTGCCAGGTGCCGGGGCACACCACGGTGTCCGGATCCAGCGCGCGGGGCGCACCGGCCAGCACCACCTGTTGCATGGTGTCGCGCAGCTCGGTCACGTAGTGCGTGCTGTGCGCGCGCTCCAGCTGGTCGGCAGTGGCTTCGGGCGCGTCGTGGAAATCCAGCGCCAGGTCCAGCCCGGTGCCGCGCAGGTGGTCGGTGATGGCGTCCAGGCGCTGCGGGCACTCCGGGTGGCCCTGACCCATATCGTGCAAACGGCACTCGGTGTGCGTGAAGAAAGCTGTGCTCATGCGGGTGCTTCGGACTTTCGGGCAAGATCGCGTGGATGGATGTCTCTCTCCCGCGCCAGCTGACCCGGCTGGTGGACCAGATCAGCCGCATTATCGTCGGCAAGCGCACCCAGATCGAAGACGCCGTCGCCTGCCTGCTGGCCGGCGGGCACCTGCTGATCGAAGACGTGCCCGGTGTCGGCAAGACCACGCTGGCGCACGCGCTGGCGGTGTCGCTGGGCCTGGATTTCCGGCGTGTGCAGTTCACGGCCGACCTGATGCCGTCGGACCTGATCGGCGTCTCGGTCTTCGAGCGCGCCAAGGATGCCTTTGTCTTCCACCCCGGCCCGGTGTTTGCGCAGGTGCTGCTGGCCGACGAGATCAACCGCGCCGGCCCCAAGACCCAGAGTGCGCTGCTGGAGGCCATGGAAGAGCAGCAGGTGTCGGTGGAAAACACCACGCGCGCGCTGCCGCGGCCGTTTTTCGTGATCGCCACGCAGAACCCCAGCGACCAGATCGGCACCTACCCGCTGCCGGAAAGCCAGCTCGACCGTTTTCTGCTGCGCGTGACGCTGGGTTACCCCGACCGGGCGAGTGAACGTGAGCTGCTGGCCGGCGAGGACCGGCGCCACCTGGTGGCCAAGCTGCCCGCGGTGATGCAGCCCGATGAACTGGTGGTGGCGCAGCAGGCGGTGGGGCGCATCACGGCATCCGAGGCGCTGCTGGACTACCTGCAGACGCTGATCGCCGCCACGCGCGACGGCCGCTGGTTCGTCGAGGGCCTGTCGCCGCGCGCCGGCATCGCGGTGCTGCGCGTGGCGCGCGCCCGCGCGCTGATGGCCGAGCGCGCCTACGTCGCCCCCGACGACATCCAGGCCATCCTGCCGCAGGCCATCGCGCACCGGCTGACCCCGGTGGCCGGCGCCGGCCGCGGCGCCATCGAGCAGGTGCGCGCGATGGTGGAAGCCACGCCTGTGACCTGAGCCCGGGCAAAGCGCCGTGGGCCTGCGTTCGCGCATCGAAACCTGGTGGCACAGCCGCCTGCCGCTGACCGACAGCTGGACACTCGGCCAGCGCAACATCTACATCGTGCCCACCCGCGGCGGGGCGTCATTTGCGGCCTTGCTGCTGCTGATGCTGCTGGCCTCCATCAACTACCAGCTGAACCTGGGTTATGTGCTGGCCTTTTTGCTGGCCGGTGCGGCGGTGGTGTCCATGCACATCACGCACGGCATGCTGCGCGGGCTGACGTTGCACATCCGCCCCGGCCCGCCGGTGTTTGCCGGCAGCCCGGCACAACTGGACGTGGTGATCGACAACCCCGGCGGCGCGCGTTATGCGCTGGCGCTGCGCCTGTACGACCGCGAGCAGCATGGCCGCAGCTACACCGCGGTGGACGTGCCCGCCGGCAGCCAGGCCACGGCCACGGTGAGCATCGTGCCGGCCACCCGCGGCTGGCACACGGTGCCGCCGCTGGTGCTGGAGACGGGCTTCCCGTTCGGCTTCTTCCGCGCCTGGACGGTGTGGCGCCCGGCCGCACGGGTGCTGGCCTGGCCGCGGCCCGAACACCCGGCGCCGCCGCTGCCCGGCGCCCAGCCGGTGCCGGGTGAACAGGCGGCGCTGCAGCGCAGCAGCGGCAGCGAACTCGAAGGGGTGCGCCCCTGGCGGCGTGGCGACACGCTGCGCCAGGTGGTGTGGAAGAAGGTGGCCCGCAGTGGCGAGCTGGTCAGCCGGGACACGGCCTCGTCCGGCAGCCGTGAACTCTGGCTGGACTGGGCCGCCAGTGCCGGCGGGACCGGCGGGACTGGCGCGGGGGACCCCGAAGCGCGGCTGTCGCGCCTGGCGGCCTGGGTGGACAGCGCCGAGCGGGCCGGCATCGCCTGGGGCCTGCGCCTGCCTGGCAGCGAGCTGCCCACCGGCCAGGGCGAAGCGCAGCGCCGCGACGCGCTGGAACGCCTGGCCACCTGGTCATGAAACTCCTGGACCGCTGGCGCCACCTGCCGCGCGACGCACGCGACACGCTGTTCCAGCTGGGCGTGATCGGCTGGACCATCGCGCCGCATGCGCTGCACCTGGCACCCTGGTGTGTGCTGCTGGCGGTGGTGATCCTGCTCTCACGCGCCCGCCTGGCGCTCAACGGCGGCACCCTGCCCGGCCGCTGGACCCTGGTGGCCGTGCTGGGCCTGGCCGTGGGGCTGACTTTGCTGACCGAGCGCACGCTGCTGGGCAAGGAGGCCGGCGTCACGATGCTGGTGGTGCTGATGGCGCTGAAGACGCTGGAGCTGCGCGCGCGGCGCGACGCGATGGTGGTCTTCCTGCTCGGATTTTTCCTGGTGCTGACCAACTTCCTGTACTCGCAGTCGCCGTTGACGGCGTTTGCGATGATCGTTTCGGTCTGGGGCCTGCTCACCGCGCTGGCGCTGGCGCACATGCCGGTCGGCCTGCCGCCGCTGAGCGCCGCGGCGCGTGTGGCCGGGCGCGCGGCGCTGCTCGGCGCGCCGGTGATGATCGTGCTGTTCCTGCTGTTCCCGCGCATCGCACCGCTGTGGGGCCTGCCGCAGGATGCCGGCGGGCGCACCGGGTTGTCGGGCTCGCTGAGCATGGGCGGCGTGGCCGAACTGGCGGCCGACGACAGCGTGGCGCTGCGCGTGCGTTTCCTGGACCGCGCGCCGCCGGTGGAATCGCTGTACTTCCGCGGGCCGGTGCTCTCGGTCTTCGACGGCCGCGACTGGACACGCCGCCGCGGCCAACCCGTGATGGCCGCGCCTGAGCTCACCGGCCGCCCGCTGCGCTACGAAATGCTGCTGGAGCCCAGCCGCCTGCCACTGGTGCCCCTGCTGGAGCTGACGCCCCAGGCGCCCCAGCTGCCTGGCCGCGAAAACGACTTCCAGCTGATGCTGCGGCCCGATCTGCAATGGGCCAGCGACCGCCCCATCGACACCCGGCTGGCGCTGACGGCCCAGGCCTGGACACGCCACCGCCACGGCCCGCGCGCGGCCACGCTGGCGCTGCGCGACGATGTGGACCTGCCGCCCAACCTGAACCCGCGCACCCTCGTCTGGGCCAACGAGCTGCGCAACCGCCCCGAACTGCGCCAGGCCGAACCCCGCGCCCTGGTGGACGCGGTGCTGCAGCACATCCGCAGCGACGGCTTCACCTACACGCTGAGCCCGGATTACTACGAAGGCCCGAACGTCGTCGACGACTTCTGGTTCGACCGCAAGCTGGGTTTCTGCGAACACTTCGCCTCGGCCTTCGTGGTGGTGATGCGGGCGATGGACATCCCGGCCCGCATCGTCACCGGTTACCAGGGCGCCGACCCGCAGGTGGTGGACGGCTGGTATGTGGTGCGCCAGTCCAATGCACACGCCTGGGCCGAGGTCTGGATCGAAGACGAAGGCTGGGTGCGGGTGGACCCGACCTCGGCCGTCGCACCCGACCGTGTGCGCCTGGGCCGCAGCCTGCTGTCGCCGCCGGGTTTTGTGGCCGGCACGCTGAACGCCGTGAACCCGGCCATCACGGCCACGCTGCGCAGCCTGTGGGCGCGGATGGACCAGGGCTGGTCGCAATGGGTGCTGAACTACTCGCGCACGCGCCAGTTCGACCTGCTGCGCGAGCTGGGTGTGCAGACCCCGCGCTGGGAGGACCTGGCCTACGCGCTGGTGGGCCTGCTCAGTGCCGTCAGCCTGGCCGGTGCAGGCTGGGCGCTGTGGGACCGCCACCGCCAGGACCCGTGGCAACGCCAGCAGCGCCAGGTGGCCGAACGCCTGGCCAAGCTGGGCGTGGCCGTGGCGCCGCACGACCCGCCCCGCACCCGCGCGGCCCGCGTGCGCGCCGTGCTGGGCCCGGCGGGCGAGACCCTGGCCCGCACGCTGGAGCGGCTGGACGCGCAGCGCTATGGCCGGCCCGGCCGCCACAGCCCCGACCGCCGCTGGTGGCGCCAGTTCCGCGCCGAGGCCGCGCGGGTGGTCACACCGCCGGCGGCGCAGCGGTCGCCATGACCCGGCGCCGCGGCGCCCTGCCCGCGTTTTCGCTCTACGGCGAGACGGCGCAGGCCACGCCGGCCCTGCTGCACATCGAATCCATTGCCTCGCGCAGCCGGCTCTACGACTGGGAGATCCACACCCATGTGCACCCCGGCCTGCACCAGGTGCTGTGGGTGCATCGCGGGCCGGTCCAGGCGGTGCTGGACAGCAGCCAGCACCGCGCGGAAGGCCCTGTGGCGGTGGTGATCCCGCCGCCGGTGGCACACGCCTTCCGCTTCACACCGCAGACCGAAGGCATGGTGCTCACGCTGGACGCACGCCGACTGGCCGAGGGCGATGCGGCGGGCACCGGTGCGGCCTTGCAGACGCTGTTCAGCGCGCCCCGGCTGCTGGCCGTGCCCGCGCACGAAGCCGACCGGCTGCAGACGCTGTTCACGGCCTTGCAGGCCGAATCCAGCGCCGACGAGTCGTCACCAGTGCCCACCTGGCTGGCGCGCAGCGTGGTCTGGCGGCTGGCGCAGCTGACCCGGCGCCACGGCGACGGCCCGCCGCGCGAGGCCGGCCGTGACGCGCTGTACACCCGCTGGGTGGTGCTGCTGGAGGCGCATTACCGCGAACACTGGCCGGTATCCCGCTACGCCGAGGCCCTGGGCCTGAGCACCGAACGCCTGAACCGCCTGGTGCGCACCGAAACCGGCCACAACGCCCAGGCCCTGCTGCATGACCGCCTGTTGCGCGAAGCCTGCCGCCGGCTGGTGCACGTGGCCGCGCCGGTGTCACGCATCGGCTTCGAACTGGGGTTCGAGGACCCGGCCTACTTCACGCGCTTCTTCAAGCGGCTGGCGGGGTGCTCGCCGAAGGACTACCGCGCGCGGGCGACGAATGCAGGTGGTCTCACACCGTCCACGCCGGATACCGCTGCACGATCTCGCTGACAAACGACAGCGTGCCCGCTAGGTGCTGGCGCAGCGCCTGCTGCGCCGCGGGCGCATCACCTTTGGCCAGCGCGGCCAGGATCGCAGCGTGGTCGCGCACGATGGCCTGGGCTTTGCCCTTGGCCGGCAGGTTCAGGCGCCGCAGCCGGTCCACGTGGCCGCTGCGCTGGCGCACCAGGTGCCACAGCGGGCCCAGGCCGGCGGCGTCATACATCTCGCGGTGGAAGGCCTGGTCGGCGAGCGACAACGCCGGCAGGTCCAGCGGCTCCAGCGCCTCGCGCTGGCGCCGCACATGGGTCTGCATGCGCTGCACCAGCGCAGCCAGCAGGTCGGGCGGCAAGGCGCACAGCGTGTGCAGGATCTCCAGCTCGATCGCGCGGCGCAGCGTGTGCGCCTGCAGCGCGGCCGTGGTGTCGATGCGGCTGACCACGGTGGCGTGCTGCGGAAAGATGTCCACCAGGCCGTCTTCGCCCAGGCGCATCAGCGCATCGCGGATCGGCGTCTGGCTGATGCCGTAATGCGCCGCCAGCTCGGCCCGCGGCAGCACGGTGCCGGGCTCCAGCACCACCGAGACGATGAGCTCGCGCAGCGCCTCGAAGACCTGCGGCGCGGTCTGGCGCGAGCGGTCCAGCTTCAGCCGGGGGATCTTCTGCAACACATCCATCGGCGGCATTCTAGGATCGGCCCGCATTGACGTACTAATGTATTAGTGCTTTACTCCGAGGATGGAGACACCTCACCCCCGCAAGACGGCAGCCGGGCTGCGCAGCGCGCGCTGGTTCGCCCCCGACGATTTCCGCAGCTTCGGCCACCGCTCGCGTGTGATGCAGATGGGTTATGCGCCCACCGATTGGGTGGGCAAACCCGTGATCGCCATCGTCAACACCTGGAGCGACGCCAACCAGTGCCACAGCCACTTCAAGCAGCGCGTGGACGACGTCAAACGCGGCGTGCTGCAGGCGGGGGGCTTTCCGCTGGAACTGCCCGCCATCAGCCTGAGCGAATCGATGGTGAAACCCACCACGATGCTCTACCGCAACTTCCTGGCGATGGAGACCGAAGAGCTGCTGCGCAGCCACCCGGTGGACGGCGCGGTGCTGATGGGCGGCTGCGACAAGACCACGCCCGGCCTGACGATGGGCGCGCTCAGCGCCGGCCTGCCCTTCATCTACCTGCCGGCCGGGCCGATGCTGCGCGGCAACTGGCGCGGCCAGGTGCTGGGCTCGGGCTCGGACGCCTTCAAGTACTGGGATGAACGCCGCGCCGGCCGCCTGAGTGACCAGGCCTGGCAGGAGATGGAAGCCGGCATCGCCCGCAGCCACGGCACCTGCATGACCATGGGCACCGCCGCGACGATGATGGGCATCGCCGAGGCCATCGGCTTCACGCTGCCCGGTGCCAGCAGCATCCCGGCCGCCGACGCCAACCATGTGCGCATGAGCGCCGAATGCGGCCGCCGCATCGTCGAGATGGTCTGGGAAGACCTGACGCCGTCCCGTCTGCTGAGCCGCGCGAATTTCGAGAACGGCATCGCCTGTGCGATGGCCATGGGTTGCAGCACCAACGCCATCATCCACTTGATCGGCATGTCGCGCCGAGCCGGTCACCCGGTGACGCTGGACGACTTCGACGCCGCCAGCCGCCAGGTGCCGGTGATCGCCAACATCCGGCCCAGCGGCGACCGCTACCTGATGGAGGACTTTTTCTACGCCGGCGGCCTGCCGGCGCTGCTGGAGCGCATCCGCGTGCACCTGCAGCCCGAGGCGCTGACGGTGAACGGCCGCACGCTGGGCGAGAACATCGCCGGCGCCGAGGTCTACCAGGACGATGTGATCCGCCCGCTGGCCAACCCGATCTACGCCGAAGGTGCACTCGCCGTGCTGCGCGGCAACCTGGCGCCCGACGGCGTGGTGATCAAACCCAGCGCCTGCGCGCCGCATTTGCTGCAGCACACCGGCCGCGCGCTGGTGTTCGACAACTACCCGGCGCTCAAGGCCGCGGTGGACGACCCAGAGCTGGACGTGACCGGCGACGACATCCTGGTGCTGCGTTACGCCGGCCCGCTGGGCGCCGGCATGCCGGAATGGGGCATGTTGCCGATCCCGACCAAACTCCTGAAGGCGGGTGTGAAGGACATGCTGCGCCTGTCGGATGCGCGCATGAGCGGCACCAGCTACGGCGGCTGCCTGCTGCACTGTTCGCCCGAAGCCGCCATCGGAGGGCCGCTGGCGCTGGTGCAGACCGGCGACCGCATCACCGTGGACGTGCCGGCCCGCACGATCCACCTGCAGGTGAGTGACGACGAACTCGCCGCCCGCCGCGCCGCCTGGACACCGCCGCCGCCGCGCTACGAGCGGGGTTACGGCTGGATGTTCGGCCGCCACATCAAACAGGCCCACGAGGGCTGCGACTTCGACTTCCTGGAAACCACGTTCGGGGCCCGTGTCGGGGAACCCGACATCTACTGATTCCTGCCCGAACCCGACATCTTCTGAAAGCCCTGCGATGAACCCCACCACCCAACAGCAGCTGATGACCGTCAGCACCGCCACGCTCTGCACCGCGCTCTTCAAGCGCGGACTGAAGAACCAGTTCATCCAGGACGTGCGCCCGCTCAACCCCGGCCTGCCCAACATGGTGGGGCCGGCCTTCACGCTGCGCTACATCCCGGCGCGCGAGGACCTGAACACCATCGCCGTGTTCCAGGACCGCCAGCACCCGCAGCGGCAGGCCGTCGAACAATGCCCGCCCGGCGCCGTGCTGCTGATGGACAGCCGCAAGGACGCCCGCGCCGCGTCGGCCGGCAGCATCCTGGTGAGCCGGCTGATGGTGCGTGGTGTGGCCGGTGTGGTGACCGACGGCGGTTTCCGCGACAGCCCCGAGATCGCCCGCCTGAGCATCCCGGCCTACCACTCGCGCCCCAGCGCACCGACCAACCTGACGCTGCACCAGGCGCTGGACATCAATGTGCCCATCGGCTGCGGTGACGTGGCGGTGTGGCCGGGTGACATCGTCGTCGGCGATGCAGAAGGTGTGATCGTGATCCCGGCCGGCATCGCCGACGAGGTCGCCGCCGAGGCGGTGGAGATGACGGCCTTCGAAGACTTCGTCACCGAACAGGTGCTGGCCGGCCGCTCCATCCTGGGCCTGTACCCGCCGACCGAAGAACAGAGCCGCACCGACTTTGCCGCGTGGCGCGCCGCCCGCAACCGTTGAACACACACGCTGAACACAACCGTTGAAACAACCCCTGGAGACAAGACCATGACCACCCCCACCCGCCGCCAAGTTCTGGGCCATCTCGGCCTGGGCGCCATCGCCACTGCCGTGCCCGGCTTCGCCAGCGCCGCCGACCCCGCCTGGCCCGCCGGCAAGCCCATCACCTACGTCGTGCCCTTCACCGCCGGCGGCAGCACCGACGTGATCGGCCGCACCATCGCCGCCAAGCTGCAGGAGCAGCTGAAACAGACCGTCGTCGTCGAGAACCGCGCCGGCACCGGCGGCGGCATCGGCGCCACGCACGTGGCCAAGTCCCCCGCCGACGGCTACACGCTGATGGGCGGCACCATCAGCACACACGCCATCAACGCCGGCCTGTACAAGAACCTGCCCTACGACCCGGTGAAGGATTTCGAGCCGGTCTCGCTGGTCGCCTTTTTGCCCAACGTGCTGCTGGTCGATCCCAACCTCGGCGTCAACAGCGTGGCCGAGCTGGTCGCGCTGCTGAAGAAGGACGAAAAGCGCCGCACCTTTGCCTCCAGCGGCGCCGGCACCTCCACCCACCTGGCGGGCGAGATGTTTGCCGACCTGATCAGCGTGCCGCTGACACACATCGCCTACAAGGGCACACCGCCGGCGATGATCGACGTGTCGGCCGGCAACGTCACCTTCATGTTCGACCAGCTCACCGCCGCGCTGCCGCTGATGCAGGCCGGCAAGCTCAAGCTGCTGGCCGTGACCACCGCCAAGCGCCTGCCGCTGCAGCCCAACACGCCGACGATGATCGAAGCCGGGGTGCCGGGTTTCGAGATGTTCTCGTGGCAGGCCGTGTACGCGCCCAAGGGCACGCCCAAGGCCATCGTCGACCGCCTGGCGGCCGAGATCGCCAGCGCGCTGAAACAACCCGAGGTGCGCGACAAACTCGTCGGCCTGGGCATGGAGGTGGTGGGCGGCTCACCGGCCGACCTGGCCGCGCTGATGGCCAAGGAGATCCCGCGCTGGGCGGCGCTGGTGAAGAAGTCCGGCGCGACCGTCAACTGATGATGAAGGCCGCCATGAACATCGCCCAACAAGCCGCGAGCCAGGCGGCATCGGCGTTCGAAACCTGGCAGGACAGCAGCGGCGCGCAGCGCGCCATGCTGCTGCGCGCCCTGGCCGCCGCGCTGGAAGCACAACGCGAGACCCTGGTGCCGCTGGCCGACGACGAAACCCACCTGGGCCCGGCGCGCCTGAACGGCGAACTGGACCGCACCGCCTTCCAGCTGCGGCGTTTTGCCGACATCGCCGAACGCGGCATCCCATTCCAGGCGGTGGACGACCCCGCCGTGGCCGGCCCGCCACCCACCGGCCACCCGGCGCTGCGGCGTGTGCGCGTGCCGCTGGGCCCGGTGGCGATGTTCAGCGCCAGCAACTTCCCGTTTGCCTTCAGCGTGCTGGGGGGCGACACGGCATCCGCGCTGGCGGCCGGCTGCAGCGTGGTGGTCAAAGGCCACCCCGGCCACCCGCAGCTGACGCTGCGCACGTTCGAGCTGATCCAGCAGGTGCTGGCGCAACAAGGCCTGCCGGCCGGGCTGATCGGCCTGGTGCAAGGCGGTGTGGACGAAGGCCTGGCACTGATCCGTGAACCCGCCATCGCGGCCTGCGCCTTCACCGGCTCCACACGCGGTGGTGCGGCGCTGCAGGCCGAAGCGCGCGCGCGGCCGCGGCCGATCCCGTTCTACGGCGAGCTGGGTTCGATCAACCCCATCGTTGCGCTGCCGCCAGCCTTGAACGACACGCTGGCGCAGACGCTGGCCGGCTCCATCACCATGGGTTGCGGGCAGTTCTGCACCAGCCCCGGTGTGCTGGTGCTCCTGGATGGTGGGGACGGCACGGCCATCAACGATGGGTTCATCGCCACGCTGACCACCGCGCTGCGTGCTGCGCAGCCGCACGCGATGCTGACCGCCGGCATGCGCAGCGCCTTCGACGCTGGCACCGCGGCCTGGCATGCGGCGGGCGCACAAGCGCTGCTGCACGAGCCGGGTGTGGGCCTGGCGCCGCGGCCGGTGCTGACACAGGTGACGGTAGCGCAGTTCGTCGCCGACGAGGCCCTGCGCCACGAGGTCTTCGGCCCCGCCGCGCTGGTGCTGCGTTGTGCCTCGCTGGAAGAAGTGGAGCAGGTGCTGGCCGCCATCGCCGGCAGCCTGACCGTCACGCTCTGGGGCGCTGGCGACGACACGCCCGCGAACCGCCGGCTGCTGCGCGCGGCGCGTGCCATCGCCGGACGTGTGCTGTTCGGCGGTGTGCCCACGGGTGTGGCCGTCTCTGCCGGCCAGCAGCATGGCGGGCCTTGGCCGTCGTCGACCGAACCCTTCAGCACCTCGGTGGGCGATGCAGCGCTGGACCGCTTTCTGCGGCCGGTGGCCTTGCAGGACGCGCCGGCCTGGGCCTGAGCCCGGCTGTCAGATCACCGGCGCCGGGCCGGTGGACTCCCGCACCACCAGCGTGGCCTCCACCTCGTAGTGCGGGGTCGTCGGCAGGCCGTTGAGCGTGTTCACCAGGTACTCGCCCGCGCGCGTCCAGACCTCGTCGGTGGGCAGGTGCATGGTGGTCAGGCTGGGCCGCACCGGCCCTTGATCAGACCGCCTTCGGGTACAGCCCCTGCACCGCCGGGTACAACGCGCGGAAGCGCTGGTAACGCGGTTCATGCAGCGCCGCCTGCGCCGCCAGCGGCTGGAAGTGCTGGCGCAGCGGCGGGGCTGTGCACACGGTGGCCAGCCCACCGCCCATGGCCAGCCACGCCAGGCGCGCCGCGCCCAGCGCGCCACCGGCTTCACCGCCGTCGTGGGTGACCAGGTCCACACCCAGCACCGACGCGATCAGCTGCGCCCACAGCGCACTGCGCGCACCACCCCCCACCAGCGACAGCGGGGGTGACGTGCCCGGCGCCACGTTCAAGGCGGCCCAGCCGTCGCGCAGGCCGAAGGCCACACCCTCGATCACCGCGAAGCCGATGTGGGCCGCGCCATGCTGGGCCGTCAGCCCAAACAGCACACCCTGGGCCTGCGCGTTGTTGTGCGGTGTGCGTTCGCCGTTCAGGTAGGGCAGGAAGATCGGCGCGCTGCGGCGCCCGGCCTCGTCCAGCGCGGCCACCTGGGCCAGCAGCGTGGCCTCGTCGGTGGCGCCCAGCAGCTCGCAAGCCCAGCGCAGCGCACTCGCGGCACTCAGCATCACCGACATCTGGTGCCAGGTGCCGGGCAGCGCATGGCAGAAGCTGTGCACCGCCGCCGCAGGGTTGGGCTGGAAACTGCCGGTGACGCGGAAGATCACACCCGAGGTGCCCAGCGACACAAAACCCTGGCCCGGCCGCACGGCACCGATGCCCACCGCGCTGGCGGCGTTGTCGCCGCCGCCGCCTGCCACCGGCACGGCCGTTGGCAGGCCCCAGCGGCGGGCCAGTTCGGCGCTCAGGGGGCCGGACACGGCGCAGCCTTCCACCAGCCGCGGCATGTGCCCGAGGCCCAGGCCGGTGGCGGCCAGCACCTCTGCCGACCAGGCGCGCCGGCCGACATCCAGCCACAGCGTGCCGGACGCGTCGGACATCTCACTGACCTGTTCACCCGTGAGCCGCCAGCGCAGCCAGTCCTTGGGCAGCAACACGCTGCGCAAACGGTCGAACACCGCCGGTTCATGGGCACGCACCCAGCCCAGCTTGGGCGCGGTGAACCCCGGCATGGCCAGGTTGCCGGTGATGGCGTGCAGGTGCGGCACCGCGGCTTCCAGCGTGCTGCAGGCGTCGGTGCTGCGGCCGTCGTTCCACAGGATGGCCGGGCGCAGCACCTCGCCCTCGGCATCCAGCAGCACCGCGCCGTGCATCTGGCCCGACAGGCCGATGGCCTGCACCGCGGCCATGGCCGCCGGCTGTTCGGCCGCCAGCCGCAGCAGCGCGCGGTCGAGCGCGGCCCACCAGTCGGCAGGGTGTTGTTCGCGCCACAGCGGCTGTGGTGACTGCAGCGACAGCCGCTCGCCGACGACCGCCACGATCTGCTGCCGTTCGTCCAGCAGCAGGGCTTTCAGCTCCGAGGTGCCGAGGTCGATGCCCAGGAACATGGCCATGCCGACGGCCATGCTCACACGCGTGCGCCGCCGAAGCGGTGGTCCGCCTGGCGCCGGAACTCGCTGGGCGTGACACCCTTGACCTCCAGAAAGCGGCGGTTGAAGTTGGCCACGTTGTTGAAGCCGACCTCGTAGCAGATGTGCGTCACCAGGCGGTCGGTTTCCATCAGCAACTGCCCGGCGCGGTTGACGCGGATGCGGTTGACGAAGTCGGTGAAGGTGTTGCCGGTGGCGCGGCGGAAAAAGCGCGAAAAACGGCTCTCGCTCATGCCGAGTTCGGCCGCCAGCCCGGCCGCCGACAGCGGCTGCGCCAGGTCCCGCGTGATGCGGTCGACCAGGGCGTTGACCTGGTCGTTCTCCGGTGTGCCGGTGTCGCCCTGCATGCAGACGCTGGACAGCAGCCGGTAGTCGGTGCAGCGCGCCAGCAGCTCCAGGTAGGCACAAAAGGCCACCAGGCGCTGCAGGCCCCGCTTGGTCTTGACGGCGTGGAAGTGCTGCAGCGCAGGCTCCGACAGGCCGAAGAACTCGATGCCGTGGCGGGCGCGCTCCAGCAGCGGCAGCAGCTCGGTCAGCTCGGGGATCTGCTCGGCCGCATGCACGAGGGGGCCGTGGGCGAACTGGATCACCAGGTCGCGTTCGGCCACACCGCCGGCCGGCACGTCCATCGAGATCCAGTTGTGCGGCAGGCGTGGCCCGCACAACACCAGGTGCCCGGGCTGGAAGGGCCCGATCCAGTCGCCCACGAAGGCCTTGCCCGAGGTGGCCGTGATCAGGTGCAGCTCGTACTCGTCGTGGCAATGCCAGCGCGCCAGCGGCGTGGGGAAACCATGCGCCAGGCAACGCACGAGGCCGGTGTCTGCCGCCGCTTCGTAACCCAGCGCCGGCGAGCGTGTGAGGTCACGCTCCAGCTCGGGCTGGCGCTGCCGCGGCAGGTGCAGGGGCGGGACACGTGCAGGCATGGGCGGTCTTCTGGCAGAGGCTTCAGGGATGGTTGCCGCTCACATCATCCCCCACAGTCGGCCACGAAACGCGCCACGCGCTGCGACGCGGCGCGCACCGCGTCCACCAGCCGGGCATCACCCGCGACCGGGCCCCACAGCGGGGCGTCGTTGCAGAAGGCGGCCACCGGGTCGGCGGCGTCGCACAGTGCGTGGGCCACGGCCGGGTCCATGGCCTGGTCCTGGTAGCTGTAGGCCAGCTGCCCGCGGTGCCAGCGCTGCAGGAAGGCCAGGAACAAGGCGGGCAGCATCGCCGTGCTGTCGATGGTCTCCCCACGCGCCAGCCGCTCGGTGATGGTCGGCCGGATGAAACCCGGGATCTTGGAAAAACCATCCATCGCCACACGCTGGTTGGTGTCGCGCACCGCCGGGTTGCCGAAGCGCGCGAGCACCGTGTCGCGGTAAGCCGCCAGGTCGATGGGGCTCGGCTGTTCGGGTCGGTGAAGGCAAGGCATCACGTCGTCGCTGACATAGGCATGGGCCAAGCCGCGGATGACCGGGTGCTGGGTGCCTTCGTGGATGAAGGTCATGCCCACCAGGGTGCCGGCCCAGGCGATGCAGCTGTGGGTGGCGTTGAGGATGCGGATCTTGGCTTCTTCGTAGGGCTGCACAGAGGCGACCATCTCCACACCCACCCGTTCCCAGGCCGGCCGGCCGGCCACGAAGCGGTCTTCGATGACCCACTGGATGAAACTCTCGGCCATCACCGGCGCCGCGTCGGCCCAGCCGGTGGCGGCCAGCACACGCTCGGCCACGTCGGGTGTGGGCCGCGGCGTGATGCGGTCGACCATCGCATTCGGGCTGCTGGTGTGCGCGGCAACCCACTGCGCCAGCGCGTCGTCGCCCACCAGGGCGATGAACTGCATCAAGCCGCTGCGCGAGCGGTCGCCGTTGTGGCGCAGGTTGTCGCAGTTGAGCAGCGTCACCGGGCCGGCATCCGCCTGCATGCGCGCGCGCAGCATCGCCGTCAGCACGGCGTACACCGTGCTGCCGGGGCGCTGCGGGTCCCGCGCCCGCGCGGCAGCCAGGTCGGTGGCCAGGTCGGCGGCCGACAGGTCCAGCCGGTCCTGGGCGTCCAGGTAGTACCCGGCTTCGGTGACGGTGAAGGAGATGATGGCCGTGCCGGGCTCGGCGCCAGCGGCGATCAACTCGGCCAGGTCGGGCGTGTGGGCGATGACACGTGTGATGGCGCTGATGGTCTCGTAGGCGCGCACGCCGGCCGGCGTCACGGTCTCCAGCGTGTAGCGGCCTTGCTGCGCGGCCAGTGCGGCCATGGTCGGCGCCATGTCGGGCCGGCTGTTGCCGCCGACGATGGCCCAGCCGTGGTCGCCGCTGTCGTGCAGCCGCTGCAGGTAGACGGCCTGGTGGGCGCGGTGGAACGAACCGACGCCGATGTGGAGCATGGTGGGCATGGGGGTCTCCGGGCGGGTGCCGGACTAAAGATCGAAGTTCGTGGGCAACATGACCACGTCGCGGATGGTCATGCCACGCGACCGGGTCAACATGAAGAGCACCACGTCGGCCACGTCGGCCGCGTCCAGCAGGCTGCCCGCGGCCTTGGCCTGCTGCAGCTTGTCAGCGGGCCAGTCGGCGAGCAAGGCGCTGATCACCGGCCCGGGCGAGACCGATCCGACACGCAGCCCATGTTTGAACACCTGGCGCCGCACGGTCTGCACAAAACAGTCGATGGCCCATTTGGAGGCCGCATACACCGGCTCCCAGGGTGTCGGGAAGTGGGCAGCCAACGAGCTGGTGACGATGATGTCGCCGCTGCCGCGCGCCATCATGTGCGGCAGCACGTCGTGCACGTTTTTCATCACGACGTTGATGTTCAGGTTCAGCATGCGGTCGATGGCCGCGGTGTCGGCGTCCACCAGGTCCCCGCCGACATAGGTGCCGGCATTGGCGTGGAAGATGTCGATCCGGCCCGCCGCATCGAGCACACGCGGCACCAGCTGCGCGCAGGCCACCGGGTCCAGCAGGTCCAGCACCAGCGGCAGCGCGGCAGCGCCGAGCCTTTGGCACGCGGCGGCGAGTGCGTTGTTGTCGCGGTCGATCAGCACCACACGTGCGCCGGCCGCGAGCAAGGCCTCGCAGCAGGCCAGACCGATGCCCGACGCTGCGCCGGTGACGGCAGCGACCCTGCCTTCCAGTTCGTGGGCCATGGGGAGTTCCTCCTGTCGGGTGCAGCAACTCAGGCCGAGCGCACCGCGCGGCCCTGGGCGTCGAAGCGGTGGGCGTTGGCGGCGTCGATGAACACACCCACCTTGTGGCCGCTGCGCAGCGCCGTGCGTGTGGCCTGGCGGGCGATGACCTGGGGCCCGCCGTCCAGCGTGACGTAGACCAGGGTCTCGGCACCGAGCGATTCGACGAGGTCGATGGTGCCCGGCAATCCGCCCTGCCCTGCGGGCTGCAGCGACACCGCTTCCGGCCGCAGGCCGATGAAACCGTCCACCGGCACACCGGGCACCTGCGGCAGCTGGCGCGCGGCCACCACGTTCATCTGCGGCGAGCCGATGAACTGGGCAACAAACTGGTTCGCCGGGTGGTCGTACAGCTCCAGCGGCGTGCCCACCTGCTCGATCTGGCCGTCACGCAGCACGACGATGCGGTCGGCCAGGGTCATCGCCTCCACCTGGTCGTGGGTGACGTAGATCGAGGTCGCGCCCAGGCTGCGGTGCAGGTTGTGGATCTCGATGCGGGTCTGGCCGCGCAGCGCCGCGTCCAGGTTGGACAGCGGCTCGTCGAACAGGAAGACCTTGGGCGCCCGCACGATGGCGCGGCCGATGGCCACGCGCTGGCGCTGGCCGCCGGACAGCTCCTTGGGCGTGCGCTGCAGGTAGGCCGTGAGGTTCAGGATCTCGGCCGCGCGGCCCACCTTCTGCTGGATCACGGCCTTGTCGACGTTGGCCAGGCGCAGTGCAAACGACATGTTGTCGAACACGCTCATGTGCGGGTACAGCGCGTAGCTCTGGAAGACCATCGCCAGGTCGCGCTTGGAGGACGGCAGCTTGGTGATGTCGCGGCCATCCAGCACCAGGCTGCCGCCGTCGATCTCGGTCAGCCCCGCAATCATGCGCAGCAGCGTGCTCTTGCCGCAGCCCGAGGGGCCGACGAACACGACGAACTCGCCCTTTTCGATCTTGAGCTCGACACCCTTGATGACACGCAGGTCACCGAAGGTTTTTTCGACGCCCTGGAGTTGCAGGTAGGCCATGGGGTTCTCCTTGGGGGTGTTCGTCACTTCACGGCGCCGAAGGTCAGCCCTTGCACGAGCTGCTTCTGGCTGAACCAGCCGACGACGACGATGGGCGCGATGGCCATCAGCGAGGCGGCCGACAACTTGGCCCAGAACAGGCCTTCGGGGCTGGAATAACCGGCAATCAGCGTGGCCAGCGTGCCGGCCTTGGCCGAGCTGAGGTTGAGCGACCAGAAGGCCTCGTTCCAGCTCAGCACCAGGCACAGCAGCGCGGTGGAGGCCAGCGGCCCCATCGCCAGCGGCCGGATCACATGTTTGAACTCGCCCCAGATGGTGGCGCCGTCCATGCGCGCGGCCTCCAGGATGTCGCCCGGGATGTCCTTGAAGCCGGAATACAGCATCCACACCATGATGGGCAGGTTGGACAGCGTGAAGACCACGGTCAACGCGGTCAGCGAGTCCAGCAGGCCGCTGGTCTGCGCCATCACGTACACCGGCACCAGCGCACCGACGGCCGGCATCATCTTGGTGGACAACATCCACATCAGGATGTCGCGGGTGCGCCGGGTGCGGAAGAAGGCCATCGAATACGCCGCCGGTGCCGCGATGGCCAGGCCGATCAGCGTGGACAACACACTGGTGATGACGGAGTTCTTCGCGAACAGCAGGTAGTCGCTGCGTTCGTTCACCTCGTGGAAGCTCTCCAAGGTTGGCGTGAAAAACAGCTGCGGCGGGATGGCGATGGCCTGCTGCTCGGTCTTGAAGGCCGTGATCACGAGCCAAATGAGCGGGAACACGAGCAACAAGGTGATGGCCCAGGCGGCCACGGTGCGCACAATCAGGGGCAGGTGCTTCATGGGGTGGCTCCGGCGTCAGTCCAGGTTCTTGCCAATCAGGCGGATCAGGAACACCGCGGCGATGTTGGCCAGCAGCACCGCAAACAGCGCCCCTGCCGAGGCCACGCCGACGTCGAAGTTCATCAGCGCCTGCTTGAAGATCAGGAACGCCACGTTGGTGCTGGCATTGCCCGGCCCGCCGCCTGTGGTGGTGAAGATCTCGGCAAAAACCCCGATCAGGAAGATCATCTCGATCATCACCACCACCGCGATGGGCCGGCCCAGGTGCGGCAGCGTGAGGAACCAGAACTTCTGGAAGGCGTTGGCGCCGTCCATGCCGGCGGCTTCCATCTGGTCGCGGTCCAGGCTCTGCAGGCTGGTGATGAAGATCAGGCAGGCAAACGGCAGCCACTGCCAGGACACCATCAGGATGACGGAGAACAGCGGGTGGTCGGTGAGCCAGTCCACCGGCTCCAGGCCGAAGAACAGGGCCACCTGCGCCAGCACGCCGTAGACCGGGTTCATCATCATGTGTTTCCACAGCAGCGCATTGGCCGTGGGCATCACGAAGAAGGGCGAGATCAGCAGCACCCGCACCAGGCCGCGGCCGGGGAAGGCCTCGTTCACCAGCAGCGCCAGCGCCACGCCCAGCACCACGGTGATGGCGATCACCGACGACAGCAGCGCGAGCGTGTTGAACACCGCGGCGCCGAAATCGGGGTCGGTGAAGAAGAACTCGAAGTTCGCCAGGCCGATGAAGTCCTTGTCGCCCGGCTGCATCAGGTTGTAGCGCACCAGCGAGAAGTAGACCGTCATCAGCAGCGGCACGATCATCCACAGGAAGAGCGTGGCCACGGCGGGCGCCATCAGCAGGCGCGGCAAGGTGCGGTTCATGACGGATCCTTCGAAGCTGTCCTTCGTCACCACGAAGAAGTGTCCAGCGGGCGTCGCGAGCGGGCCGAGGTGGGGTCGCAGGACCGCAGCCGTACAGCCGTACGGCGAGGACCTCCGGCCCCAGATCGGGTCGCGCAGCAGCCCGATGGCTGCTTCTTACTTGTAGTAGCCGCCTTTGCGCATTTCACGGTCGGCCGCGGTCTGCGAGGCCTTCAGCGCCGCGTCCACCGTGGCCTTGCCGGCCAGGGCCGCGCTCATCTGCTGGCCCACCGCGATGCCGATGGCCTGGAACTCCGGGATGGCCGCGAACTGCACGCCCACGTACGGGCTCTTGGGCAGCGTGCTGTCGTTCGGGTTGGCGCTGTCGATGGCCTTTTTCTCGGCCTCGGCAAACTTGGCGGCCTTCAGGAACTCGGGGTTGGCGTAAGTGGACTTGCGTGTGCCGGTGGGCACGGCGGCCCAGCCCTTCTCCTTGGCCACCAGGTTGATGTAGTCCTTGGACGTGGCCCAGCCGACGAACTTCTGCGCCGCCGCGGCGTTCTTGGAGCCGGCGGGCACCGCCAGCGCCCAGGCCCAGAGCCAGTTCGCACCCTTCTGCGTGGCCGCGTACGGGCCCTGGGCAAAAGCCACCTTGTCGGCCACCTTGCTCTGCTTGGGGTCGGTGATGAACGAAGCCGCGATGGTGGCGTCGATCCACATCGCACACTTGCCCTCGTTGTACAGCGCCAGGATCTCGTTGAAGCTGTTGGCGCTGGACCCCGGCGGGCCGAACTTCGTCAGCAGCTCGACGTACAGCGTGACGGCGTCCTTCCAGGCCTTGCTCTCCAGTTGCGGCTTCCAGGCCATGTCGAACCACTGCGCGCCGAAGCTGTTGGCCATGGTCGACAAGAAGGCCATGTTGTCGCCCCAGCCCGGCTTGCCGCGCAGGCAGATGCCGTAGACACCGGCCTTGGGGTCGTGCATCTTGGCGGCGGCGTCGCGCACGTCGTTCCAGGTCGGGCGGTCGGCAAACTTGATGCCGGCCTTGTCGGCCAGGTCCTTGCGGTACATCAGCATCGAACTTTCGCCGTAGAAGGGCGCGGCGTAGAGCTTGCCGTCCACCGACAGGCCGTTGCGCATGGCGGGCAGCAGATCGTCCACGTCGTAACCGGCCTCGGGCTTGAGCTCGTTGAGCCAGCCCTTCTTGCCCCAGATCGGGGTTTCGTACATGCCGATGGTCATGACGTCGAACTGGCCGCCCTTGGTGGCGATGTCGGTCGTCACGCGCTGGCGCAGCACGGCTTCTTCCAGCGTCACCCACTTCAGCTTGATGTCGGGGTGGGCCTTCTCGAAATGCGGCGTGAGCTTCTGCATCTCGATCATGTGGCCGTTGTTGACGGTGGCGATGACCAGTTCGGTCGCGGCCTGGGCGCCGGCGGCCAGTGCCAGCGACAAGGACAGGGCCAGCGTGTGCGGCAGTTTCATGGTGTTTGTCTCCTCGGTGCGTTGTGCAATCGGGCTCGTTGCATGGCGTCGACCCCATGGCGGCAGGGTGTGGACGACGAAACCAACGATAGACACCCGACCGTGCACCACTCATACGGGCGCCGCAGAGATTGATACGCCAATGCACCAGTTGATCAGTGATTTCCCTGAATCACTGGAACTGCGTACCAGACTGCGGCGGTGACAGACCCTGCAGCAACTCACCGCGCAACCAGCGCTGCGCCGGATCGTCGTGCTGGCGCCGGTGCCACACGGCGTACATCGGCAACACCGGCGTGGGCACCGGCACCGGCGCGGTGGCCAGGCCGTGCAACACGCCTTCGGCCAGACGCGAGGGCAGCGTGGCCAGCCAGGGCCCGCCACGCAGCAGCGCGGCGATGCCGGCAAAACCCGGCACGGTGGCGACGATGCGGCGCTTGTGGCCTTGCCCGGCCAGGTGTTCGTCGATGTCCAGGCCGCGGCCATCGTCGTAGGCCACGCTGACGTGGTCCGCCGCGGCCCAGTCGGCGGCATCGGCCGGCGCGGCCCGCTGCTGCGGGTCGAAGAACACGGCGTAACCGTCCTCGAACAGCCGGCGCTGCAGGATGTCGCTGCCCTCGGGTGGGCGTGGCGTCAGCAGCAGGTCACAGCCACCGTCGCGCAGCAGCGCGGCACGCGGTGCACCGGAGGGGATCACGCGCAGCCGCAGCCCGGGCGCTTGTGCGCGCAGGCGGCGCAGCAGGCCGGGCAGCAGCAGGTCACGCTGCAGGTCGTTGGCGGCGATGGTGCACACCCCTTCCCAGCGCGCCGGGTCGAAGGCCGCACCGGCGCCAAAGGCCTGCAGGCCCGCCAGCAGCGCCCGCGCCTGCGGCACCAGCAACGCCACCTGCGGCGTGGCGACGATGCCGCGCCCGCAGCGCACGAACAGCGCGTCACCGGTGATCGCACGCAGCTTGTCCAGCGCGTGGCTGACGGCGCTCTGCGTCAGGCCCAGGCGCTCGGCGGCACGCGTGACCGAGCCGGTCTCGGCCACCGCCAGCAGCAGGCCCAGCGCGTGGCCGTCCAGGTCCAGGGGGTTGGCTGCATTCATCGACGGCTTTCATGGATGACATGAAACACCCGTGCTTTATCGCAGCCCTCGCGGCCATCACACTGCGCTGCATCAAACCCGCCCGAGACAAGCCCCATGCGCCCGACCATCCCCGGCACCACGTTGTTCGACGGCGCGCAGGCCCGCAAAGGTTACGCGCTGAACCGCCTGTGTTTTTCCTTCAACGACGCGGCCAACCGCGCGGCGTTCCTGGCCGATGAAGCCGCCTACTGCCAGCAGTACGACCTGGATGAGGCGCAGCGGGCCGCGGTGGCCTCGCGCAACGTGCTGGCCCTGCTGGCCGCCGGCGGCAACATCTACTACCTGGCCAAGCTGGCCGGCACCTTCGGGCTGGACGTGCAGGACATCGGCGCCCAGCAGACCGGCCTCTCGAAGGCCGAGTTCCAGGCCCGACTGGCGGCGCACGCGGGCTGAGCGGAGGCACACCATGGCACAGATCATCGGCAGCCTCTGCAGCTCGCACGTGCCGGCCATCGGCCGCGCCATCGCCCAGCAGCTGCAGCAAGAACCCTACTGGAAACCCTTCTTCGACGGCTGGGGCCCCGCCCAGCGCTGGTTGGCACAGGCCCGGCCCGACGTGCTGGTGGTCTTCTACAACGACCACGGGCTGAACTTCTTCCTCGACAAGATGCCGACCTTCGCCATCGGCGCGACGCCCGAATACAGCAACGCCGACGAAGGCTGGGGCCTGCCCCAGGTGCCGGCCTTTCGCGGCGAGGTGGACCTGTCCTGGCATCTGGTCAACGCGCTGGTGGGCGAAGACTTCGACCTCACCACCTGCCAGGAGATGCGGGTCGACCACGCCATCACCAACCCGATGCAGCTGATGTTCCCGGGCCCCGCCTGGCCGGTGCGCATCGTGCCCATCTGCATCAACACCGTGCAGTTCCCGCTGCCCAGCGCACGCCGCTGCTGGGCACTGGGCGATGCCGTGGGCCGCGCCGTGCGCGCCTGGGACAGCGACGCGCGCGTGCTGGTGGTCGGCAGCGGCGGGCTGTCGCATCAGCTGGACGGTGAACGCGCCGGTTTCATCCACCGCGACTTCGACCTCGCGTTCCTGGAAAGCCTGGTGCACAACCCGCGCTGGGCCACGCAGTTCGACACGCACCAGCTGGTGGAGCAGGCCGGCACGCAAGGTGTGGAGCTGCTGATGTGGCTGGCCGCACGGGCCGCACTGGGCGACGGTGCCACGCGCGTGCACCAGAGTTACCACATCCCCATCTCCAACACCGCCGCCGGGCTGCTGGTGATGGCGCCTGCGGGCTGAACCTATGATGGCGCGATGCAGTTGCGCATCGCCCTCGTTGTCCTGGCCGGCCTGCTGCCGGCCACCGCGCTGGCCGCCGCCACCGGCTACGACACCCGCCCCGAAGCCCGTGCCTTTGCGGCCGATGTCGCCGAGCGCCGCAAGCTGGACCCCGCGTGGGTGCTGCAGCAGCTGCGCGAAGCCAAGCCCCGGCCCGCGGCGCAGAAACTCATCATGCCGCCGCCGGTGGGCCAGCCCAAGAATTGGGCCGCTTACCGCGACCGTTTTGTCGAGCCGCGCCGCATCCTGGCCGGCGCCGAATTCTGGAAGGCGAACGCCGCGGCGCTGGCACGCGCCGAGGAACGGTTTGGCGTCGCGCCCGAGGTGGTGGTGGGCATCGTCGGTGTCGAGACCTTCTACGGCCGCGTGATGGGTAACTTCCGGGCTCTGGACGTGCTGGCCACGCTGGCCTTCGACTTTCCCTCGGGCCGCAGCGACCGCAGCACCTACTTCCGCGAGGAGCTGGAAGAGCTGCTGGTGCTGGCGCAGCGCGAGAAGATCGCCCCGGCATCGCTGACGGGCTCGTTTGCCGGCGCCATCGGCCTGGGCCAGTTCATGCCCGGCAGCATCAACCGCCACGCGCTGGACTTCGACGGCGACGGCCACGTGGACCTGCGCAGCAGCACGGCCGATGCCATCGGCAGCATCGCGCAGTTCCTGGCCGTGCACGGCTGGCAGCGCGGCCTGCCGGCCACGCACCCGGTGACACCACCCGCCGACGCCGCCGCGCTGTCGCGCCTGCTGGCACCCGACATCGTGCCCAGCTTCGACGCCACCGCGCTGGAAGCCGCTGGTGCCGCACTGAGCGACGCCGGCCGCGCACACACCGGCCTGCTGGCGCTGGTGATGGTGGAAAACGGCCACCTGCCGCCCAGCTACACCGCCGGCACGGCCAACTTCTACGCGCTGACGCGCTACAACCGCAGCAGCTACTACGCGCTGGCGGTGCTGGCGCTGGGTGAGGCGGTCAAGCGCAGTCTGTAGAGCAACCTGTAGGCCCGCCTGCAGAGCGGGCCGATCACGCCGCCACAGGCACCAGGAAGTCGCGCCCGATGCCGGCGCCCAGGTCGTTCACGCGGTCCAGGAACTGCGTCAGGTAGGCGTGCAGGCCGGTGGCCAGGATCTCGTCGATGCGGGCGTACTGCAGGTCGGAACACAGGCGCCCGGAGCGGCGGATGGTTTCGGCGCTCTGCTGGTTGGCCACCAGGCGCAGGTTGGCCTGCACCTCGTTCATGCAGGCGGCCAGCGAACGCGGCATGTCCGGGCGCAGCACCAGCAGCTCGGCCACCTTTTCAGGCCGGATCACGTTGCGGTAGACCTTGCGGTAGATCTCGAAACCCGAGACCGAGCGCAGCACGGCGCTCCAGTGGTAGAAGTCCACCTCCTGCGGCTGCGCGCCGGGGCCGGCCACACCGGCCGGGCCGAAGAAGTCCTTGCCGGCCGTGAGCGCGTGGAACTTCACGTCGATCAGCCGCGCGGTGTTGTCGGCCCGCTCCAGGAAGGTGCCGATGCGCAGGAAGTGCAGCGCCTCGTCCATCAGCATCGTGCCCACCGTCACGCCGCGGCTCAGGTGTGAGCGGAACTTGACCCACTCGAAAAACTCGGCGGGGTCCTGCTCGAAGGCGCCTTGTTTGAGCAGGCGGTTGAACTCCAGCCAGGTCTGGTTCTGCGTCTCCCAGACCTCGGTGGTCAGGCTGCCGCGCACCGCGCGGGCGTTTTCGCGCGCGGCCCGCAGGCAGCACCAGATGCTGGAGAAGTTGGTCTCGTCGCGGACCATGAAGTCCATGACGTTGCGCGCGTTGACCTCGGCGTGTTTCTTGTGGAAAAACGGCGTCAGTTCGCTGATCGACAGCAGCCCGCGCCAGCCGGCTTCGGCCATGTCGGCCGACTGCGGCAGCAGCGAGGTTTCGTAGCTGACGTTCAGCATGCGCGCGGTGTTTTCCGCGCGCTCCATGTAACGCGCCATCCAGAAAAGGTGGTCGGCAGTTCTTGAAAGCATGGTCCGTCCTCCCGTTCAGTCTTCAAGAACCCAGGTGTCCTTGGTGCCCCCGCCCTGCGACGAGTTGACCACCAGAGAACCTTCTTTCAACGCCACCCGCGTGAGGCCGCCGGGCACCGTCTGCACCCCCTGGCCCGAGCTCAGCACATACGGCCGCAAATCGATGTGGCGCGGCGCGATGCCGCTTTCCACATAGGTCGGGCAGGTGGACAGCGCCAGCGTGGGCTGCGCGATGTAGTTGGTGGGGTTGGCCTTGACCACGGCCGCAAACTCGGCGATCTCGGCCTTGGTGGCCGCCGGGCCCACCAGCATGCCGTAACCACCCGCGCCATGCACCTCCTTCACCACCAGCTCGGCCATGTGGTCCAGCACGTATTTCAGGTCGTCGGCCTCGCGGCACAGGTAGGTCGGCACGTTGTTCAGGATGGGTTTTTCGCCGAGGTAGAACTCGATCATCTTCGGCACATACGGGTAGATGCTCTTGTCGTCCGCGATGCCGGTGCCGATGGCGTTGGACAGCGTGATGTTGCCCTGGCGGTAGACGTCCAGCAGGCCGGCACAGCCCAGCGTGCTGTCGGGGCGGAAGGCCTTGGGATCCAGGAAGTCGTCGTCGACGCGGCGGTAGACCACGTCCACACGTTTGGGGCCCTGCGTGGTGCGCATGTAGACGAAGTTGTCCTTGACGAACAGGTCCTGGCCTTCGACCAGCTCCACGCCCATCTGCTGCGCCAGGAAGGCGTGTTCGAAGTAGGCGCTGTTGTACATGCCGGGTGTGAGCACCACGACGTTGGGTTCGTTGACACCGGCCGGTGCCACGGCGCGCAGGGTTTCCAGCAGCAGGTCGGGGTAGTGCGCCACCGGCGCGATGCGGTGCAGGCTGAACAGCTCGGGGAACAGCCGCATCGTCATCTTGCGGTTTTCCAGCATGTAGCTCACGCCGCTGGGCACGCGCAGGTTGTCTTCCAGCACGTAGTAGTGGCCGGTGCCGGCGGCGTCGGCGGCACGCACGATGTCGATGCCGGAGATGTGCGAGTACACGTCGCCCGGCACCTTCACGCCCACCATCTCGGGCCGGTACTGCGCGTTTTTCAGCACCTGCTCGGCGGGCACGATGCCGGCCTTCAGGATCTCCTGGTCGTGGTAGACGTCGTGGATGAAGCGGTTGAGTGCCGTCACGCGCTGGCGCAGGCCGGCCTGCATGTCGCGCCACTCGGGGCCAGGAATCACCCGCGGGATGAGGTCAAACGGGATCAGGCGTTCGGTGCCGGCACCGTCTTCGTCCTTGGCGCCGTAGACCGCGAAGGTGATGCCGACGCGGCGAAAGATCAGCTCCGCCTCCTCGCGCTGGGCGCGCATCACCTCGGCCGGTTGTTTGGCGAGCCAGCGCGCATAGGTTTCGTAATGTTCACGCACCGCACCGTCGGCGGCATGCATCTCGTCGAATGGCTTCATCGAAGCATCTCCTGCCCCTGGGGGTCTTTGTCGGCGCCGCTTTTGTCGATGCCTTGAGCAATTCCCGGGCCCACCCCGGTGTTTTTGTCCAGCGTGCGGGTGTGCACACCCACCGTCAGCGTGTGGCGACCACCGCCACGGATGACGCCGCGCAGTGGTGTCACGTCGCCAAAGTCGCGGCCCACGGCCACGCGCACATGGCCGGTGTGTGGCACCAGGTCGTTGGTCGGGTCCAGGTCCAGCCAGCCGTCGGCGGGCACACCGGGTGTGCCCGGCACCCAGGCCTGCACCCAGGCGTGAGAGGCATCGGCGCCGACGAAGGCCGGCTCGCCGCCGGCTGGTGTGGTGAGCAGGTAACCGCTGACATAACGTGCCGGCAGGCCCAGCATGCGCAGGCAGCCGGCCAGCACATGGGCGAAGTCCTGGCACACACCGCTGCGCTGCGCAAAAGCCTGGGCCAGCGGCGTGTCGATCTGCGTGGCCGTGCCGTCGTAGCGGAAGTCGGCGTGGATGCGGTGCATCAGGTCCAGCGCCGCTTCGGCCACCGGCCTGCCTTTGGGAAAGCTGCTGCGGGCATAACTGCGCAAGACCTCCAGCCGCGGCACAAAGGGCGACGGCTGCACAAACTCCACCGCCGGCTCCCAGGGGCTGCGCGCCACGTATTGCAGGCGCCGCGCCACGGCCTCCCAGGCGGGGCCTTCGGCCGGCTGCAGACCGGCAAAGCGCGGTTGCAGCGCGACACGGCTGGTGGCGCGCACCACCAACTCGCGGTGCGCCGCCACCACCGCAAACAGGCTGCGCACATTGCCCCAGACATCGGTTTCGGTGCTGAGCTCGTCGGGCGCAGGGTCCACGCCGAGATCGAAATCCAGCAGCGCCTGGTGCGCATCGGCCAGCGGCTGCAGATGCGCCAGGTGCAAAGCGGGCGACACCGGCACCGCATAGCGGTAGCGCGTGGTGTGCGTGACTTCGAGCAGCGTCGTCATGCCGTCAGACTTGCTGGATGCGGTGTTCGTCGGTGGCCAGCGTGAAATAACGCTCGCCGATGGCATCGGCCAGTTGCACACCGGCCTGGCCCAGTTGCAGCGACAAGGCCAGCAGCTTGTCGGCGATCTGCGCTTCGCTGGCGCCACGCAGGTCTTCCAGCGACAGCCCGGCACCTTCGGCCGGCAACAGCGCCAGCAGCGGGGCGATGGCGTCGTCGCCACCGGGCAGCTTGCGCAGCTCGGTGCGCAGCCGGCGCAGCACACCGGCGTAGGCGCGCGGGTTGGTGTTGTCCAGCACCAGCAGGTCGGTCAGCGCGAGCAGGTCTTCGTGGCGCTGGTAACGCGCACGGAAGGTGATGGCGCTGTCGAAGAGCTCCAGCAGCAGGTCGATGCCGGCCACGCTGCCGAGTGCACGGCCGACCAGGAACTGCTCAAAACGTGCGGTCACGCCGATCAACCGGTCGATCAAACGGCCCACGGTCAGCAGCCGCCAGCCGTGGTCGCGGGTCATGCGGTCGGTCTGCGCGCCGGTCACGGCGGCCAGCTGCACGGCCAGCCGGTCGAGCGCCGGCAGCACCTGCGGCAGCGTCGGCAGCTCACCGGGCAGGCGCGGCGCCAGCGCCTGGGTGAAGTTTTCGCCCATCTGGCGCATCAGCCCCCATTGCTCGGACGACAGCCGCTCGCGCAGCGCCTGCGACGCGCGCGCCAGGGCCTGCAGGTTGTAGGCCACGCTGCAGGCGCCTTTGCCGCCTTCGGTGTCGCCCAGCGCGGCCAGCACGGCACGTTCAAACACCGGCGGGGACTGCACCAGCGTGGGCACGCCATCCGGCGCCAGGCCCTTGCGCACGGCCAGCGCCGACAACGCGGCGAGCACCGGTTCGTCGGCGTCGTTGTCGGCGTCGATCAGGTTCAGCGTCACCCGCGCCAGGCGCACCAGCTGTTCGGTGCGCTCGGTGTAGCGGCCCAGCCAGAACAGGTTCTCGCCGGTGCGGCTGGTGACCGGGCGGCGGCGGTTGGCGATGTCGTCCACCTGCAGCCGCGCCGGCAGCATCGAAAACACGTCGACCCGGCCGGTGGTCATGACCCAGGTGTCCAGGCTGGAGCCGCCGCGCTGCATCGACACACTGGCGTCGGCGCGCTGGGCCACCCGGGTCATGCCACCGGGCAGCACATGCCAGCGGCCAAAGGCATCGGCGATGGCGTAGACCCGCACCAGGGCCGGCCGCGGCGCGGTGCGGCCACGTTGCCAGATGGGGGTGCGCGAGAAGGCCAGCCGGCCCTGCACCGTCCAGGCGTCGGGGTCGGCGTCCACGTCCGCTTTCAGGGCGTCGTGCACCTGCGAGGTGCGGCCGCCCCGCGGGAAGGCGCTGCGCAGCAGCTTGTCGGCCATGTCGTGCCGCACATTGGCCCAGGACGCGGCCTCGCCGCACCACCAGGTGGGCAGGGCCGGCATCAACAACTCCTGGTCCAGCAGGCGCTGCGCGATGCCGGGCAAAAAACCCTGCAGCGCCGGTGTTTCCAGGAAACCGCTGCCCAGCGCGTTGGCCAGCACCACGTGGCCGGCGCGGGCGGCGCGCAGCAGGCCGGGCACACCCAGCGCGGAATCGGGCCGCAGCTCCAGCGGGTCGCACCAGTCGTCGTCCACCCGGCGCAGCACACCGTGCACCGGCTCCAGGCCTTCGACGGTCTTCAGGAACAGGCGGTCGGCACGCACCGTCAGGTCGCCGCCTTCCACCAGCGGCAGGCCCAGGTAACGCGCCAGGTAGGCCTGCTCGAAATAGGTCTCGCTGTACAGGCCGGGCGTGAGCAGCACGATGCGGGGCGCGTGGCCACCCGCCACATCGCGTGCCCGCTGGTCCAGCGCGTCGATCAGGCGCCGGTAGCTGGACGCGATGTGCTGCACCCGCAGCTCGCGGAAGGCATCGGGGAACTGGCGCGAGATCGTGAGCCGGTTGTGCATCACGTAGCCCAGGCCCGACGGGCCCTGGGTGCGCTGCGCCACGACCCACCAGCCGCCCTCGGGGCCACGGGCGATGTCGAAGGCCACGATGTGCAGGCGCTGGCCGCCGGCCGGCACCACACCGTGCAGCGGCCGCAGGTAACCCGGGTGACGCAGCAGCAGCGCCGGGGGCATCAGGCCCTCGTGCAGCAGCCGGCGCGGGCCATAGAGGTCGCCCAACATCGCCTCGGCCAGCTCGGCGCGCTGCAGCACGCCGGCTTCGATGGTGGCCCAGTCGGCCGGCTCGATCAACGTGGGCAGCAGCTCCAGCGACCAGGGCCGCACCGCCACGCCGTTGTCGCTGAAGACGTTGTGCGTGACACCGTCCTGGCGCAGCTGGTGTTCGACCTGGTGCACACGCCGGTCCAGGCCGTGTGCGTCGTCGCCCACCAGCGATGCAAAGCGCTGCCAGGTGGCACGCGCCTGGCCATCGGCACCACGCAACTCGTCCCAGACCCCGGGCTCGGGCGGCGCGGCGTGGCGCAGCAGCGCGTCCAGCGCCGCACTGCCGGCCCCGGCGGGGTCGAAGGGCAGCGAGGTCTGGGACTGCGACTGGTTCACAGGCCTACGATGCCTTGCGCAGGTCCAGCGTGAACGGGAATTCCAGGCTGGCCTGCGCTGGCGCGACCTTCATGCGCCCCGGGGTGTGGCCGTAGCGGAAGAACCGCGCGAGCCGCCGGCTTTCAGCTTCGTAGGCGTTGATCGGGAAGGTCTCGTAGCTGCGGCCACCTGGGTGCGCCACGTGGTAGCGGCAGCCGCCCAGGCTGCGCTCCAGCCAGTTGTCGACCACGTCGATGGTGAGCGGCGCGTGCGACGGGATCGTCGGATGCAACGCCGACGGCGGCTGCCACGCGCGGTAACGCACGCCGCAGACAAATTCTCCGATGCGGCCGGTGGGCTGCAGCGGCAGCGCCTGGCCGTTGACAGCCACCACGTGCCGGTTGCCGTTCAGGCCCGTGACCTTGACCTCCAGCCGCTCCAGCGACGAATCCACGTACCGCGCCGTGCCGGTGGAGCTGGTCTCTTCGCCCATCACATGCCAGGGTTCGAGCGCGGTGCGCAGCGTCAAGTGCACACCCGCCGTGGCCAGCTCGCCGATGAGCGGGAAGCGGAACTCGAAGTGCGGCGCAAACCAGGCGTCGTCAAACGCATAACCCTCGCCACGCAGCTCGGCCAGCACGTCGGCAAAGTCCTGCTCGACAAACGTCGGCAGCATGAAACGGTCGTGCAGCCCCGTGCCCCAGCGCGTGAGCAGCGTGGTGCCACGGCCGGTGTAGGGCTCGCGCCAGAACCAGGCCAGCAGCGCGCGCAGCAGCAGCTGCTGCGCCAGGCTCATGCGTGCATGCGGCGGCATCTCGAAGGCGCGCAGCTCCAGCAGGCCCAGGCGGCCGGTGG
>JADMJD010000036.1 GCA_018780805.1 Rubrivivax sp. | reverse complement strand
TGTCCTGCGGCCTGCGCGGCAAGGCACAGATCGGCAAGGGCATGTGGGCCATGCCCGACCTGATGGCCGCGATGCTGCAGCAGAAGATCGCCCACCCCAAGGCCGGCGCCAACACCGCCTGGGTGCCCAGCCCCACCGCCGCCACGCTGCACGCGCTGCACTACCACCAGGTGAACGTGGCGCAGGTGCAGAAGGCGCTGGAGCGTGACACGACAAGCCACGATGAGATCCTGGCCGGCTTGCTGAGCGTGCCCGTTGCGAAGAAGCCAAACTGGAGCGAGACCGAGAAACAGCAGGAGCTGGACAACAACGCCCAGGGCATCCTGGGTTATGTGGTGCGCTGGGTCGACCAGGGCGTGGGCTGCTCCAAGGTGCCCGACATCCACAACGTGGGCCTGATGGAAGACCGCGCCACGCTGCGCATCAGCAGCCAGCACATGGCCAACTGGCTGCTGCACGGCGTGGTGGACAAGGCGCAGGTCAAGGCCACGCTCAAGCGCATGGCCAAAGTGGTGGACGGCCAGAACAAGGGCGACCCGCTGTACCAGCCGATGTCCGGCCGGCTGAAGGAGAGTGCCGCGTTCCAGGCCGCCAGCGACCTGGTGTTCAAGGGTGTGGCGCAGCCGAGTGGTTACACCGAGCCGCTGCTGCACGCCTGGCGGCTGAACGTCAAAGCGAAGGTCAAGGCGGGGTGATTTGAAGTCGGGCCGCGAGCGCACGCAGGCGTTCGATGTCCGGCGACTTGCGCGGCCAGGTCAGCTCGACCCCGTCGCCGGCCAAACGTGGCAGCACATGCAGGTGCAGGTGCGGCACGGTCTGCCAGCCGGCGGCGCGGTTGGCCTGCAGCACGGTGATGCCTTCCGGCGCAAACGCCGCTTGCACCGCGATGGCGATGCGGCGTGCGGCGCACATCAGCGCCGCGGCTTCGTCGTCGCTGCAATCCATCAAGGTTTCCACCGGGCGTTTGGTGGCCACGATCACGTGACCGTCGTTCACCTGGCCGGCGTCCATGAAGGCGAACACCAGCTCGTCTTCCAAGACCTTGGGAAGCTCTGCAAAAGCCCCGGGCAAGTCTGGTAGCGAGTGGCGCCTGATTCGGCGACGATGACGACCATGCAGCAAGCTGAACTTGGACTGAACCTGTCAACGAAGAGGACGCGCAAGCGCGAGTTCCTGGCGGAGATGGAGCGCGTGGTGCCGTGGGCGGATCTGGTGGCGCTGATCGAGCCGCATGCGCCCGGCAAGCGTCGAGGCCGGCCGCCGTTTGCTGTGCAGACCATGCTGCGCATCCACTTCATGCAGCAGTGGTTCACGCTCAGCGACCCGGCGATGGAAGAGGCGCTGCACGACGTGCCGCTGTTCCGGGAGTTCGCGGGACTGAACTACGACAGCAGGTTGCCAGATGAGACGACGATCCTGCGCTTTCGCCATCTGCTGGAAGAAGAGAAGTTGGCGCCGCAGATCCTGCAGACCGTCAACGAACTGCTGCAGGTCAAGGGCCTGCTGCTCAAGGCCGGCACGGTGGTGGATGCCACGTTGATCGCGGCCCCGAGTTCGACCAAGAACAACAGCGGCGAGCGAGACCCTGAGATGCACCAGGCCAAGAAGGGCAACCAGTGGCACTTCGGCATGAAGGCCCACATCGGCGTGGACGCGCAGTCCGGGCTGGTGCACACCGTCAGAGGCACGGCAGCCAACGTCAACGACGTGGTCGAAGCCAATGGCCTGTTGCACGGGCAGGAGACGGACGCCTTCGGCGACGCCGGCTACCAAGGTGCCGCCAAGCGGCCGGATGCCAAGGACGAGGTTCGTTGGCACATCGCGATGCGCCCCGGCAAGCGCCGGGCGCTGGACAAGACCCTGCCGTCGAACGCACTGCTGGACCAGGTGGAGCAACTCAAAGCCAGCGTGCGCGCCAAGGTTGAGCACCCGTTCCGGGTCATCAAGCGACAGTTTGGGCACGTCAAGGTACGCTACCGCGGGCTCAAGAAGAACACCGCGCAACTGATGACGCTGTTTGCACTGTCCAACCTGTGGATGGCGCGGCGAACGCTGTTGGAGTTGCAGGCATGAGTGCGCCTGCAAAGCGCCAGGCAGCCCGAAAGCGGGCCGAAACTGACCTCAGATCCCGCGTGCGAACGCGAATCGGCGAATCCAGCTTCGGCGTAGCCGGCTCAGCACATCTGGAAGCGCTTAAAGCAGAGCTTCCCTAGCGATCTCGCCGGGATGATCCGCTCTTATGCGCTCTCGCCTGAATGGAGCGCACTCGATGTTTCTGATATCGATGAAGACGAGGAGCTCAAGCCCATTGAGGCACGGCAGAAGGTTTACGACCTGTGCACTGATCTCGGTCAGCAGCTCGCCGCTGACCCCAAGCAGTTCGATGCACTGCTTCCGGAGATCGTCGCGGCTGATTCATCGAAAGTCTTCATGCTTGGGCGCGGCCTTGCCGCGGGCTGCGACTCACTCTCGGGGTGTTGGAGCCGGTTGCGGGATGAATTTCTCAAGATCCCGGAAGCTCAACGCCACGCGCAATTTCTCGCGGGCTTTCTGGCGTCGGCAGTGACCTGCTCGCCGGGCGAAACAGAAGTCCTGCTCGATGCGGTTCTGTCCGACTCGCGACTCCATCCCTATCTGCTTTATTGGCAGGCAAACGCTGGCATCAATGGCAAGGCATTCAATCGGATGATGAAGGCGCTGGCAATCGATACCGTGCCGGTTTCCACCTTTGGTTTGCTCGCAAACGGAAGGGTTCACGAAGGACTGGATGATGAGCAACTGCGCCAAGTTCTTCGTGGAGTCATGACCAAAGAGGGCGGCAATGGCGTTGCCACTCTGATTCTGGGAATGCGAGTTTTCGGCAGGGTCACTGAGAAGCTGCCGATCAGTGAATCGCTGAAGGCCACGAGCAGGGAGTTCCTGGCGAAAGTCGAGCTGGTGAAGGGGGTGCAGCACGATCACATGATTGGCCAGGTAATCGACTTAGCGTTCGATAAGCCAGAACATGAGGATCAGGCGCGTGCTTTCACCAGTCGGATCCTCTCGGCCATACGAAGCTGGAAGGTCTATGCATCGGATTTGGGCGAGGTCATTACCGCGCTCACAAAGACCTTCCCTGCGGTCACTCTCGACATTCTCGTCGAGCAGGCGGTCGGTGATGAGGGTACCGGGCGGACGGTCTTTCAGGACATCAGAAGCGACCGCGCCTGTCCGCTCGATCACATACCAGATGATGTCTGGATGGCATGGGCGGCACAGAAGCCCGAAACGCGATACGAGCTTCTTGCGCGGGTGATGAGGTTCTCGAACGCAGGCGATGAGGATCATGCGACAGGCTGGTCGTCTGCGGCGATGAGGCTCATCGAGGTCGCGCCTGAGCCCGAAAGGATCCTGGATACCTTCCTTCAGCGCTTCAGGCCAAACGGCTGGAGCGGCTCGCTTGCTGATACCCTCGCAACCCGAACGCCGTTGATTGAAGCCCTCAAGCACCATTCGAAGCCGGAAGTCGCCGCTTGGGCCAACGAGCATGCGCCGGCTTTCGCAGCGCATATCGATCGCGAGCGCGCCCGTGAGGCTGCTGAAGACAGAGCGCGCGACCAGACGTTTGAGTAGAGCTCCGCGCGCCCAAGTGACAGAAGATGGCCGCCCGCCAACGGGCGGACATTGCACTTGATCGTTCGCTGTGCGCACACCGCGAACATTCGGCGCGGTGACTCGACAGTCGCCTACGCGGTAGGACCGGATACTCGAGCGAGCGATTGCCGGCGTCGCCTACCGCTGCACAGCGCCCAATCACCACCAGCGCACATACCGCCCGCCTGCGAGGCACGCCGCTACACGTGCTGTTCCCTACTGCGGCAAAGGCACCAGACTGTCGATGCGTACCGAGCCACTCGCCGTCACCGGGCCGCTGCCCTGCGGCGCCGTGAAGTCGAGCGCCAGCTTGGTGATGCGGCCTGCGCCGTCCACCATCAGCTCGTGGATGACGAAGTTGCCCTGCACGGACGCTGGGAGCAGCCGTCCGCTGATGAAGTCCAGAGTCGGCACCCCGGGTGGTCTTTGAAACCACGTACTGCTGTAGGCGTTGGCATAGGTGCCGGGTTGAAGCGCCTGGCCGTCGGCGCTGCGCAGCTCGATGTTCCAGTTGCCGTTGGGATGCGTCGGATCGGCCACTTCCACGTACGTCAGGATCAGCCGGTCGGCCTGCTGGCTGGCACTCAGGCTGCCGACAGCCGGACCGCTCCAGAGCTCCTTCGGTGGCGTGAACCAATCCTCCTGGTTCAAGGGAACGCGCAGCCGGCTGACCCAGGGATCCGATGTGTCGGCCACGGTGCGCAGCTCGAAGTCGGCGCTTTCAGTCTGATCCACGCCGTCCAGCTGGACGGACAGGCGCACAGTCGCCGACCCGATGCCGCGCGCGCCAGGTCCCAGGGCGATCACCGTGACGCGCCCTTCGGGCTGCGAGATCGTCAGCGGTGTTCCGCTGACCTGGGTCCACCGAAAACGGACGTTCGGATTGCCCGGGGGCATCTGGATCGCTTCCACCTCCAGCGGCGTGCCAGCCTTCAATGTCAGGTGACCTGCCAGCGTGGACCGAGGATGGAGGACATCGGGCGTCGTGAATTCGCCGACGCGGCCGGCAAAGACCGACAAGCTGCCGCCCGTCGTGGCGCGCATCAGCTGGCCGTTTTCGCTCGGCTCACCGGTGTCCACGCGGAGTTCGTAGCGGCGCGAGTAGAGCAGCGCAGCCGCAGGCCGAACCGTGATCTGCGCGCCGTTCACCTCGACGGCCACCGGCACCTCGGTGCCGGCCGTGGGCATCTGGTCGAGACGCCCCTTGTCCAGCAGCGACCAGCGCCAGCTGTTGGCACCAGCCACCGGGCGGGTGAACTGGAGCGTGAACGTCGAGTCCGTCGGCAGCGTGTCGTTGCCGACGAAGGCCGGTCGTATCGAGAACTCGTTTGGGTTGTAGCCGTACGCCGCGCCTTTGCCCCAGCGCGTGTAGTCGGCGAACAGCACCCCGGACGAGATGCCGGCACTTTGCCAGGTTCCGGTCAGCAGCGCTTCCAGGCTGCCGTTGCCACCCTGGTCCAACCAGCCACCGAGCTCTGCAAATTCCGGCGCGGCGTTCGTCGCGACTTGCACGCGGGTCTCATCGCCCCCGCGCCCCAGCATGCGGATCTCGCCCTGTTGCGGGCCCGGCTCCGGGACGGTGTCCAGCCAAGACTTGATCGGGGCCACGGTGGCCACGTCGTACGCGCCGCCAAGCTCCGGACTGTCATAGCGCATCTGCAGCTCGATGTAGGTGCGCGCCTCATCCCAACGGTGTGTCTTGCTGATGCGCAGCGCCGTCATGCGATCGGGGCCAACGCTCTCGCCCGGGAACCCGATGCTGATCGCCGTGTCGCTGCTGTCACCTATCGTGAGGCTCTGGCGAAGTGCCGTGCGCGTGACGGTCAGGCGCAATTGCCCGGTGATCCGAAAGTCGCTGCGACCTGGCAGCCCGGTGGTGTAGCCGATGGCGACACCCGGTGTGGCAATGACCAGCCGGGCATCGAAATCCCCGTTCGGCTGCACGCCGATCACGGTGACCATGACACGCCCATCCATGCTTCGTGTCAGCGGGTCGCGAGAGCAGCCGGTGTACTGCAGCGAGAGTTCGTCGCCCGCGTTCAGGGTCTGGCTGGCGTCCTTGTCGGACCAGTCCCGCTGCAGTTGCCCTCCGCCCGGACAGCCACCCCTGTTGCGCTCCCCCGGTGCAGTTGCAATGTCGTCGCTGACCAGATGACCCAGGCGAAACATCAGCTCGGTCGACCAGAGCGGGTAACCAGCCACGCGGCCGACGTTGTCGGTGCTGAACGCGAGCAGGCCGCTGTTGCCCACTGGCGGCTGGCCGGGAACCGGCGGCGATGTGCCCGTGTCATCACCGCCTTCACTTCCGCCGCCGCCCCCACAAGAGGCCAGCAAGACCATGCTGGCCACTGCAAGCAAAGCCTTGATACGTCGTCCGCCAGTCCCGATCAGCACAACTTCTCTCCCCGACAATGATTGGCTTTGCACACCAATTCTTCGATGCAGTCTAGCGGACAGGGGTCTTGCCACTTGGGCGGACATTCCCCCAACCTTGTCCATGGACAACACCCTGGCGCTGGTCAATCAGCGTCTCACGTCAACGCTGAGTCGCCAGCGACGTGCCATTGGGCCCCAGCCTGTCGATGGGTGGCATGTTGAGACTGGTTGCTGGCGTTGGAATTTGACCGGCGAATGTCGGCGGACGCCGATACCTGAGTTTGGCTGCCCCCCGGGACGGTGGTCAGGTTTGCCTCGGAACCCGACCTCAATGCGCGCCCTGACGCCCCCACGTGGCTGCGGATGGCTGTTCCGTCGCCATGTCACCGGCCAAGAACTCACGCGGAGTCAAGCATGGCCGCAACGTGCTGCATGCAGTGTGCGACAGTTGACTGTCTTTAATAAGTGTCGTATTGTGGGCTATGCATTCACGCACCGCTCCGCCAGAGGGATCTGTTCAGCCCGGGCGCTACTCCATCGAAGAGTTGTCCACACTGGCTGGCGTGACGCCCCGCACCGTGCGGTACTACATCGCTGAAGAGTTGCTGGATAGGCCCGCTGGTGAGAAGCGTGGTTCGCACTACCTGCAACGCCATCTTGAACAACTGCTGCTCATACGCCGCTGGACGGATGCCGGCCTGAGCCTGGACCGCATACGCGAGCTCATTGCTGGTGCCCCAGAAGACCCCCAGCGACGAACGACACCGCCAGGCTCGGTCGAGGTGTGGAGTCGAGTCACTGTTGCAGATGGACTCGAAATGCACCTGGAGCCGGGCCGCGCGGGCCTGACGCCAGAACAGGTGCGCGGTTTCGTGCGCGGCGTCACCGCGCTGTACCGGCAGGTGCGAGCGCCCCAGGCATCCGGCGCGACACCTCATCCAACGCAAAGGGAGAACGACGATGAACGATGACAAGTCTGCTTTTGTGCTGGCCAGCCGTGACGAAAGCGCTCCGGCGCCTGTGCTGGCCGGCGTGCGGGCCACGGGCCGCCTGGACGGCGTGCTGTTCGATCTGACGCTGCGTCAGACCTACCGCAACACCAGCGACCGCGTGCTGGAGGTGGTCTACACCTTTCCCCTGCCTCCTCATTCCGTCTTGCTGGGATTCGCGTCGGAGCTCAACGGCGCGCGCCAGGTCGGCACCGTGGTCGCCAAGCGCGCTGCGGAACGCCAATATGAAGTGGCATTGGCCGACGGTGATGCGCCGGTGATGCTGGAAGCGCTGGGCGACGGCCTGCACACAGCGAACATCGGCAACCTCAAGCCCGGCGACGAGTTGGTGCTCGAGGTGCGATTCGCACAGTTGCAACGGATGGAGCAAGGGCGCATCAGGTTGGCGATTCCGACGACCATCGCCCCGCGCTACGGAAACCCCGCGGCCGCCGGGCTGCAACCCCAACAGGTGCCGCAGTCTTCCCTGGCCGTGGAGTACCCACTGGACCTGTCAGTGACGGTTGGCGGCACACTGGGACGCGGCAGTGTGGAGTGCCCGACCCATCGATTCACACGCACGGCTGCCGAAGATGGCCTGCGCCTCGATCTGGCGCCAGGCGCGTGGTTGGACCGCGACGTCGTGGTGGTTGTTCATCCGCGCGAGCCCATGCCATCGCTGGTGATTCAGGCCCACGATGCGGTCTCGGCCACAGCGCCCGTCGTGATGCTGGCCGCCTTGCAGCCCCCGCTGGCTGAAGCGCGCAAGAACATCGTGCTCAAACTGCTGGTGGACTGCTCGGGTTCGATGGGGGGCGACAGCATGGCTTGCGCCCGCGTCGTCCTGCAGAGCGCCCTGGCGGGCTTGACCGACCAGGACCATGCCAGCGTCAGCCGCTTCGGCTCGACGACTGAACACCTGCTCTCGCCGACGCCCTGCACGCCAGCGACGCTGCGCCGCCTCAAGCCCATGGTGGATGGCATCGACGCCGATCTGGGCGGCACCGAAATGGTGGAAGCATTGAAGGCCGTCTTTGCATTGCGCGTGCCCGATGGTTCTGCCGGCAGCGATGTGCTGCTGCTCACCGACGGCGAGATCTGGAATGCTGACGAGGTGATCGCCGCTGCCCGTGCGAGCCGGCACCGGGTGTTTGCGGTCGGCGTCGGTTCGGCACCTGCCTCCGGTGTGCTGCGATCGTTGGCCGAGGCCACCGGCGGCGCTTGCGAATTTGCCACGCCGGGCGAATCGCTCCACGCAGCAGCAGCCCGCATGCTGGTGCGCATCCGCCAACCCCTGTGGCGGCAGGCTCGCATCGAATGGGGAACGCAACCCACCTGGCAGACCCCACTGCCGGCAAACGTCTTCGGCGGCGACACGGTGATCGGATTTGCCGGGCTGCCGCCTGGTGTGCCGGCCCCTCGGGTTCGGTTGATGGCGACAAATGAGCATGGCGTGGACACAGAGCTGGCCCGTGGGGAGGCGGTTGATTCAAGCCCGGGCGACGTGCTGGCCAGAATGGCCTGCGCGAGTCGACTGGAGGCGGCCAACGACGAGGACGTTCGCGTCCTGGCGGTGTCGTACCAGCTGATGAGCGAACACACCAACTGCATCCTCGTGCACGAGCGTGCTGAGGCCGACAAGTCAAGTCAAGAAGCCGAGTTGCACCGCGTGCGTTCAATGCTCGCCGCGGGATGGGGCGGGGTCGGAAGCGTCACCAGCCATGCCCCCCACGCGGACTCGCTTTCCATCGCCCCCGTCGTGATTCGGAGGGCCAGCCATGCCGCCAGCCCATCGCCGAAGGCCCGGTTCAGCCGGCACACGGTCGACGGTTCAGCCTTCGAGTCCATGAAGGCGCGCGAGGATCTGCACCGCCCGGCATGGCTCGATGGCATTTTGGCCACCGTCGTTGAGCACCTTTCTTCCGTCGGCACGGCCCACGGTCTGGCAGTTCGCTGCATCGCATTCGGTCAGCCCGGTGACGTGCAACGGGCGGTCGATCGAGCGGTTGATCTCGGCCTGGACGTCGATGAGGCGTGGTTGCTCCTTGCACATTGGGCCAACAGCCACGCGGTATACCCGGGAGAATCGGCGAGTGCGGACGCGCTGCGCGTGCACCTCGCAGGGATCGATGCCACGCTCACCGCCCGATGCCTGGCCTTGTACGAATCCCTTCTGGGCGGGTATTCGAGCGACGTGTCGTTGCGGTCTCGCGCCATGCGATTGCAGCAGGCGTTGACCCGCTCGCCGCAGTGACGATGAAGTGTTGCCTTCAGCAAAGCCTCGAGTCACCAGATGCTTGCGCAGGTGTGGGCCGCCAGAGCGAGTTTCACCGCGGCGCCGGCAGCATCCGTCGCAGCGCCTCGAAATACAGGTCCGACTGCTCGCGCTCGCCCTGGATCTGCCGGGCCACATGCGCGGACAGTTTCTCGTTGACCCGCGCCAGCGGGCGGCCGGTGCTCATTGCCAGCACCTGGTGCATGCACACACGCTCCAGGTAGTACAGGTCGTCATAGGCATGCGCCACGGTGGCGCCGCAGACGATGACGCCGTGGTTGCCGAGGAAGGCGACGTCCTTGCCCTGCATCGACCGCGCGATGCGCTCCCCTTCGGCCCAGTCCAGCGCGAGGCCGTTGTAGTCGGCATCGACGCCGATGCGGCCATGGAAGCGCATGGCGCCCTGGCTGGAACAGGTGTCGAGCGCGCGGTCGGTGGTCAGCGTCAGCGCGGTGGCATAGGGCATGTGGGTGTGCAGCACCACCGCCTGGCCGGTGATGCGGTGCGCTGTGGCATGGATGAACATGGCAGTGGGCTCGACGCGGTGGCGGCCCTGCAGCACGGTGCCGTGTTCGTCGACCAGCACGATGTCGTCGGGGCCGATCTCGCTCCAGTGCAGCCCGCGCGGGTTGATCAGGAAGCTGTGGCTGTCGTCGGGCAGCGCCACACTGAAATGGTTGCACACACCTTCGCTCAGGCCGTGATGGGCGGCCGCGCGCAGCGCGAGCGCCAGGTCTTCGCACAGCGGTTTCAGCAGGGCGGCGTCGGGCATCGGTGTCTCCGCAGTGGGTTCAGACGGACAGGAAGACGGACAGGCACTTAAGAGCCTCGCAGCAAGTATGACGCGCCTGGAACCGTTGGCTCGTGCAGAGTCCCGCTTGGCAAATGCGGCGTGCTGCTGAAGGCCTTCAATGTCTGGAGCGGGTCGAGAGCGTGAATCCCCCTTCGCGTACAGCCGCCGCGCGAGACGACCTCCCGTCAAACCCAGCCTTGGCGCCAAAGGCTCGCGTCGGTCAGTTCGCGCCAGTGCAGCAGATACACCTGCTTGGAATGAACGGCCTCCAATTCGACCTGCTCGACGCGCATCGAGGGTGGTTCGGGTTCGATGACGTGCGTGACGACGAAGTGTTTTTCGCGGTTGCGCGGCGTCACCGCCGTCCACTTCGTCATCAACAGCTTCTTCGGGCTGAGCGGGTTCCTTGGCGCCCCTTGGTTGGGCGCGGTCGCTACACCCACGGGCTCAGGATTCGGTTTCATGGACAGTGATGATGCGGCCCGCGTCGACCCGCCGGCGGCTGTTCGCCAGCCATGCGACATTCAGCCAGCGCATCTGCGCTTCGGCGAACGACTGCTTGATGCCGGTCAACGTGAGTACCCCAGCCGAACGTGGAGGCCTGCAACCGTTGCATTGCCGACGCTCGGTCCATCTCCTTTCAGGACCACAGCGCACGGTTCCCCCGGTTGTCCCGGCCCGCCTCCCACCTCACTTCTCCGCCACCGCCTCCACCTGGATCCGCAGATCCACAGTCATCTTGAACCCGTAGTCCTTGCCCGCGCTCAGCCCGAAGTCGTCGCGGTTGAAGCTGCCGCTGGCGTCAGCGCCGCAGTAGTCGCGCTTGAGCATCGGGTGTGGGATGCACTTCAGCGCGTGCACGGTCAGCGTCAGCGGGCGGGTCACGCCGCGCATCGTCAGCTCGCCCACCAGTTGTGTCGGCACGCCGTTGACGGGGTTCTGCAGCGTGCCCTTGAACACCGCGCGGGGGTGTTTCTTGACGTCGAAGAAGTCCTTGCCGCGGGCCCAGGTGGCCAGGGCGTCCATGCCGAAGTCGATGCTGGCGAGTTCGGTGCTCACTTCGACGGTGCCGGTGCCGGTGGCCTTGTCGTAGAGCACCCGGCCGCTGCTCTTGTTGAGCTTGCCGCGCCAGATGGAAATGCCCAGGTGGTCGGCCTCGAAGCTGGGGAAGGTGTGGGTCGGGTCGATCAGGTAGGCCGTGGGGGCGGCGTGGGTGGCCGTGGTGGCCAAGGCCAGGATGGCGGCCGACAGGGGGGCCGTGAAGTTCAAACGATTTCTCATGGGTGGGTCCGGTGGGTGGATGCAGGCACGACGCCCGAAGCATCGCCGATTCGACACCGGCAAGGTCAGCCCACCCCGGCCTCGTCCCCGCGTGCCTGCGCCGGGCCCAGCGCAACGGCTGGCAGCGCGCCCGCGCCGCGCGCCATCCAGGTCTGCAGGTCTTGTGTCAACGCCCGCAGCCGGGCCGAGAGGTGGCGGGCGATGTTGGCGTGCAGCTTGGCTGCCAGCACCGGCTGCTCGGCCTGCAGCGTGTCCAGCGCCTGCACCGTCAGCCGCAGCGCGTGGACGGGGCTCTCTGCCCGCGCGTCGGCCGAACGGGTGCCACGGGCCAACACCGCCATCTCGCCCAGCAGCGTGCCGGGCCCGAAACACACCAGCCGCCGGCCGCCGCCCGGCAGGAACACGCCGATGTTGCCCTGCAGGCTCACCAGCAGTGCATCGGCGGTGTCACCGGCGCGGAAGATGGCCTCGCCACGCGCATAGGCCACCGGCTGCATCACTGCGGCCAGCAGGGCCAGCTCCTCGGCCGCCAGCCCGTGGGCCAGCAGCGTGTCGCCCAGGGCCACCCGTGCCGCCGGCAACGTGGGCAGCGGCAGCCGCGCGAGCAGGTGCTCCTCGGCCTGCTCCAGCGCGGTGTCGGTGTCGGGCGCCCAGGCCAGTGCAGGCAGGCCGGACGATTGCGCGATGGCGTCCACCACATGGCGGCGCGGGTCGCCCGCCGGCCATTCAGCGGCCAGCAGGTGGCGGCCCTGGCGGGCCCAGCCGCCGGCCGTCTCCAGCAGGATGCGCGCGCCGGTGGCGTCGATCTCGCTGACGCCATACAGGTCCAGCACCACGGTGTGGATGTCGGCCGGCTGCTGCGCCAGGCAGTCGCGCAATGCATCGGCCGTGCCGAAGAACAGCGCACCCTGCAACTCCAGCACCTGGATGTGCTGCGCCTGGCCCTGCAGCAGCGCCTCCACTTGCGGGCTGTGCACCTTGAGTGATCGGCGTTGCAGGCCGCTGTGCTGGCTGCGCACCACGGGCCGCATGTTGGCGCGCACGAAGAGCAGCACCGCAAAGGCCGCGCCCACGGCCACCGCGGCGGCCAGGCCCAGCACCAGGCTGGTCAGCGTGACACCGGCGGCCACGGCCCAGTTGTCGCGCAGCACCCGGCGCTGCTCAAGCGTGAGCAAGTCCCCACCGGCACGCCCGTGCAGCAGCGAGAACGGCAGCCGAAGCAGCCATGGGTCCACCGACTGCAGGCCTTGTTGCAGCAGCAGTGCGCCGATGGCGCTGAGCGGCAACACGCCCAGCCAGCCCGGCACCAGCAGCAGCCACAGCGCCAGCGCCACGGCGTAGCCCAACGTGGCGTGGCGCAGGCCGGGCGTGGCGCGCAGCAGCGCCAGCGAGCGCTGGGCCGAGGGCGACGCCGGCATGCTGCACACCGCGCCCGCCAGCAACGTGGCCAGGCCCTGGGCACGCAGCACGCGGTTGGCGTCGTGGCGCGTGTGGCTGGGGTCGGTCTGGCCATCTGTCTGTCCGTCTGCCTGTCCATCTGTCTGTCCATCCGCCTGCCCGTCCACCAACGAGCAGCCCAGCAAGGTGTCCAGCGCGCCCAGCGCCGCCAGCGTCGCGGCAAACAGGGCCAGCGGTGCCAGCAGCACGGGTGGCAGCCAGTCGCCCGCCGGCCAGGCGCCGGGCGATGTGAACCAGGGCAGCGGCAGCTGCGGCACGCCCGCGGTGGCGCCGGGCGTGCTCCACGCGGGCAGGGTGGTGCTGAAGGCCTGCAGCACCGCCTGCAACGCGGTGCCCGCCGCCAGGCCGCACAGCAGCGGCGCGGCCTGGCCCAGGCTGGCCGCGCGTGTGCGGCCCAGGCCCAGCCGGGCCGCGGCCCCCGCGGCCAGCAGCGTCACGGCGGCCACGGCCCAGGCGCCGGGCCGCCAGGCCGCCGGGTCGGTGGGCCAGCCGCCGCCAAAACCCAGGCCCATCACCGCAGGCCAGGCGCTGCCCGCCAACAGCAGGCCGATGCCGCTGGCCAGCCCCAGGCGCACCGGGTGCGGGGTGTACTTGACGATGTCGCCGATGCGCAGCCAGCCCAGCAACATCTGCAGCGCGCCGCCTGCCATCAGCCCGGCGGCCAGCAGGCCCAGCACATGCGGCACGGCGAGTGGCCCTTCCGGCCCGCGGTAGCTGACGAGGGTCTCGACCAGCGCGCCGCTCAGCAGCGCCAGCGCGGCGCGGGGCGCGGTGATCAGCCGCCCGCCACCGGCCAGCCCGGCCACCGCGTTGGCCAGCACCGCGCACAGCAGGGCCAGGCCCATGGCCTGCGGGGCGTGCCCCGGTCCCAGTGGCGCCAGCACCAGCAGGCCGTAGGCCAGGCTCTCGGGTGCCTGGGCCAGCGCCAGGCCGGCCAGCGAGCTGCTGCGCGCGGCGCCTGCGGACAGCCGGGGCCAGCGCGCTGCGGCAGCGGGGGATGTCGGAGGGGCTGCGGGTGGGGTCAAGGGGCTGCTGGGTCAGGCCAACCCAGCAGCGTGCATCCCGCGTGTGTCAGTGGTGTGACACGCCCCGCGGCGGGTCAGCGCCTGGCCAGCGGCTGCGGCAGGCGGATGCGCAGGAACTCGGTGTTGTCCGAGGCCAGGGCGCGGCCACCGCCATACGGGAAGTTGTTGTCGTTGGCCACCAGCAGCGTCCAGCGGTCGAGCACCAGCACGTTTTCGATGGTCACGTAGGGCAGCGTGAACACCGTGCTGCCGTCGCCGTTCAGGTCGTCCGGGTCGGCCAGTGCCATCAGGTCCACCAGCTCGGTCTTCTGCACCGTGGCACCGCTGGCCAGGCCGGTGATGTCCACGAGGTAGAGCTTCTTGAACGGCGCGGTGCCGTTGGTGTTGGTGCCGCCGTTGCGCTCGATGACGATGAAACGTGTGTCGTCGATGGCCACCATGTCGCCGATGGCCGTGCCGTCGGCTGCCAGCGGGTAGAAGACCTGCCAGCCGGTGTAGGCCTCGGTGGCCAGGTCGAACTCGTTGATGCGCAGGGTTTTGGCGGTGTCGCCGGTCACGGTTTTTTCCAGCAGCGTGTACAGGCGGTTGCCGCTTTTGTTCAAGGCCATGCCCTCGAAGCCGCCGGAGCCGCCGAGGTTGGCCGTGGCCGTGCCGGCCCGCACGTCCTGGTGTTCCGGCGACCACACGCCGGGCAGCGGGATCTGCGCGCGCAGCACCTTGCCGCTGGCGTCGGTTTTGATCAGGTAGGGCCCGAACTCGTCGCCGAACCACAGGTGGCCCTGCGCGTCGCGGCGGAAGGACTCGACGTCGAAGTCAGCGCCGGTCAGCAGCCGGCCGGCGCGGATCGTGGGGTCGACCAGGGGTTTGCTCGGGTCGTTGTAGTAGTGCTCGAAGTCGGCCTGGATGGGCAGTGTCAGCCGCTTGTCGGCGTCGTTGAGCGTGATGCGGGTGCGGCTGTCAAAGGCGGCGCGCGTGCGGCCGGTCTGGCGGTCCACCGGTGTCACGCTGGCCGCGCCACCCCGGCGGGTCTTCCAGTTGATCTTCAGCGTGTAGCTGCGCAGCAGCGCATCGGCGGAGTTGCTGTAACCGCCAAAGCCGTTGTCCACCAGGAACTCGAAGGTGTTGCGGCGCGGGCCGGGCAGCACACCGGAAAAGCCCTGCACCGGCTGTTGGCCGACGTAGGGCGGCACGTTGGTGCCATACGGGTTGGCGCCGGCAAACTGGCCCGAGGTGGGGCCGTCGGCAAACGTGGCCGCGGGCATCTGGGCCCATCCGGTCAGCACCTGGGCGTGTGCGGCCAGGGCACTGACGCCGAAGGCGGAGACAAACATCAGTTGGCGAATCTTCATGGTGGAGGTTGTCCTGTGGCCTGTCATGCGACATGGCGGGTGGCTGGGAACCGGCATCGTCGGCAATCTCCATGTCCGACCGATGAATGTGCGGGCAGCGGTGCGGCCGCATTGGCGCCGGCCCTGTGCTCAGGGTTTGTCCTCTAAATGGTTGGTATATCAACTGGTTGAAATAGCAACCAACAAGAACGGGCCTGGACATCGATCAACCCGCGCAGCAGGCCCCGGCTGCGCACCGCAGGAGACAGTGCATGAACAGGAAACTCCGCCTGGCCACCGTGGTGGCCGGCCTCACACTCAGCGCGTTGGGCAGCGCGGCGCAGACCGTGAAGATCGGCATCGTCGGCCCGTTCTCGGGGCCGTTTGCCCACTACGGCACGCTGTTCCGCAACGGCGCCGAGGCCTACCTCGCGGCCCAGGGTGGCAAGCTCGCCGGCAAGGACGTGGAGCTGGTCTACCGCGACACCGGCGGCCCCAACCCCACCCAGACCCGCACCCTCGTGCAGGAGCTGATCGTCAAGGACAAGGTCGATTACCTGGGCGGTTTTGTCTTCACACCCAACGCGATGGCCGTGGCGCCGCTGATCGAGCAGAGCAAGACGCCAACGGTGATCTTCAACGCCGCCACCTCCAGCATCACCGACAAGTCGGCCTACTTTGTGCGCACGTCCTACACGCTGTGGCAGGTGACGGTGCCACTGGCGCAATGGGCCGCCAAGCAGAACCTGAAGAAGGTGGTCACCGCCGTCACCGACTACGGCCCCGGCGTGGACGCCGAAAACGCCTGGAAGGCCGAGTTCAGCAAACAGGGCGGCACCACGGTGGAGAGCATCCGCATGCCGATTGCGACCACCGACTTTGCGCCCTTCGTGCAGCGCATCAAGGCCAGTGGCGCGCAGGCGGTCTACACCTTCCTGCCCGGCGGCCCGCCCAACCTGGGCTTCGTGAAGGCCTACAACGAAAACGGGCTGAAGCAGGCCGGCATCGAGTTCCTCGGCACCGCCGAGACCGACGAGTTCGACCTGCAGAAGTTCGGCGATTCGGCGCTGGGCCTGACCACGGCCTTCCACTACTCCGCCGCGCACGATTCACCTGCCAACAAGGCCTTTGTCGAAGCGCTGAAAAAACGCGACCCGAACGCGGTGGCCAACTACGCCAGTGTCGGCGCCTGGGACGGCATGTTCGTGATCCACAAGATGATCGAGGCCACCAGCGGCCAGAAGGACGGCGCCCAGGCCCTGGCCGCCGCCAAGGCGCTGAAGTGGGAGAGCCCGCGCGGCCCGGTGCAGATCGACCCGCGCACCCGCCACATCGTGCAGAACGTCTACCTGCGCAAGGTCGAGAAAGTGGGTGGCCAACTGGTCAACAAGGAGCTGCAGAGCTTCGGTCCGCAGCCGGACCACGGCTTCGACGTCAAGTAAACGCTGCCGCTGCCGGACCCCACGATGCTCACGCTGGCCAACATCCTCACCGACGGGCTGGCCTACGGCATGGTGCTGTTCATCATCGCCGTGGGGCTGTCGGTCACGCTGGGGCTGATGCGCTTCGTGAACCTGAGCCACGGGGCGTTTGCGATGGTGGGCGGCTACTGCACTGCGCTGCTGGTGCGTGAGCAGGGTGTCAGCTTCTGGCTCGCGCTGCCGGTCGGCGTGCTGGCCGCCGGGGTGCTGGGCGCGCTGCTGGAGGCGCTGGTGCTGCGCCACCTGTACCGGCGCAGCGATCTGGACCAGGTGCTGTTCACCATCGGCCTGACCTTTGCGCTGATCGCCTCGACCAACGCGCTGGTGGGCCCGCAGGTGCAGCTGATCCCGCTGCCGCCGCTGCTGGCGCAATCGGTGGACCTGGGTTTCCGCACGCTGCCGGCGCAGCGTCTGTTTGTCATCGCCATGGGTCTGGCCGTGGCGCTGGCGGCGGCCTGGGTGGTGGCCCGCACGCGGTTTGGGGTGTGGCTGCGCGCGGCGGTGGACAAACCCGATGCCGCCGCCGCACTGGGCATCCCGATCCGCCGCGTGCAATGCCTGAGTTTTGCCGTCGGCGCCGGCCTGGCGGGTCTGGGCGGTGTGCTGGGCGCCGAGCTGATGCCGCTGGAGCCCTACTACGCGCTGAAGTACCTGGTGCTGGTGCTGGTGGTGGTGGCCGTGGGCGGCATGGGCCGCATCGGCGGCTCGCTGGCCGCGGCCGTGGTGCTGGGCACGGTGGAAACAGCCAGCAAGTACCTGGCCTCTCAGTGGGGCAGCCTGTTCTTCTTTGTCGTGATGGGCCTGCTGCTGGCCTGGCGCCCGAACGGGCTGTTGAAGCGATGAGCGATCACGCGGCCACCGCTGCCCCCTGCGCGCCGGCCTGGCGTGCACCCGGCCTGGTGCTGGTCCTCGGGCTGCTGGCCTGGTGGGCCCTGCCGGACCAGCTGGGCCTGGTCACGCGCATCGTCACGGTGATGCTGCTGGTGCTGTCGCTGGACCTGGTGGTGGGCATCGCCGGCCTGCCCACGCTGGGACACGGCGCCTTGTTCGGCGTCGGCGCCTATGCCGCCGGCCTGGCCGCGCTGCGCCTGCACCCGGACCCGCTGTTCGGCCTGGCACTCGGCATCGCCGCCGGCGGGCTGACGGCGCTGCTGACCGGCGCCTTCCTGCTGCGCTACCAGGGCTTCACCTTCCTGATGCTGACGGTGGCGGCCTCGCAGATCCTGCTCAGCCTGGCCAACACCGGGCGCGCCTGGACGGGCGGTGACGACGGGCTGAGCGGCTACACCGTCGGGCCCTTGTTCGGTGTCTTCGAGTTCGACCTCTTCGGCCGCACCGGCGCGCTCTACGCCCTGGCCGTGCTGGTGCTGGGCTACTACCTGGCGCGTCGCTTGGTGGATTCGCCCTTCGGCCTGTCGGTGCGCGGCATCCATCAGAACCGCGCCCGCATGGCGGCCTTGGGCACGCCGGTGTTCTGGCGCCTGCTGGCGGTGTACACGGCGGCCGGGGCGCTGGCGGGTGCGGCCGGCGCGGTATCGGCGCAGACGAATGCCATCGTCGGGCTGGACAGCCTGTCGTTTGCGCTCTCGGCCGAGATCCTGGTGATGCTGGTGCTGGGCGGGGCCGGCCGTCTGCACGGCGCGCTGATCGGGGCGCTGGTGTTCACGCTGCTGCACCACACGGCCTCGTCCTTCAACCCGTACCACTGGCTGTTCGTGGTCGGCGCGGCGCTGATGGCCGTGGTGCTGCTGCCGCCGGGCCAGGCCTGGGCCTGGCTGCGCGGCCGCTGGGGGGCGCGTTGATGAACACCGTGCTGCACCTGCAGGCGCTGGACAAACACTTCGGCGGGCTGCACGTGACACGTGGCGTCACGCTGCAGCTGCACGCGGGTGAGCGCCTGGCCCTGATCGGGCCCAACGGCGCGGGCAAGACCACGCTGGTCAACCTGATCAGCGGCGTGCTGGCGCCCAGCAGCGGGCGCATTGCGCTGCATGAGCAGGACATCACGGCGCTGCCGCAGGCGGCACGGGTGCGTGCCGGCCTGGCCCGCACCTTCCAGATCACGACGCTGGCGCCGCAGCTGCCGGTGCAGCGCCAGGTGGAGCTGGCCTTGTTTGAACGCGAAGGCCTCACCGGGCGCTGGTGGCGGCCGGTGCACGCCTACCCGGCGCTGACCCAGGAGGCGCTGGCACTGCTGGCCACGCTGGGCCTGGCGGCGCACGCGGCCCTGCCCACCGAGCGCCTGGCCTACGGCGAACAACGCTTGCTGGAGATCGCACTCGCACTGGCGCTGAAACCGCGTGTGCTGCTGCTGGACGAGCCGATGGCCGGCGTGCCGCAAGGCGAGGGCGCCCGCCTGCTGGCGGCGCTGGACGCGCTGCCGCCGGACCTGGCGGTGCTGATCATCGAACACGACATGGACCTGGTCTTCCGCTTCGCGCAGCGCATCGTGGTGCTGGCCGATGGGGCCGTGCTGGCCGATGGCCGGCCGGACGAGATCCGGCGCGACAGCCGCGTGCGCGCGGCCTACCTGGGGCACTGACGGTGGCCACGCCCTTGTTGCAGGTGGAAGCCGTGGTCGCCGGTTACGGCCCCACCACGGTGCTGAACGGCCTGTCTCTGCAGGTGCAGCCGGGTGAACGCCTGGCCGTGATCGGGCGCAACGGCGTGGGCAAGACCACGCTGCTGCGCGCGGTGATGGGCCTGGCCACGCTGACCCAGGGCCGCGTGCTGTTCGACGGCCAGGACCTGGCCGGCCTGGCGCCGCACCAGCGCGCCCAGCGCGGTCTGGGTTACGTGCCGCAGACGCGCGACATCTTCCCGTCGCTCAGCGTCGAGGAGAACCTCGTCGCCGGGCTCAAACAGCGGCCGCGCACGGCACTGGACGAAGCCTATGCGCTGTTCCCGCGCCTGGCCGAACGCCGACGCAACGGCGGCGCACAGCTCAGCGGCGGCGAGCAGCAGATGCTCAGCGTGGCGCGTGCGCTGCTGGGCCAGCCCCGGCTGCTGCTGCTGGACGAGCCGCTGGAAGGCCTGGCGCCGCTGATCCGGCAGGAGCTGCTGCAGGCTTTTCGCCGCATGGCCGGTGTCTCCGTCGTCATCGTCGAGCAGCAGGTGCAGGAGGCGCTGGCCTACGCGCAGCGGGCGCTGGTGCTGGAACACGGGCGTGTCGTGCACGCCGCCGCGGCCGATGCACTGGCCGCCGACACCCCCACGCTGGAGCGCCTGGTGGGCGTCGGCGCTCATTGAAACGTCCTCTGAAACGCGCACCGACCCCAGGAGCCCCCATGATCCCCGAGCTGGACATCGATCCCTACGCGCCCGAGCACCTGATCGCCCCCTACCCGATGCACCAGCAGCTGCGCGAGGCCGGGCCGGTGGTGCGGCTGAGACCGTATCCCACGCTGGTGGCCTGTGCGCGGCACGAGCAGGTGCAGGCCGTGCTGGGCGACCACACACATTTCATCAGCGGCGCGGGCGTGGGCCTGACCAACTTCCACCGCGAGCCACCGTTCCGGCCCAGGAGCCTGATCCTGGAGGCCGATGCGCCGCTGCACACGCAGACGCGCGCCGTGCTGTCGCGCATCATGAGCCCGAAGGCGGTGCAGCAGATCCGCGCAGGTTTTGCCGCCGAGGCCGAGGCGCTGGTGGACCGCTGTCTGCAGAAGGGCGAGAACAAGGGCGAGATCTGCGGCATCCACGACCTGGCCCAGGCCTACCCGTTGAAGGTCTTCCCGGACGCCGTGGGCCTGGCCGACGGCCCCGAACGCGAGAACCTGCTGCTGTACGGCGACATGGTCTTCAACTCCATGGGGCCGCGCAACGCCTTGTTCGAAAAAAGCGTGGAGAAGGTGGGCCCGGTGACGGCCTGGATCATGGCCCACTGCCAGCGCGAGCACCTGCGCCCCGGCGGTTTTGGCGACCAGATCTACCAGGCAGCCGATGCCGGCGAGATCAGCCAGGAACAGGCGCCGATGCTGGTGCGCAGCTTCCTCAGCGCAGGCGTCGACACCACGGTCAACGGCCTGGGCAATGCGCTGTTCGCGCTGGCGCAGCACCCGGAGGCCTACGCCCAGCTGCATGCCGACCCCACGCTGGCCCGGCCCGCGTTCGAAGAAGCGCTGCGCTGGGAATCGACCGCGCAGACCTTCTTCCGCACCGCGGCGGTGGACACACAGATCGCCGGCGTGCCGGTGGCCGCCGACACCAAGGTGCTGTGCCTGCTGGCTGCCGCCAACCGCGACCCGCGCAAGTGGCCCGAGCCCGACCGTTACGACATCCTGCGCCGGCCCAGCGGCCACATGGCATTTGGCTCGGGCATCCACGGCTGCGTGGGCCAGGCCGTCGCGCGGCTGGAGGGCGAGGTGGTGCTGGCCGCGCTGGCCCGCCGCGTCAAGCGCATCGAGTGCACCGGCCCGCACACGCGCCGGCTCAACAACACCTTGCGTGCGCTGGGCAGCCTGCCCCTGCGTCTGATCCCCGCTTGATCCCCGCCGAGCCCTGCCTGAGAGAATCCCGCCATGCCTGATCTTGTCTTCCTGTTGCCCGACGGCAGCGAACATGGCCTGGAGGCGCCCGTGGGCGTCAGCCTGATGCAGGTGGCCTCGGGCGCCGGCATCGCTGGCATCGTGGCCGAATGTGGCGGTTCGGCGATGTGCGCCACCTGCCATGTCTATGTCGATCCGGCCTGGGTGGCCCGGCTGCCGGCGCCGCTGCCCAACGAGCTGGAGCTGCTGGAGTGCACTGCGGCCGAGCGCCGGCCTGAAAGCCGGCTGTCGTGCCAGATCCGCATCGAGCCCGCGCTGGACGGCCTGCGGGTGCAGATCCCGGACCGGCAGACATGAGGCGGCGCCGATGAAGGCCCGGCGCACCGCAGCGCCGACCGTGGCACCGGCCACCGCGCCGGTCGCCGACCTCGACCGCTACGTGCCGGCCTTCCTGACCTGGATCGCCAACAAGCTCTCGCGCGGCGCGTCGCAGCATTACCTGCAGGTCTTCGACGTCGGCATCGAAACCTGGCGCTGCCTGGTGCTGCTGGCGATCCACAATTCGATCTCGGCGCAGCAGGTCTCGCGCATCATTGGCATGGACAAGGCCTCGGTGAGCCGCTGCTTCAAGGGCATGCAGGCCCGTGGCCTGATCACGCTGGGCCTGGACGCCGAGGATGGGCGTGTGCGCATCGCCACGCTCACGCCCGCCGGCCGCGCGCTGCACGACCAGATCCTGGGCATCGCGCTGGCGCGTGAACAGGCCTTCCTGGCCGTGCTCGACGCCGCCGAGCGAGAGGTGCTGATCAGCCTGCTGCGGCGCCTGCACGAGAACCTGCCGGCCGTCGAGACCGCCACCACGGCCTACGTGGCGCAACACTTCCCGCAGGCTGGCAAACGCCGGCGTGCCCCCGCGGAGCCCACCGATGAGTGAAGCCATCGTCATCGTCGGCGGCGGCCATGCCGGCGTGCAACTGTGCAGCGCGCTGGCGGCCGCTGGCCTGGGCGCGCAGACCACGCTGGTCTGCGCCGAGCCGGTGCTGCCCTACCAGCGCCCGCCGCTGTCCAAGGCCTTCCTGAAACAGCAAGACGACGCGCTGCAGGCCCACCGCAGCGCCGGCTGGTTTGCCGAGCAGGGCATCACCGTGCACCTGGGCGATGCGGCGGTGGCCATTGACCGCGCGGCGCAGCAGCTGCAGCTGGCCAGCGGCGCGCGGCTGCCCTATGGCCAGCTGGTGCTGGCCACCGGCGCGCGCGCGCGGGCGCTGCCGCCGCTGCACCCGGGCCTGGCCAACGTGCACGTGCTGCGCAACGCCAGCGATGCCACGCGCCTGCGGGCGACCTTGCCGGCGATGCAGCGGCTCACGGTGCTGGGCGGTGGTTTCATCGGCCTGGAGGTGGCGGCCACGGCCGCCGCATTGGGCAAGGCTGTGCAGGTGCTGGAGGCCGCACCGCGGCTGATGCAGCGCTCTGTCTCGCCCGTGCTGTCGGCCCATGTGCAGGACGGGCACCGCGCCGCCGGCATCGATCTTCGGCTGGGGGCCACGGTGGCCGGCATCGAGCTGCAGGGCGACCGGCTGGTGGCGTTGCAGGTCAACGGCGAGCGCCAGGCCATCGACACCTTGCTGCTGGGTGTCGGCGCCGAGCCCGAGACCACGCTGGCCGCCGCCGCGGGACTGGCCTGCGACAACGGCATCGTGGTGGACACGATGCTGCGCACGTCCGACCCGCACATCCTGGCGGTCGGGGACTGCTGCAATTTTCCGCTGCCCGGCAGCGGACCTGTGCCCACGCGCCTGCGGCTGGAATCGGTGCAAAACGCCAACGACCAGGCCAAGTGGGCCTTGGCCACGCTGACCGGTGCGCCGCCCCCCGCCGCGCCCGTGCCCTGGTTCTGGTCGGAGCAAGGCGCCATTCGGCTGCAGATGGCCGGCCTGGCGCCGGCCGGGGCCGATCTCCATCGCCGCCCCGGGGCCACGCCGGCGAGCTTTTCAGTGCTGCACTACGCCTGCGGGCGGCTGGCCTGCGTGGAGTCGGTCAACGCGCCGATGGACCACCTGGCGGCGCGGCGGCTGTTGGAGCTGGGCCTGAGCCCCGACCCGGCGGCCGCCTGCGACTCTGCGCGTCCGCTCAAGAGTTTCATCCCGCTGGCCTGAGCCACCGCTCCCGCCAGGCCCCCCACCATGGCCCGCCACTGGACCCTGCACGACGCCGCGCGCGAATCGTGTGTGTCCACGGCCGCCGTGGTGGGCCTGCTGCAGGACCTGCAACACCGCAGCCCAGGGCGCGCGGCGCTGGGTTTCCTGGGCCGTGTGCTGCCGCTGGACTACGTGACGCTGGTCGAGTACCGCGGCGCGAGCGCCCCGCATCAGCTGGAAGGCCATTGCCGCACCCGCGCGGCGCAGGACACCACGGCGCGCTGTTTTTCGCTGTACCGCAGCGGCTTCTTCCGCCACGACGACGCGGCCGGGCTGGCGGCCGACCTGGCCTTGCTGGATGCCGATGCGCCGCGCGTCGACCTGCTGCACTACCGCCAGCGCGAGATCCCCGACCCGGCCTGGCGCGAGGCCATCTTCGAGCGCGAGCACCTGGCTGGCCGCATCAGCCTGCTGTTTGCCGGCGGCGGGCGCGCGTACTCGGTGAACCTGTACCGCAACACACCCGGCGGCGAGTTCGACGACGGCGAACTCGACCGGCTGCGTGATGTGGCGCCGCTGCTGCGCACTGCGCTGCAGCCCCGTTTGTGTGCGGTGGCGCCGCCGGCCGACCGCGTGGCCGTGGCCGCATCACGCCTGGGCGAACGGGCACCAACGCTGTCACCGCGGGAACGGCAGGTGGCGGCACGCATCGCGGCCGGGCTGAGCAACGACGGCATCGCCGCCGACCTGGGTGTGGCGCCGTCCACCGTGCTCACCTTGCGCAAGCGGGTCTACGGCAAGCTGCACCTGCACAGCCGCCTGGCGCTGGTGTGGTGGCTGGGGCTTGGGCAGGAGACAGGTGTTTTCCCGTGCCAGCCGCAGGGGACAGACGCGGAGGAGGGCGGTTCCTAGAGTCTTTTTCCTGCCGCACACCCCGATGCGGCCTGAAGGAGACCTGCATGGACCGCCGCACCGCCCACCGCCTGTTTGCAGCCGCCGCGCTGTCACCGCTTGTCGCGCCGCTGGGGCTGCGGGCGCAGGGCAGTTTCCCGTCGCGCCCGCTGCGTTTTGTCGTGCCCTACCCGGCGGGCGGTGCCTCGGACTTCCTGGCGCGCCTGGTCGGCGAGCGCCTGTCCAAGCTGTTCGGCCAGCCGGTGGTGGTGGACAACCGCACCGGCGCCTCGGGCGCGCTGGGCGTGGGCGAGGTGGCCCGCGCGGCACCCGACGGCCACACGCTGGCCTTCACGCTGGGCGACTCGTTGATCAACAACGTCTCGCTGTTCAAGAACCTGCCCTACGACCCGCAGCGGGACTTGACGCTGCTGACGCAGGCCGTCTTCAGCCCCGCCGTCATCAGCGCCAATGCCGACCTGCCGCTGCGCAACCTGGCCGATCTGCGCCGCTACGCCGCCGAGCACAAGGGCCAGATGAGTTATGCCTCCTGGGGCGTGGGCGGCCTGGGCCACATCGCCGGTGAAGCGCTGAACCAGCGCCTGGGCGCGGGCATGGTGCATGTGCCGCAGCGTGGCGAAGCGGCGGTGATGCAGGACCTGCTGTCCAAGACCGTGAGCCTGGGCCTCACCTCCGCCGGCCTGGCCAAGCAGCATGTGGCGGCTGGCAAGATCCGGCCGCTGGCCATCCTGGGCCGGGAACGCTCCAAGGCCTTGCCGGACGTGCCGACCATGCGCGAGCAGGGCCTGGACGACCCCATCTTCGACGCCGCGGTGTGGATCAGCGTGGTCGGCCCGGCCAAGCTGCCACCCGCGGTGGCGCAGCGGCTGGTGGCCGAGATCCGCGCCATCCTGGTGTTGCCCGAGGTGTCGGCCGCCATCGTCGAACGTGGCCTGGAGGTGATGGCCACCACGCCCGAGCAGTTCCAGGCGAACTACCGCGCCGAGTTCGACGTGATCTCGCGCAAGATCCGCGAAATCGGCATCGAGCCGCAGTGACCCCCATGCAGGAGTCGCCCATGTTCATCCGCAACTGCTGGTATGTGATCGCCTGGGACCACGAGATCGGCCCCGACACGCTGTTCACCCGCACCGTGCTCGGCGAACCCCTCCTGGTGCTGCGCCGCGCCGACGGCAGCCTGGCCGCGATGCTGGACCGCTGCTGCCACCGGCTGGCACCGCTGTCCTGCGGCCAGCGCGAAGGTGATGCGGTGCGCTGTGGTTACCACGGGCTGAAGTTCGACTGTGCGGGCCAGTGCATCGAGGTGCCCGGCATGGCAAGGGTGCCGCCGCACCTGAAGGTCCGCAGCTACCCGGTTCTGACCAAGAACCGCTGGGTCTTTGTCTGGATGGGCGACCCGGCCGCGGCCGACGAGACCTTGCTGCCCGACAACTTCTCCAACGATCACCCCGGCTGGTGCCACCAGCCGGGATACATGCACTACGAGGTGCCCTACCTGCTGATCTGCGACAACCTGCTGGACTTCTCGCACCTCAGCTACGTGCACGCCAACACCCTGGGCGGCTCACCGGAGATCGCCCGTGCGCGCCAGCACATCGAACCGGTGCGGCTGCCGGACGGGCGGCCGACCGGCGTCAAGGTCACCCGCCGGGTGCCCGATGTGCCGCCGTCGCCGTACTGGCAGAGCTTCCGCGACGGCCTGGAAGGCCGCTTCGAACGCTGGTTCGACTATCACTTCGTGCTGCCCGGCACGCTGCTGATGGACTCTGGCGGCAGGCCCATGGACGCGCCCGACGACGACAGCCGCACCGTGCGCCTGCACAGCTGCCAGACGCTCACACCCGAGACGGCCACCAGCACGCACTACTTCTTCCAGCAGAGCTGCCAGCGGCGCGATTTTGAGCGGGCGCCCGACACCGTGGGCCGCATGTACCAGACGCTGGTGCGGGCCTTTCACGAGGACAAGGACATGATCAGCGCGCAGTACCGCGCGATCCTGGCCACGCCGGACCTGCCGATGCGGCCGGTGCCCTTGTTCGACGGCGCCGTGGGCCAATTCCGTGGCCTGGTCAGCCAGTGGGTGGACGCGGAGCGTGCCGCCGCTGCTCCCGCAGCATGAAGCCGTAGAGGCTCTCCACCTTCTCGCGCGCCCAGGGGGTCTTGCGCAGGAACTTCAGGCTGGATGCCACGCTGGGCTCGTGCGTGAAACAACGGATCGGCACCTGCTCACCCAGCCCCGGCCAGCCGTAGTGCGCCACCAGCGCCGTCACCATGGCCTCCAGCGTGACCCCGTGCAAGGGGTTGCGCGGTTGAGTTGGCGGCTGGGCCGGTGGTGGTGCAGGGCTCACGCCGGCACCGTGTCCCAGGGGGCGACATCGGGGCTGCCGGCCGCACCGGCGGCGGCCGGCGTGGGGGTGGGCGCCACCGCCTGGCGTTCATGCAGCCCACCCAGCGCCTCGATCAGGTCGGGCAGCAGCTGCCGCAGCTCGCCGGTGGCAATCGCGATGTCGGCATCAAATCCACCGTCGTCCTTGCCGCTCTGCGACGCGTCGATGCCGGCGTTTTCCATCACCACGTCCAGCAGCTGGATCTTCTTCAGCGTCAGTGCTTCGGTCAGCACGAAGGACACCCGGCCGGCCCAGGTGAGCGCCAGCTGTGTGGGCAGCTTGCCCTGCTGGATGTGCTGGCCGACCTCGTCGATGTCCAGCGTGTGGCGCGCGTAACGCACGGTGGACTTTTCGCTGTCGGGCTGCTTGAGCTCACACTCGCGGTCGATGCTGAAGCCGGCGGGCGCCTGTTTGTCGGCCAGCCACTGCGCCATCGCGGTGGCCGGCGCCAGCTCGGTCTGCACCAGGCTGAGCTTCAGGCCGCCGCCGGCCCACTCGATCAGCCGTGTGACGACGGCGTCGGCCTTCTTGGTGCTGCCGGCGCCGACCCAGACATAACCCGCCACCGGGTCCAGCCAGACCAGGGTGTCGCTGCGTTTGGGGAAGGCCCGTGGCAGCAGCGCGTGCACCACGGCTTCTTTGACTTCCTTGGCCTGTTTGCCCTTGGGGCGGCGGCCGGTCTGTTGTTCGATGTTGTCCAGCTCGGCCTGCACCTGGGTCTTGACCACGCTGCCGGGCACGGCCTTGGTCTCGGTGCAGAGTTTCAGCACGATCTGGCCGCCTATGCTTTCGGCCAGCGCCGCGTGTTTGTCGCCACGCGGGGCCACCCAGCCCGCCGATTCGGGCTGCGTGGCGCCACACTCGATGAAACGGGCGCCGGCCAGGCGTTCGTCGAGTTCGGGCAGCGCAGGTGCTTCCCAGTGTTCGATGCGGTAGATCAGGGTGTTCTTGAACATGTCGGGGGGGCAGATGGCCTGGCCGGATTGGCCTACAAAAGGGTGCCGAGTGTAGGGCGCGACGAGGTCAGTCTTCCGCGTTCATGTCGGGCACATGCTGCTCGATACGGCGCAGCAGCGACCACAGCTGCTCCACCTCTTCGGCGCTGAAGCTGGCCACCAGCCGCTGGTGGCGGCGGCGGGCCGAATCGCGCACCTGGCGCCAGACGGTCAAGCCCTCGGGCGTCAGGCTGGCGAGGGCGGCGCGGCCACGGCGTTGTGTCTGCTCCATCGCCACCCAGCCGCGGGCCTGCAGCAGCTTCAGGCTCTTGCTGGCGGCGGCGTAGTCCAGGTCGGCCATCTCGGCCACCTCGCGCACGATGCGGTGGTTGCTGGTGCCAATGGCCATCAGCGCGCGCCACTCCGACATGCCCAGGTTGAAGCGGCGGCGGTAGTGCTGGGAAGCCCCGTTGGCCAGGCGGTTGGCAACACCCATGATGTAGGCCGCCAGGTAGCGGTTGACCTCGGCATCGGACGCAGCCAGCGGGGCCGGTGGGTGGGCGGCCCGCGGCGGCGGCTCGGTGGCAGCGGCAGGGGAACGGCGGGTGGCACTCATGCGCTGGGTGGTGTTGCGGGGGCAATGCCATGATGGCACAAGCGATTATTGACATCCCATTACTGGACACATCAAGATAGATCGCAGTTCCCGAACGCCTTGCCTTGCAACGAAAGGCCCCGATGCCCCGTCCCCTGCGCAGCAACTTCCCCCGCGGCTCCTACCTCTGGGCGGTGCGCAACGCGCAGTGGCGCGGCATGGGCATCCCGGAGTCGGACTGCGAAAAACCCAAGATCGCGGTCGTCAACAGTTCGTCGGGGCTGGCCGCCTGTTTTGCGCACCTGGACGGCGTGGCCCAGGTGGTGAAGGACGCCATCCGCGCCGCAGGCGGTGTGCCCTTCGAGATCCGCACCGCGGCGCCCAGCGACTTCGTCATCGGCGCCGGGGGACGCGGCGGCTACATCCTGGCCACGCGCGACCTGGTCACCAACGACATCGAGGTGGCGGTGGAGGGCGCGCAGCTCGACGGCATGGTCTGCCTGACCTCGTGCGACAAGACCGTGCCCGGCCAGATGATGGCCGCGGCGCGCTTGAACATCCCCAGCCTGATGCTGGTCTGCGGCTACCAGCCCAGCGGCGAGTTCCGCGGCCAGCATGTGGACATCGAAGACGTGTTTGTCGGCGCCATGCACGCGCAGATGGGCAAACTGCCGCTGGACGACCTGATCGCCATGAGCCGCGAGGCCATCCGCGGGCCGGGGGTCTGCTCGGGCATGGGCACGGCCAACTCGATGCACGTGGCCTGCGAGGCGCTGGGCATGGCCTTGCCCGGCACCACGCCGGTGGCCGCCAACAGCGACGCGATGTTCGCCGCGGCACGGCGCAGCGGTGCACGCATCGTGGCCATGGTGGAAGAAAACCTGCTGCCGCGCCAGATCCTCACACCCGGCGCCTTCCGCAACGCGGTGAGCGCGGTGCTGGCCGTGGGCGGTTCGGTCAACTGCATCAAACACCTGCAGGCCGTGGCCACCGAAGCCTGCTGCGGCGCCGATGTGTATGGCCTGTTCGAGACCCTGGGCGACCAGGTGCCGGTGCTGGCCGCCGTGCGCCCGGTGGGCGAGCGCTTCATCGAGGAGTTCGAGGCCGCTGGCGGCTGCCGCGCGGTGATGAAACAGCTGGAACCCTGGCTGGACCGTGACGCGTTGACGGTCAGCGGGCAGACCGTCGGCCACAACCTCGAAGGCGTGACGGTGGCCGATGCCGAGGTCATTCGCCCGCCGGAACGCGCCCACGCGCGCCTGCCGGCCATCACGATGTTGCGCGGCAACCTGGCGCCGGAGTACGGCATCGTCAAGACCGGCATCGCGGTGCGGCCGACACGGCGTTTTGCCGGCCCGGCGCTCTGTTTTTCCAGCTCCGATGCCGCCATTGCCGCGCTGAGTGATGGCCGCATCCAGCCCGGCCAGGTGGTGGTGATGCGCGGCGCCGGTGTCTGTGGCGGCCCGGGCATGGGCGGTGGTTCGTCCAAGGTGGTGTTTGCCATCGACGGCGCCGGCCTGGGCGACCAGGTGGCGCTGATCACCGACGGCCACCTCTCCGGCCTGGTCTGCAAGGGCCTGGTGGTGGCCGAGGTGTCGCCTGAAGGTGCGGTGCTCGGGCCGCTGGCGCTGGTGCACGACGGCGACACCATCGTGATCGACCTCGACACCCGGCGCTGTGACCTGGAGGTGCCACCCGAGGAGATGGAGCGCCGTGCCGCGGGCTGGACCGCACCGCCCAAGGTCTTCGACACCGGCTGGTTGCAGATCTACCGCCGCAACGTCGGCCCGCTGCGCCAAGGTGCGGTGTTGGTCGACCCGAAGTGAGCCGATGAGAACGACAAGATGAGAAGAACGACAGAACGCACCGACGAACGCATCCTGCAGTCCGATGTCTTCGACCGCGAGGGTGTGCGCGAGCCGCGCGCCGACCACGGCAGCTTCGACGAACCCGGCCGCACGCTGAAGGTCTACGACCGCTGCGACGTGCTGGTGGTCGGCGGCGGGCCTTCGGGCACGGCCGCGGCGGCGGCGGCGGCACGGCAAGGCGCGCGGGTGGTGCTGCTGGAGCGCTACAACCACCTGGGTGGCCTGGCCACCGGCGGCCTGGTGATCTGGATCGACCGCATGACCGACTGGACCGGGCAGCTGGTGATCCGCGGTTTTGCCGAAGAACTGTTCGACCGCCTGCCGCCCGAGGCCGTGGCCGGCCCCGACCCGGCCGACTGGGGTTCACGCGACGCCGCCAAGGCCGCGCACTGGAGCCAGCGCACCGCCGCCTACCACGGCGTGGTGACCTGGTCGCCCACCATCGACCCCGAGCGCCTGAAGCTGCTGGGCCAGCAGATCGTGCTGGAGCGCGGTGTCAAGCTGGTCTACCACGCCTGGGCGGCGATGCCCATCGTCGAATCGGGCGCAGTCACCGGCGTGGCCTTCGAAAGCAAAGAAGGGCGTTTGGCGGTGATGGCCCAGGTGGTCATCGACGCCACCGGCGACGGCGACCTGTTTGCCCGCGCCGGGGCCGACTACGACAACGACATCGAAGCCGCCGACGTTCACCACTGCATGAACACCTCGTGGCTGTTTGGTGGGGTGGACATGGCCCGTTGGATCGCATTCCGCGCGGGCCAGGCCGATGCCTACAGCGCCTTCATGGCCGGTGGGCGCGCCAGCTGCGGGCTGTTCGAGCGGCCGTTTGTGTCCTGGCGCGACGACATCGCACTCTTCATGGGCCCGCGCCAGACCGGTTATTCGGCGCTGGACGTGGACGACCTGACCGAGGTCGAGGTGCGTTCACACCGTGCGATGGAACAGCACCTGGACTACTACCGCGCGCATGCACCCGGGTTCGAAAACGCCTACATGCTGCTGAGCGCGCCGCAGATCGGCGTGCGCCATGCGCGCCGGCTCAAGGGCGTGGACGCGGTGTTGCGCCGGCGCTGGCCCGACGGCGTGGCGCTGCCCGACGAGATCGGTGTCACCCCGGCCGTCAGCCCCACCTTCCCGAACATCTCCATCCCGTATGGCGCGCTGGTGCCGGTGGCGCTGGACGGGCTGCTGGCCTGCGGCCGCCACATCAGCTGCGACAAAAATTCGCACGGTTTCATGCGCGAGATCCCGCAGTGCTGGATCACCGGTCAGGCCGCCGGCACCGCCGCTGCGCTGGCGGTGCAACAAGGTGTGCAACCGCGCGCCGTGGACATCCCGGCCCTGCAGCAGGCACTGCGGGCGCAAGGGGTCTTCCTGAACGTCGCCGAGACCGTGCCGGCTTGAGCCGCAGACCACCATGCACCTGACTGACGACGAACAAGCCATGGCCGATGGCCGCGACGGCCCGGCCGTGGCGCGCGCGATGGACCTGCTGCAGCGTTACGGCCGTGCGCTGGGGGCCGAACGCCTGGTGGCCACCAACAACGTGGTCGCGTCCATCAGCGCCACCACCCCCTTCATGCGCGCGTACGCCCGCAGCAAGGGCGGCATGGACGCGGTGTTCTCGGAGTTCAGTCTGGACAGCGACACGGTGGTGGCCATCCCGCCGGTGAAGACCTTCACCGTGCACACGCAGCTGGGTTTCGACCCCGGCTCGGCCGCCCGCATGGGTGTGGACGAGCAGACGGTGCACTTCTACCAGCAGGGCGAAGACTGGACCAACGCGCACGGCGTGCAGGCCACCAACACCTGCACGCCTTACCAGGTGGGCAACCTGCCCACGCGCGGCGAACATTGCGCGTGGATGGAGTCGTCGGCCGTCATCTACTGCAACTCGGTGCTGGGCGCGCGCACCAACACCGAAGGCCGCGAAAGTGTCGGTGCGGCCATGCTCACCGGCCGCATCCCCTACTGGGGTTACCACCGGCCGGAAAACCGCGTCGGCACGCACCGCGTGACGCTGGGCGTGGACATCGTGTCCACCTCCGACTGGGGCCTGCTGGGTTACTGGATTGGCGAGCAGGTGCAGGAGCGTGTGCCCGTGGTCGAAGGCATCACGCAGCACATCCCCAACCTGGCGCGGCTGAAACACTTCGGCGCCGCCGCGTCGTCATCCGGCGGCGTGGAGATGTACCACCTGGTCGGCATCACACCCGAGGCACACAGCGCGGACATGGCCTACGGTGGCCGCAAGCCGCTGGCTGAGCTGCACTTCGGCGCGGCCGAGCGCAAACGGACCTGGGAGCAGCTCAACGGCACCGGTCGTGACCTGAAAGTGGACTACGTGATGCTGGGTTGCCCGCACTACACCATCGAGCAGATCTGGGAAGCGGCGCGCCTGCTGGCCGGCCGCCAGGTGCATCCGGATTGCGCGCTGTGGATCTTCACGCCACGCGCCATCAAGTCGCTGGCCGACCGCAACGGCTACACCCAGACCATCGAAGCCGCGGGCGGCCACCTGATGACCGACAGCTGTTCGGCGATGAGCCGCGCCGCGCCCAAGGGTACCCGCGTGGTCGCGCTGGATTCGGCCAAACAGGCGCATTACCTGCCCGCCATCCTGGGTGTGCAGGCCTGGTACGGCTCGACCGAAGAGTGCATCGATGCCGCCTGCAGCGGGCAGTGGCGCGGGGTGCCGGCATGAGCACGCCGGTCCGTCCCAAGGGCGAATTCCGGAGTGCGCAGCACGAAGGTACTCCAGTGACCCGCACGGCCGAGGTGATCACGCTGCACGGCCGTTGTGTCGTGCCGGGCCGGGCCGAAGGCGAAGCCCTGGTCACACACCAGCAGATCTCCGGCTGGGGCGGCATCGATTCGCGCACCGGGACCATCGTCGAAACCCGGCACGAATTGCGCGGCATCAGCTTCGCCGGCAAGGTGCTGGTGTTCCCGGGCGCCAAGGGTTCGTCGGGCTGGTCCAACGCCTTCCACCTGACCCGCACGCTGGGCGTGGCACCGGCGGCGATGTTGTTCAACCAGATGACGACCAAGATTGCGCTCGGTGCCGTGGTGACACGTGCACCCGCGCTGACCGATTTTGACCAGGACCCGCTGGACCACATCCAGACCGGCGACTGGGTGATCGTGGACGCCGACCGCGGCGTCGTGGAAATTCACAAGACCAGACCCACCCACAAACAGCACCAAGGAGACTGAGATGGACCGTACCCGACGCACCCTGCTGGCCGGTGCCAGCCTCGCCGCCCTGGGGGGCACTTCGTTGATGGCAAGTGCCCAGAACGCCGCCGCCAACTGGCCCAGCAAACCCGTGCGCATCATCGTGCCCAACGTGCCGGGTGGCGCGCTGGACATCCTGGCCCGCATGCTGGAATCCGAGCTGGCCAAGACCTGGAAGCAACCCATCGTCGTCGAGTTCAAACCCGGCGCCGGCACCATCACCGGCACCGACCTGGTGGCCAAGTCTGCGCCCGATGGCTACACGCTGGGCATCCTGGCGGTCGGTGTGCTGGGCATCCAGCCGGCGCTGCGCAAGGACATGCCCTTCGATACCTTGAAGGACCTGTCCGGCACCATGCTGGTGGTGGGCAACATCGTGATGACGGCGTCACCGTCGATGCCCTTCAACGATCTGGCGGGCTTGATCGCCTATGGCAAGGCCAACCCGGGCAAGCTGAGTTACGCCACCGCGGGTGCCGGCAGCTCGATGCACCTGGCGGGCGAACAGCTGAACCTGCTGACCGGCATCGAGATGGTGCACATCCCGTACAAAGGCGCCGGTGGTGCCTATGGCGATGTGTTCGAGGGCCGGGTGCAACTGCTGCTGGACCCGTTGTTCAGCTCGATGCCGCACATCAAGTCCAACCGGCTGAAGCCGATCGCGGTGATGGGCCTGCAGCGCGACGCGAGTGCGCCGCAGATTCCGGCCGCGGGCGAGATGTTCCCGGACTTCGACTTTGCCAGCAACCTGGGCATCGGCCTGCCGCGCGGCACACCGCCGGAGATCATTGCCAAGATCAACGCCGATGTCGTGAAGGCCATCCGCTCGGAAGCACTGGCGCCGCGGCTGAAGGACATGGGCCTGGCGGTGACGGGTTCGACACCGGAGCAGTTCGACGCCCACATGCGCAAGAGCCTGGTCACCTTCGCCAACATCGTGAAGGCTGCGAAGGTGACGGTGAACTGAGGCTCAGGCCGGCGGTTCGTTGCCGGCATCGGCCAGACACTGCGCCTGCAATGCGGCCCAGCCTTCATGCCCCAGTTTTTCCAGGGTGGCGATGTTGGCTTCGTAGATCGCTTCGGCCTCGGGGAAGGCGGCCACCGCACGGTCGATGCTGTCTTCGCGCAGCAGGTGCAGCGTGGGGAAGGGCGAACGGTTGGTGGCGTTGGTGATGTCGTCCGGCGTGCTGTCGGCAAACTGGTACTGCGGGTGGAAGCTGGCCACCTGCAACTCGCCGTCCAGGCCCAGTTCCGCCAGCGCGCCGTCGGCCAGGTCCAGGAAGTCGTTGTAGTCGGCAAAGTCGGCGCCGACGCCGGGGTGCACCAGCAGCGTGGTCTCGATGGCCCCGGCGGTCGATTCCGCCAGGCGCTGCAGTTCGGCCACGAGGTCGGCCATCAGGCCTTCTTCGTCGCTGGCCGTGCTCAGCACATAACGCACCTGGCCCTTGACCTGCGGCGCTTTGGCAAAGGGGCAGAGGTTCAGGCCGATCACGGCGCGTTCGACCCAGGCGCGGGTGAGGGCCAGCGGGTCCGGGTTCGGTGTCGTCTCAGTCGGTGCTGTCATCGTCGTCCTTGTCGGGGGCTGCGCCGCCCGGGGCCGGCAGTTGGCAACCGGGCCGCACGGCATCGGCCTGGAACATCCACCATTCGCGTCGGTTGGAAGCGCCGGCCACGGTGACACGGCTGCGGTCCACGCAGCTGTCCACCGCCACCTGGCGCGCGAAGATCCAGCGCTGCGCCGGGGCCGCCTGCAACCAGGCCACGGCACGTTCGAACTGCTCGGCGCGCGGGTTGCGGAAGCCGAAGTCCTTCAAGGGCCGGGGCGACATCAGCAGGTTCTGCTCCTTCCAGGCCACCATCACGACCTCGCCTTGCGGGCCGGCGATGCGGTCCACTTCGCGCATCACGGCGGCCGAGGTGACGCTGTCGTTGGCCAGCGGGGCCACGCCCACGCCCCACAGCACCCACAGCGCGGCCAGGCCGCCCAGCAGCGCGTGCACCCCGCGCCGCACACGCCCCAGCGCCGCGGCCAGCAGGAAACAGGCGCCGATGGCGATGATCCATCCGGCCAGCACAAGGAACTGATCGCCCAGGCCACGTTCCAGCATGATCTGCTGCATGCGGGCCCAGCGGCCCGACAGCGCCCAGCCGCCCACGGCCAGCAAGGCCATGCCGATCAGCAGCGTGGCTGCCAGCGCCGTGCGGCGCAGCCAGGTGGCATCGGCGATGCGCACCAGCGTCGGCCCCAGCGCCACGGCCAGCAGCGGCAGCATCGGCAGGATGTAGACCTCGCGTTTACCACCCGCGGCGGTGAAGAACAGGAACACCAGCACACACCAGCCCAGCAGCACGGCGTAGCGGCCGTCGCGGGCCGACCACGCCGCGCGCCACTCGCGCCAGCCGCTGGCATAGGCCAGCGACAGCGGGAAGAAGTGCAGCAGCAGCACCGGGATGAAGTAGTACCAGCCCTTGCCGTAGTGCCCGCCTACCTGGCCGGCGTAGCGCCGCGCGGTCTGGTTGAACAGGATGTCGTTCATGTAACCCAGGTACTCGGGCGTGCCGCGGCTGAGCGCGGCCACCACCATCGGCACCAGCCACAGCGCGATGGCCGCCAGGAAGGCCAGCGCGCCGGCCGCCCAGCGCCAGCCATCGCCGGGTTGACCGCTGGAGCTCAGGCTTGACCAACCGGCACGCCGTGCCAGCGCGTACGGCAGCAGCATCAGCAGCGCGATGACGCCCACGCCTTTGGTGATCACGCCCAGCCCGGCAGCAAAACAGCCCAGCCAGTAATATTTCCAGTCAGGCCCACCCAGCAGGTGCCGCAGCAGCGCCCAGTTGGCGCCGGTGATCAGGAAGGTGATCAGCGGGTCGATCTGCGCGCGCTTGAACTGGAAGCTGAACATCAGCGCGCTCAGCACGGCGATGGCCGCGAGCAGCCCCGCGCGAGGGCTGAACAGCCGGCGGCCCATGTCCCACACCAGCCACAGCGTGCCCAGGCCGGCCAGCAAAGACGGCAGCAGGAAGGCGATGCGCCAGTTCCCCACCAGCGTGTAGCTGGCCGCCTGCAGCCACATCAGCATCGGCGGTTTGTCGGAATAGAGCTCGCTGCCGCGGTGCGGGAACAGCCAGTCGCCCGACTCGACCATGTGCTTGGCCACCAGCGCAAAACGCGGCTCGTCCGACGGCCAGGGGTCGCGCAGGCCCATGCCGGCGCCCAGCACCAGCAGGGCGGCCAGCAGCAGCCAGCCGAGGGCGCGGCGGTCGGCCGCCGTGGTGGTGTTCACGCGTCCGGCGTCTGGTCAGCAGCGCGCTTGTTGCGGTCGCGCCAGACGAACTGCAGGTTGCGGAAGTAGATGAACAAACCCGTGGCCTGGCCCAGGATGAACACCGGGTCGCGGCGGTGGATGGCGTAGGTCAGCAGCGTCAGGCCGCCGGCCATGCTGAAGTACCAGAAGGCGGACGGGATCACGCTCTTCTTCATCTTCTCGCTGCTGAGCCACTGCACGATGAACCGCGCGGAAAACAGCGCCTGGCCCAGGAAGCCGACGGCCAGCCAGCCGCCGTCGATGTCGATGTTCATCGGGGATCCCCTGTCGATACTCGTTCGGCGCGTGCCACCCGCGCGCGCCGCTGCAGCCACATCACGCCCAGCAGGTCGACCAGGCCGACCCACAGGCGGTTGTGGATGCCGTAGTGCGATTGCCCCTGCAGCCGCGGCCGGTGCGCCACCGGCACCGACTCCACCACGCCCCCGGCGCGCTGCACCAGCGCCGGCAGGAAGCGGTGCATGTGGTCGAAGTAGGGCAGGGCGAGGAAATCGTCGCGCGCCAGCAGTTTCAGGCCGCAGCCGGTGTCGGGCGTGGCGTCGCCCAGCAGGCGCGAGCGCACGCCGTTGGCGATGCGCGAAGACTTGCGCTTGACCCAGGTGTCCTGCCGCTGCGTGCGCCAGCCCGCGATCAGCACCGGCCGCCCCGGCTGCGCGGCGCGCACCTCGTGCCAGCGGGCCAGCATCTTGGGCACGTCGGCCGGGTCGTTCTGGCCGTCACCGTCCAGCGTGGCCACCACGGGCGCTGCGGCGTGTGACACGCCGGTGCGCACGGCCGTGCTTTGGCCGCAGTTGTTGCGGTGGGCCACCACCGTCAGCCAGGGGTGGCTGCGGGCGAAGTCGGTCAGGATCTGCAGCGTATCGTCGCTGCTCAGGTCGTCGACGAACACGGCCTCGAAGGGCATACCGGTCTCAGGGCCCGTGAACGCAGCCTCGATCTGCGCCAGCAAGGGCAGCACGTTCAAGGACTCGTTGTGGACGGGGACGACGACGGAGATCGCGGGCAGGTCGCGTGGCATCGGCAGCAGGGCTCTTCAGGTCAACCCGCAAGTATCCCACCGGCGGGCGGGGCCATTGGCCGCACCTTGCCTGGGCACACGGGCTTCAGCAGGCCTTCATCTGGGCTGCGGCCAGCTTGCCGGCCGTCAGTCCCGCCAGATGCGTGTCGATGGCGCGGCCACCATCGGCGGCGATGTCGAAGCTGGTGGGGGCCAGCGTCCAGGCGTGGATCAGGCCCAGCATCAGTGCGTGCAGACCCACCGCATGGTGGGGGTCGATGCCGGCCCGCTGCAGCGCACGGGCGATGGTGGCCAGGTGTTCGTTGACGGCTTCGCGGTAACGCTCCTGCACGGCCTGCAACTCGTCCACGTATTCCATCTTCAGCGTGGCGATGGTGAAGACACGCTGCATCTGCGGGTCGGTGGCCAGGCGCTGCAGCTTGATGCCCAGCATCTGGCGCAGCCGCTCGAGCGGGCTCAGCGCGGTGCAGGCCTCCAGCTGCTGCGCCGCTTCTTCCAGCGGCAGCTTGGCACGCTCCATCATCGCGTTGAAGACGTCGGCCTTGTCCTGGAAGTGCCAGTACACCGCGCCACGTGTGACGCCGGCGACGCTGGCGATGTCTTGCAAGGAACTGCGCGAGACACCCTGGCGCTCGAACACCTGCTCGGCGGCGTCGAGGATGCTGGTGCGGGTGGCCTGGGCGTCGGCCTTGGTACGGCGAACCATTTGATGGCGATCAAGAAGAAAACATACATTCTAGACTGTATGTATACTCTGCGGCTTCACGTTTCCCCGGGGCCGCTGTGCGGCTTGGCAATGATGAGGTTCACCCCCCTGGCTGCGGCCGTTCTTGCGCTCACCCTCGCCGCCTGTGGTGGCGGTGAAAAACCCGCTGCGGCTGGCGGTGGTGCGCCCCCGCCCCCGCCGGTAGGCGTGCTCACCGTGCAACCCCAGGCCGTGGCGCTGCAGACCGAACTGCCGGGCCGCGTGGAAGCGCTGCGCACGGCGCAGGTGCGGGCACGGGTGAACGGCGTGGTGCAGCAGCGCCTGTTCACCGAAGGCAGCGAGGTCAAGGCCGGTCAGCCGCTGTTCCGCATCGACGCTGCGCCCTACCAGGCGGCGGTGGACAGCGCCCAGGCCGGCCTGCTGCGGGCCGAAGCCGCCGCTGCCCAGGCCAAGCTGACCGCCGATCGCTACGCACCGCTGGCCGACGCCAAGGCCATCAGCCAGCAGGACTATGCCGCTGCGCTGGCCACACAGAAAACCGCCGAAGCCGATGTGGCCGCCGGCAAGGCCGCGCTGCAGACCGCGCGCATCAGCCTGGGTTACGCCAGCGTCACCGCCCCCATCAGCGGCCGCATCGGCCGTGCGCTGGTCACCGAAGGTGCCCTGGTCAGCGCCACCGAGGCCACGTCGCTGGCCCTGATTCAGCAGGTGGGCAGTGTCTACGTCAACTTCACGCAATCCGCTGGCGAGGTGCTGCGCCTGAAACGTGCGCTGGCCGCCGGCCAGCTGCAGCGCCTGGGCGGCGACGCCGTCGCGGTGCGTGTGCTGCTGGAAGACGGCAGCGAGCTGCCACGCGCCGGCAAGCTGTTGTTCAGCGACCTGAGCGTGGACGCCACCTCCGGCCAGGTGACCTTGCGCGCCGAGGTGCCCAACCCCGATGGCCTGCTGCTGCCTGGCCAGTACGTGCGCGTGCGCCTGGCCCAGGCCACGCTCCCGGCCGCGGTGCTGGTGCCGCAGCAGGCGGTGACACGCAGCGCCCAGGGCGACACCGTGCTGGTGGTCGGCGAGGGCAACAAACCCGGCAACCGGACGATCAAGGTGTCCGGTGCGCAGAACGGCCAGTGGGTCGTGACCGACGGCCTGAAACCGGGCGACCAGGTCATCGTCGACGGCTTCCAGAAGATGTTCGTGCCAGGCGCGCCGGTGACGCCGGTGCCGTGGAACCCGGTCGCCGCGTCGGCGCCCGCATCGGCCGCCAGCCGCTGAGCCGGGACGGACCCCACCCATGGCTCAATTTTTCATCGAACGGCCCATCTTCGCGTGGGTCATCGCACTGTTCATCATGGTGCTCGGCGGCGTGGCCATCACGCAGCTGCCGATCTCGCAGTACCCGCCGGTGGCCCCGCCCGCCATCGTCGTCAACGCCGCCTACCCGGGGGCCTCGGCGCAGACGCTGGAAGACAGCGTGCTCTCCGTCATCGAACGTGAGATGAACGGCGCGCCGGGCCTGATCTACATGGAGTCGGTCGCCCAGGCCGACGGCAGCGGCAGCATCACACTCAGCTTCGAGCCCGGCACCAACGCCGACCTGGCGCAGGTGGACGTGCAGAACCGCCTCTCGCGTGCCACGCCGCGCCTGCCTTCGGCGGTGACGCAGCAAGGTGTGCGCGTCGACAAGTCGCGCTCCAACTTCCTGCTGTTTGCCATCCTCAGCTCCACCGACCCGGCCTGGGACCCGGTGGCGCTGGGTGACTACGCGTCGCGCAACGTGCTGCCTGAATTGCAGCGCGTGCCCGGCGTGGGCCAGGCCCAGCTGTTCGGCACCGAACGGGCGATGCGCATCTGGAT
>JADMJD010000001.1 GCA_018780805.1 Rubrivivax sp. | reverse complement strand
GATGGTCGACTTCGAGAAGGCCAAGGACAAGATCATGATGGGCCCCGAGCGCAAGTCCATGGTCATGCCCGAGGACGAACGCCGCAACACGGCGTACCACGAGTCTGGCCATGCGCTGGTGGCGCGGCTGATGCCCAAGACCGACCCGGTGCACAAGGTCACCGTGATCCCGCGTGGCCGTGCGCTGGGCGTGACGATGCAGCTGCCCGAGGGCGACCGCTACAGCATGGACAAGGAGCGCATGCTCTCCACCATCAGCGTCTTGTTCGGTGGCCGAATCGCCGAAGAAGTGTTCATGAACCAGATGACCACCGGCGCCAGCAACGACTTCGAGCGGGCCACCGCCATCGCCCGTGACATGGTCACCCGTTACGGCATGACCGACGAACTGGGCCCCATGGTCTACGCCGAAAACGAAGGTGAGGTGTTCCTCGGCCGCAGCGTCACCAAGACCACCAGCATGTCGGAAGAGACGATGCGCAAGGTCGATTCCGTGATCCGCCGCATCATCGACGAGCAGTACGCCATCGCCCGCAAACACATCGAGGACCACCAGGACAAGATGCACGCGATGGCGAAGGCGCTGCTGGAATGGGAAACCATCGACGCCGAGCAGATCGACGACATCATGAACGGCAAGCCGCCACGGCCGCCCAAGGACTGGACGCCCTCGTCCTCGCGCCCCAGCGGCCCGACCCCGCCGGTCAACCCCGACGGCGCACCGGCCGCGGCCTGAGCGCCAAGGCTGCACGTTGACATCCCACGGGGCCGCAAGGCCCCGTTCTCATTGAGCGCCCATGCACAGCCCTGCGTTCTGGCAGACCTCCCGTTTCCGCATTGCGCTGCAACAGCCGCAGGTGATGGGCATCGTCAACGTGACGCCCGATTCGTTCTCCGACGGCGGCCGTTACCTGGACCCGGCCGCGGCCATCGCGCATGCCGAGCAGTTGCTGGCCGACGGGGCGCACATCCTGGACATCGGCGCCGAGTCCACCCGGCCCGGCGCCCGCACCCCGGACACGGCCGAAGAACTGCAGCGCCTGCAGCCGGTGCTGGCCGCGGCCCTGGGCTGGGGCGTGCCGGTGTCGGTGGACACCAGCAACCCGGTTGTCATCCGCGCCGTGCTCGAGATGGGCGTGGACATCGTCAACGACGTGCGTGCCTTGCAGCGCCCGGGCGCGCTGGCCGCGGCGGCCGCCCATCCGCAGGCCGGTGTCTGCCTGATGCACATGCAGGGCGAACCCGGCACCATGCAGCAGGCGCCCGTCTACGACGATGTGGTGCAGGCGGTGCGTGACTTCCTGCGCGCGCGCTGGGGTGAGGCCCGAGCAGCTGACATCGCTGACGAGCGTATCGTGCTGGATCCGGGCATCGGCTTTGGCAAGACCCCGGCACACAACCTGGCGCTGCTGAGGCGGCAGGCGGAGTTGCTGGACTTGCCCCGGCCGCTGCTGCTGGGCTGGTCGCGCAAATCCACGTTGGGGCTGCTGACGGGCAAGCCGGCAGACCAGCGGCAGGCGGCCAGTGTGGCAGCAGCGCTGCTGGCCGTGCACGCGGGGGCCCGCATCGTGCGGGTGCACGACGTGGCGGCCACCGTCGATGCGCTGAAGGTCTGGCAGGCCGTCAGCGGCGACACCTACAACGACAACACCACGACACCATGAGCAGACAGTACTTCGGCACCGATGGCATCCGTGGCACGGTGGGCACGGCCCCCATCACCCCCGACTTCATGCTGCGCCTGGGCCACGCCGTCGGCCGTGTGCTGCGGCGTGTGCACGACAGGCCCACGGTGCTGATCGGCAAGGACACCCGGCTGTCGGGCTACATGATCGAGTCGTCGCTGGAGGCCGGTTTTGCCTCCGCCGGGGTGGACGTGTTGCTGACCGGCCCCTTGCCGACGCCAGGGGTGGCCTACCTGACACGCGCGCTCCGTCTGGACTTGGGCGTGGTGATCAGCGCCTCGCACAACCCTTTCGACGACAACGGCATCAAGTTTTTCTCGGCCCAGGGTGCCAAATTGCCCGACCAATGGGAGCTGGACGTCGAGGCCGCACTGGACGAGCCCCCGCAATGGGTGCACGCCGCCGCGCTGGGCAAGGCCAAGCGTCTGGACGACGCCAGCGGGCGCTACATCGAGTTTTGCAAGAGCACGGTGCCGCACAGTCTGTCGTTCCGTGGCATGAAGATCGTGGTCGACGCGGCCCATGGTGCGGCGTACCACGTGGCGCTGGATGTGTTCCATGAGTTGGGGGCCACCGTCGTCACCATTGGCTGCAGCCCGGACGGCGTGAACATCAACGACGGGTTTGGCGCCACCGCGCCACAGGCCCTGGTGCGTGCCGTGGCAGAACATGGCGCCGACTACGGGGTGGCGCTGGACGGTGATGCCGACCGGCTGCAACTGGTCGATGCTGCCGGCCGGCTCTACAACGGCGACGAACTGCTGTTCCTGCTGGCCGCGGACCGCCTGACCCAGGGCCGTCCGGTGCCGGGGGTGGTGGGAACCTTGATGACCAACATGGCCGTCGAGCTGGCGCTGCGTGAACGCGGTGTGCCCCTGGTGCGCGCCAAGGTCGGCGACCGTTATGTACTGGAAGAGCTGGTCGCGCGCGACTGGCAGCTGGGCGGGGAGGGCTCGGGCCACCTGCTGGCCTTGGACCGCCACACCACCGGCGACGGCATCGTCAGCGCGTTGCAGGTGCTGAACGCCGTGCAGCGCTCGGGCCATTCCATCGCCCAGTGGCTGGAAGGGGTCAGTCTGTTCCCGCAGACCCTGCTCAACGTGCGCCTGCCGCGCCTGGACGGCTGGCAGGAGCACGCCGGCCTGGCCCGGGAGCGCGTGGCGGTGGAAAGGGAGCTCGGCGACGAAGGCCGCGTGCTGATCCGCGCATCGGGCACAGAGCCCGTGCTGCGGGTGATGGTCGAAGCCCGTGACCCGCAGCAGGCCCGCCAAAGCGCCGAACGCCTGGCGGCCACCCTGCTGGCCTGACCCCGGGCCTGGCCTCCGCTGGGGCTCAGCGCTTCGGCGGCAGCAGCACCTTGTCGATCACGTGCACCACGCCGTTGGTGGCGGGCACGTCCGCCTGCTGAACCAGGGCTTCTTCCACGGTCACAAACGCACCGGCCTTGGCCAGCGCCAGGTTGGCGCCGTTGACGGTCTTGACGTTGCCGTTCTTGACGTCGGCGGCCATCACCTTGCCGGCGATCACGTGGTAGGTCAGCACGGCCTTCAGCATGTCCTTGTTGGTGGCCAGTTCCTGCATCGTCTTCGCGGGCACGGCCTTGAAGGCTTCGTCGCTGGGCGCGAAGACGGTGAACGGCCCGGCGCCACGCAGCGTCTCGGTCAGGCCGGCGTCGGCCACCAGTCTGCTCAGTGTGGACAGCTGCGGGTTGCCGGCTGCGGTGTCGGCGATGGTGGTGGGCGTGGGGGTGCTCGCGCAGCCCGCGGCCAGCGCGGTCAAGCTGAGCACCAACAGGGTGCGGCGAATCATCATGCGGGTCTCCGGAAGCGGAATGTGACAGGCCGCAAGCCTAGGCGCCCGATGTGACTCTTCCATGACAGTCGTTTGGACGCTGTCACATGGCAGTGTTTGTCACGCGGGCTGTCACACGACTGTCAAATGTCCTGCCTACAGTCTCGCTGTCATTCAAGAACGCCTCGAAAGGGATCTCCCATGCAACTCGCCTTCGCCCGTACCGCCGCCCTCGGCTTCAGCCTGAGCCTGATCGGCACCGTGGCTCTGGCCCAGGACGTCACCGGCGCTGGTGCCTCCTTCCCGGCGCCCATCTACGCCAAGTGGGCCGACGCCTACAACAAGGCGACCGGTGCGCGCATCAACTACCAATCAGTCGGCTCCGGCGCCGGCATGCGCCAGATCCGCGGCAAGACGGTTGATTTTGGCGCCAGCGATGCGCCGTTGGTTGACGCCGAATTGGCCAAGGACGGCCTGATCCAGTTCCCGACCGTGATCGGCGGTGTGGTGCCGGTGATGAACATCAAGGGCCTGACGCCGGGCCAGGTCAAGCTGACCGGCCAGGTGCTGGGCGACATCTACCTGGGCAAGATCACCAAGTGGAACGACCCGGCCGTGACCGCGCTGAACCCGGGTGTGCCGCTGCCGGACGCTGCCATTGCCGTGGTGCGCCGCGCCGACGGCTCGGGCACGACCTTCCTGTTCACCAACTACCTGTCCAAGGTGAACGCCGAGTGGAAGGCCAAGGTTGGTGAAGGCACCGCCGTCAACTGGCCCACGGGTGCGGGTGGCAAGGGCAACGAAGGTGTGTCCGCCTTTGTGCAGCGCCTGCCCAACGCCATCGGCTACGTGGAATACGCCTACGCCAAGCAGAACAAGATGAACTACGCGATGCTGCAGAACAAGGACGGCGTCTACGTCAAACCCGACGACACCGCCTTCAAGGCCGCTGCCGCCGGTGCCGAATGGGCCAAGAGCTTCTACCAGGTGCTGACGGAGCAGCCGGGCAAGGACAGCTGGCCGATCACGGGCGCCACCTTCATCATGATGCACAAGCTGCAGGACAAGCCCGCCAGCGCGACGAACGCCCTGAAGTTCTTCGACTGGGCCTACGCCAACGGCGACAAGATGTCGGAAGACCTCGACTACGTGCCGCTGCCCGCCGCCGTGAAGGACCTGGTGCGCAAGCAGTGGACCGACAACCTGAAGGACGGTGCTGGCAAAGCCATCGCCTTCAAGTGACCCTGGCCTGAGCCGCGCCGCTTCGGGAGCCCCCATGGCCGCTACACTGCCCGCCACCCCCTACGACGAGAAGAAAAACATGGAGAGAGCGGCGCCCCGTGGCGAGCCCCCCGTGCGGCGGCGCAATGCGCCCTGGGCCGATGGCCTGTTCGCGGTGCTGACCCAGGGCGCGGCCTGGGTCACCTTGTTGCTGCTGGTCGGCATCCTGGTGTCGCTGTTCATCGGTGCTGCACCGGCCATCCGCGAGTTTGGTCTGGGCTTCCTCTGGTCCACCGAGTGGGACCCCGTGCAGAACAAGTACGGCGGTCTGGTGATGATCTACGGCACGCTGATGACCTCGTTCATCGCGCTGCTGATCGCCGTGCCGGTGAGCTTCGGCATCGCCATCTTTCTGACCGAACTGTCGCCCGGCTGGCTCAAGCGTCCGCTGGGTGTGGCCGTCGAGTTGCTGGCGGCGGTGCCGTCCATCGTCTACGGCATGTGGGGCCTGCTGGTATTCGGCCCCATCCTGGCGGAGTTTGTGCAAGGCCCGCTGCAATCGATGTTCGGCAACGTGCCCTACCTGGGCACGCTGTTCAGCGGCCCGCCGGTGGGCATCGGCATCCTGTCGGCCGGCATCATCCTGGCGATCATGATCATCCCGTTCATCGCCGCGACGATGCGCGATGTTTTTGATGTCACGCCGCCGCTGCTGAAGGAGTCGGCCTACGGCCTGGGCTCCACCACCTGGGAGGTGGTCTGGAAGGTCGTGCTGCCCTACACCAAGACCGGCGTCGTGGGCGGCATCATGCTGGGCCTGGGGCGTGCGCTGGGCGAGACCATGGCGGTCACCTTCGTGATCGGCAACTTCAACCAGCTCGATTCGCTGTCCTTGTTTCAGGCTGCCAACAGCATCACCTCGGCGCTGGCCAACGAGTTTGCCGAGGCCAGCGAAGGCCTGCACCAGGCGTCGTTGATCTACCTGGGCCTGGTTCTCTTCCTCATCACCTTCATCGTGTTGAGCTTCTCGCGCCTGCTGCTGGCGCGCCTGAAGCGCAACGAAGGGAGCCGCACATGAGCGTCTTTGCCTTGGATGCACGCAGCGCGTCGCTGCATCGCCGCCGCAAGCTGGTCAACGTCGTGGCCCTGGTGCTGGCCCTCGGGGCCATGGCCTTCGGCCTGTTCTGGCTGATCTGGATCCTGGTCGAAACCGTGCGCCTGGGCTTTGCGGGTCTGAGCCTGCAGGTGTTCACCGAGTCGACCCCGCCGCCGCAGGCCGAGGTGGGTGGCCTGGCCAACGCCATCGTCGGCTCGGCCATCATGGTGTCGTTGGCCACGCTGCTGGGCACGCCCATCGGCGTGCTGGCCGGCATCTACCTGGCCGAGTACGGGCAGCGCACCTGGCTGGGTGCGGTGACCGAGTTCATCAACGACATCCTGCTGTCGGCGCCGTCCATCGTGATCGGCCTGTTCATCTACGC
>JADMJD010000109.1 GCA_018780805.1 Rubrivivax sp. | reverse complement strand
CCCCCCCCCGGGGGAGCACGCCGCCCTGGGGGCGGCCCGGCGGGCGGCGTGATGGACGTCCCCGCGTTCAAACCATCCGAGGCGCTGGTGCTGCTGAAGCGCCAGCTGCGCGAGCTGAAGCCTCTGACCGAGCGTGGGGCGCGCTACGAGATCAAGGGCCGGCCGGTGATCGATCTGACCACCACCGACAACCACATCGAGGCCCGGCTTGCGCGCCGGCCTGCCACGAGCCCGGAATGGACCGCGGAACAGCTGACCTGCCCCCCGGATGTGCGCCGCTTCGTAGACACCGTGAAGAAGCGCCTGCAGCAATGGGAGCGCGAGGAATGAACGAACACCACTACGACGCCCTGGAGACACGCGACCCGACTCAGCGTGAGCAAGCCCTGCTGGCGGTGCTGCCTGCGCAAGTGGCCGCCTTCCAGGCCACCGCCGCCGGGGCCACGCTGATGGCCGGTGTGGAGGCCCAGGCCGTCACCAGCCGCACGGCGCTGGCGGCGCTGCCGGTCACCCGCAAACACACGCTGCTGTCGCTGCAACAGGCCGCACGCGCAGCCGGCGGCGACCCCTTCGGCGGTTTTGCCGCCATCGGCTGGCGCACCCAGGGTGCGCTGCGGCCGGCGCGGCGCGTGTTCCAGTCGCCCGGCCCGATCTACGAACCCGAGGGCACGGGCCACGACTACTGGCGCTTTGCGCGTGCACTCTTTGCCGCCGGCTTCCGCGCCGGTGACCTGGTGCACAACAGCTTCAGCTACCACCTCACCCCCGCCGGCTCGATGATGGAAACCGGCGCCCACGCCATCGGCTGCACGGTGTTCCCCGGCGGCGTGGGCAACACCGAGCTGCAGTTGCAGGCCATGCAGGAGTTGCGGCCCGACGCGTACGCCGGCACGCCCAGCTTCCTGCGCATCGCGCTGGAGAAGGCCGACGAGCTGGGCCAGGCCCTGCCTTTCTTGCGCAAGGCCTCGGTGGGCGGCGAGGCCTTCCCGCCGTCACTGCGCGACGCGTTGGCGGCCCGCGGCATCCAGGCCTTCCAGAGTTACGGCACGGCCGACCTGGGCCTGGTGGCCTACGAAACCGCGGCCCGCGAAGGCCTGGTGCTGGACGAAGGTGTGCTGCTGGAGATCGTGCGCCCCGGCACCGGCGACCCGGTGCCCGAAGGCGAGGTCGGCGAGGTGGTGGTCACCACGCTGAACCCCGACTACCCCTTGTTGCGGTTTGGCACCGGCGACCTGTCTGCCATGCTGCCCGGCCCCTGCCCCACAGGCCGCACTGCGCCGCGCATCAAGGGCTGGATGGGCCGGGCCGACCAGACGGCCAAGGTGCGCGGCATGTTCGTGCACCCGGGCCAGGTGGCCGAGGTGCTCAAGCGCCACCCCGAGGTCGGCCGCGGCCGGCTGGTGATCGAAGGTGAGATGGCCAACGACCGCATGACCCTGCACGTGGAATGCGCCGGCGCACCCGAGGGCCTGGCCGGGGCCTTGGCCGGCAGCCTGCGCGACGTGACCAAGCTGCGGGGTGAGGTGCGGGTGCTGGTACCGGGCGGCCTGCCGAACGACGGCAAGGTGATCGAGGACGCGCGGCGTTACGAATGACCCCCTGCTGATGACCCTGTGGATGGCCCTGCAGATGACCCTGCTGGGGGCCGGAATAAGTATTTCCCGCGTGTTGGGCTGCAGCGCCCCCCCTAGCATCGCGATTCCAGGTTTTCGTCCCATTGCAGGAGACATCACGATGAAGAAGCTGCTCATTTCCACCCTGGCGCTGGCCGCCACCGCCGCCTTCGCCTACCCCGACAAGCCGGTCACGATGGTCGTGCCCTTTGCCGCTGGCGGCCCCACCGACAAGGTTGCACGCGACCTGGCCGTGGCCATGGGCGCCGTGCTGAAGCAGACCGTCATCGTGGAAAACGTCGGCGGCGCCGGCGGCACGCTGGGTGCCACCAAAGTGGCCAAGGCTTCGCCCGATGGTTACACCGTGCTGCTGCACCACATCGGCATGGCCACCAGCCCCGGCCTGTACCGCAACCTGCCGTTCAAGACCCTGGACGACTTCGAGTACCTGGGCATGGTCAACGACGTGCCGATGACGCTGATCGGCCGCCCCACGCTGCCGGCCAACAACTACGCCGAGTTGGTGAAGTGGCTGGAGGCCAACAAGGGCAAGGTCAATCTGGCCAACGCCGGCCTCGGCGCTGCCAGCCACCTGTGCGGCCTGCTGTTCCAGCAGAGCATCAAGATCGACATGACCACGGTGCCGTACAAGGGCACCGGCCCGGCGATGACCGATCTGCTGGGCGGCCAGGTCGACATCATGTGCGACCAGACCACCAACACCACGTCGCAGATCGCCGGCGGCAAGGTGAAGGCCTACGCCGTGACGACCACCAAGCCGCTGACCACGGCCGCGCTGTCTGGCCTGCCGACGCTGGACAGCCAGGGCCTGAAGGGTTTCAACGTCAGCATCTGGCACGGCCTGTACGCGCCCAAGGGCACGCCGGCCGCCGTGGCCAAGACCCTGAACGACGCGCTGCGCGTGGCGCTCAAGGACGCCGACTTCATCAAGAAGCAGGAAGCCCTGGGTGCCGTCGTCGTCACCGACGCCCGCCTGGCCCCGGCCGACCACAAGAAGTTCGTCGCCGCCGAGATCGACAAGTGGGGCCCGGCCATCAAGGCCGCCGGCCAATACGCGGACTGATTGCCTGCACACCTGATCAAAGGCCGCCTGAGGGCGGCCTTTTTCATGCGATGTGCAACGGGATCGTCACCGGCCCGTCGTTGATCAGCTGCACCTGCATGTGGGCACCGAACTGACCCTGTTCGACGACGGGGTGGTGCAGCCGGGCCTCGGCCAGCACGGCCTGGTACAGCAGCCGGCCCTGATCGGGTGGCGCCGCGCCGCTGAAACCCGGCCGGTTGCCACTGCGGGTGTCGGCCGCGAGCGTGAACTGCGAGACGATCAGCAGGCCGCCGGCCACGTCCTGCACGCTGCAGTTCATGCGGCCTTGTTCGTCGCCGAAGATGCGCAGCTTCAGCAGCTTGGCCACAAAACGCTGCACCTGTGGCTGCTCGTCGGCCGGTTCGGCGCAGACAAAGACCAGCAAACCGTGGCCGATGGACCCCAGCACCTGGCCGGCTACCACCACCTGGGCCTGCTGCACACGTTGCACCAGGCCGATCACAGCGGGGCGTCCTGCTGGTCGTCAAAGTGCGCTTCCACGTCCATGGGCAGCAGCTGGATGCTGGCCCGCAGGCCAGGCACAGCGCTCATCAGCGCCTGATCCACCGAGCGGCGCAGCGCCGCCGCCCGGCCCAGCGACCAGGACGCCGGCATGTGCATGTGCAGGTCGGCAAACCGGCGCTGGCCGGCACGGCGTGTGGTGACATGGTCGAAGCGGATCGTGTGGTGCTCGAACTGCGCCAGCGTGGCCCGGATGCTGGCCACCACCTCAGGCTCCAGTGCGTGGTCCATCAATCCATCGGCCGAGCGGCGCACCAGGGACACGGCTTCGCGCAGGATGTTCAGCGCCACCGCGATGGCGATCACCGGGTCCAGCCACAGCCAGCCGCTGAGCTGCACCGCCACCAGACCGGCCACGACACCCACCGAGGTCCAGACATCGGTGAACAGGTGGCGCGCATCACCCTCCAGCGCGATGCTGCGTTTTTCGCGCGCCTTTTTCAGCATCGCCCAGGCCAGGCTGCCGTTGAGCACCGTGGCCAGCAGCGACAAGGCCAGGCCGATGCCCAACTGCTCCAGCGGCTGCGGGTGCAGCAGGCGGTCCACCGCCGCCCAGAGGATGGCGGCCGAGGCCACACCGATCAGCACACCTTCAAAACCACTGGAGAAGTACTCGGCCTTGTGGTGGCCGTAGGGGTGTTCGTCGTCGGGCGGCTGGGCGGCCAGCGTCACCATCACCAGCGCAAAACTCGCGCCGGCCAGGTTGACCAGCGACTCCAGCGCGTCCGACAACAGGCCCACCGAGCCGGTGAGCCACCAGGCGCCGGTCTTCAGCGCGATGGTGGCCACGGCCACCGCGATCGACAGCTTCAGGTAGGACGCGACCTGCATGCCGCGGCCGCGCTCAGGCCAGCGTCACACGCGCGAACTTGCGCTTGCCGACCTGCACCACCACCGTGCCGGCGCTGATTTTCAGGCCCTTGTCGCTGACCACGGCGCCGTCCACCCGCACACCGCCCTGTTCGATCAGGCGTGCGGCCTCGCTGGTGGAAGGCACCAGGCCCGCCTGCTTGAGCAGAGCCGCGATGCCCAGTGGCGCGCCGCCGAGCGCCAGCTCCGGGATCACGTCGGGCACGCCACCCGCGGCCCTGCGCGCGAAGTCTTCTTCCGCGGCATCGGCCCCGGCGCGGCCGTGGAAACGCTCGGTGATCTCGCGCGCCAGCAGCACCTTGGCATCCTTGGGGTTGCGGCCGGCCGCGACCTCGGCCTTGAGTGCTGCAATTTCTGATTCAGGGCGGAACGAGAGCAGCGTGAACCAGCGCCACATCAGCGTGTCGCTGATCGACAGCACCTTGGCGAACATCGTCGGGGCAGGCTCGGTGATGCCGATGTAGTTGCCCTTGCTCTTGGACATCTTGTCCACGCCGTCCAGGCCTTCGAGCAGTGGCATGGTCAGGATGCACTGCGGCTCCTGGCCATGCTCCTGCTGCAGGTGGCGGCCCATCAGCAGGTTGAAGGTCTGGTCGGTGCCGCCGAGCTCCAGGTCGCTCTTCAGCGCCACCGAATCGTAGCCCTGCATCAGCGGGTAGAGAAACTCGTGCACGCTGATCGGCGTGCCGTCGCGGAAGCGGGTGCTGAAGTCCTCACGCTCCATCATGCGCGCCACCGTGTACTTGGCCGCCAGCTGGATCATCCCGCGCGCGCCGAGCGGGTCGCTCCACTCGCTGTTCCAGCGGACCTCGGCGCGATCCATGTCGATCACCAGGCCCACCTGGTTGAAGTAGGTCTTGGCATTGGCCTCGATCTCCTCGCGCGTCAGCGGCGGGCGGGTGCTGTTGCGGCCCGACGGGTCGCCGATGGTGGTCGTGAAGTCACCGATCAGCGGGATCACCACGTGCCCCAGGTCCTGCAGCTGGCGCATCTTGTTCAGCACCACGGTGTGGCCCAGGTGCAGGTCGGGCGCTGTCGGGTCCATGCCGAACTTGATGCGCAGCGGCACGCCGGTCGCCTCGCTGCGCTGCAGCTTCTTCAGCCAGTCGGCCTCCGGCAGCAACTGCTCCGCACCGCGGCGGGAAATGGCCATCGCGGCCTGGACGCCGTCGGAGACGGTCGGTGAAACGGCTGTAACCAGATCGGACATGGGGCGGAAGTACGGGGTTTTTCGGGTTTTATCCCGGGGCTGCCCCGGTATACTCCGCCCCTCATCCTAGGGGGTCTGTGGTCTACCGCGGCCCGTGCGGCATGCGCCATGCATGCTCCTCAGGGCTTCGATTCTAGTGGTGCGCCACTTTTGCGGATTCTTCGATTGGCAGCTCGTCTTGACCTCTGGCCGCAACGCCTCGCGGCGTTCCACCAGCAGCACCGGCGTGCCATCCACAGCAGCGTGGTGGTGGGGCTGATCGGCTTTTCCGCCGTCGCCTTTGGTGTGGCGCCCCTGGCGCCGGACGCCGCCGACCTGCCCCAGCGGGTGCTCGTTGAAGAGCTGCCCCTGACCGGCCTGGACGCCCAGCTGGAAGCGCTTGCCGACCTGGACCTGGACCTCACCCGTGCCGACCTGACCCGCGGCAACGACAGCGCTGAGAGCCTGTTGTCGCGCCTGGGCGTGGTGGACGCCGACGCCGCCGCCTTCCTGCGCCGCGACCCGACCGCGCGCCGCGTGTTGCAGGGCCGGCCCGGCAAGATGGTGCAGGTGGCCACCGGCGAAGGGGGCCGGCTCACCAGCCTGGTCGCCCGCTACCCCGCGGAGAACAGCGAACAGGCGCTGAGCCACTTCACACGGCTGAGCATCGAGCGGGTGGCCAACCAGTGGCTGGCCCGGGTGGAAACCGCGCCGCTGTCGTCGCAGGTGCGCCTGGGCAGCGGCACGATCCGCTCCTCGCTGTTTGCCGCGGCCGACGAAGCCCGCATCCCGGACGGCATCTCGATCCAGATGGCCGAGATTTTCTCGAACGAGATCGATTTCCACCGCGAACTGCGGGTGGGCGACACCTTCAGCGTGGTGTACGAGGCCCTGACCGCCGACGGCGACCCCATCACCTGGAACGACGGCACGGGCCGGGTGCTGGCGGCCGAGTTCGTCAACGCCGGCAAGGCCTACGAAGCGGTCTGGTTTGCCGGCGGCCCGGGCACACGCGGCGGTTATTTCGCCCTCGACGGGACCAGCAAACAACGCAGCTTCCTGAGCAGCCCGATGGCGTTTTCGCGTGTCACCTCGGGTTTTGCCATGCGCTTCCACCCGATCATGAAATCGTGGCGCGCGCACAAGGGCATTGACTACGGTGCGCCCAAGGGCACGCCCATCCGCGCCGTGGGCTCGGGCACCGTGGAGTTCGCGGGCTGGCAGAACGGTTATGGCAACGCGGTCGAAGTGCGGCACGGCAATGGCAAGAGCACCTTCTACGCCCACATGAGCCGCATCGACGTGCGCAAGGGCCAGCGGATTGAACAAGGCCAGCACGTCGGCGCTGTGGGCTCCACCGGCTGGTCCACCGGCCCGCACCTGCATTTCGAGTTCCGGGTCAATGGCGACCACCAGGACCCGCGCAACCTGCTGCGTTCGGCCGAGACGGTGGCCCTGGCGGCCAGCCTGCGGCCGCAGTTTGCGCTGCAGGCGCAGGGCGTGAAGACCCAGCTTGCGATCGCGCAATCGCTGCGCGGGCGCCGCATCGAAGCCGAGTGACGGCACCGCGGTGACGGCGCCGAAGTGACGGCACTCTACGCCGGCCTGATGTCCGGCACCTCGCTGGACGGGGTGGATGGCGTGCTGGTGGACCTTTCGCACGGCTGCAGCTTGCAGGCCCACGTGCACCAGACTTTTGCGCCTGCGCTGCGCGAAGAGCTTTTTGCCCTCAACCGCCCTGGCGGCCACGATGAACTGCACCGCGCCGCAGGGGCCGCCAACGGTGTGGCGGATGCTTATGCCGACGTCCTGGCCGCCCTGTTGCGCGCTGCAGCGCTGCCTGCCAGCGCGGTGCGCGCCGTCGGTGCGCATGGACAGACCGTGCGCCACCAGCCCGCCGGCCGCGGCTACACGCTGCAGCTGCTGAACGCCGCGCGGCTGGCCGAAGCCGGTGGCATCGACGTCGTCGCCGACCTGCGCAGCCGCGATGTCGCGGCGGGGGGCCAGGGGGCGCCACTGGTGCCGGCTTTCCATGCCGCGGTCTTCGGCCGGCCGAACGAGGCCACAGCGGTGCTGAACCTGGGCGGCATCGGCAACCTCAGCCTGCTGCCAGCCTCGGCCTCAGGCAGCGTGCGTGGTTTCGACACCGGCCCGGCCAATGCCTTGATGGACCACTGGACACAGCAGCACCTGGGCCAGGCCTTTGACGCCGACGGCGCCTGGGCGGCCCAGGGCCAGGTGCAGACGGCGCTGCTGCAGGACCTGCTGACGGAACCCTATTTCGAGGCCCCGCCACCCAAGAGCACGGGCCGGGATCTGTTCGAGCCAGGTTGGCTGGCCCAGCACCTGGCGCGCTGGCCTGGCCTGAAACCGGTGGATGTGCAGGCCACCCTGCTGGCGCTGACGGTGCAGAGCGTCGTGCAAGCCCTGCGCCGACACGCCCCGGACACCACGGTGCTGCGGGTCTGCGGGGGCGGTGCCTACAACCGCAGGCTGATGTCTCAGCTCGAGGCGGCGCTGCCGGGTGTGGATGTGCAGGACACCGGTGCCGAAGGTGTGGCGCCGGGCCATGTGGAGGCGCTGGCCTTCGCCTGGCTGGCCAAAGCCTTCATCGAGCGGCGGCCGGGCAATTTGCCGGCCGTCACCGGGGCGGCCGGGCCGCGCCTGCTCGGCGCGCTGTACCCGGCATGAACCGGCGTCCGAGCCCGAGCCCGAGCCCGGGCCGGACACTCAGACCGAAAACGACGAACCGCAACCACAGGTGGTGGTGGCGTTCGGGTTCTTGATCACGAACTGCGCGCCTTGCAGGTCTTCCTTGTAGTCGATCTCGGCGCCGCCCAGGTACTGCAGGCTCATCGCATCGATCAGCAGCGTGACACCGTTTTTGTTCATCTGCGTGTCGTCGTCGTTCACCACCTCGTCGAAGGTGAAGCCGTACTGGAAGCCCGAGCAGCCGCCGCCTTGCACAAAGACACGCAGCTTCAGGTCGGGGTTGCCTTCTTCGGCCACCAGATCGGCCACCTTGGCGGCGGCGCTGTCGGTGAAGACCAGCGGCGGCGGCATGTCGTCGACGGCGGGGGTCAGGGGTTCGGCGAGAGCATTCATGTTCGTTCCTTCAGGCGTCGTTGGAAGCCGCCAGTTTCAGCGCCGGTTTCTCGCCGCTCTTCAGTGGTTTGAGTTCACCGTCGATCATCGCGCCGGGGTGCATTTCCAGCACCTCGTAACGCACGTCACCGGTCACGGTGGCACGAGGTTGCAGTTCCAGCATCTCGCTGGAGGTCACAGGACCCCTGACTTCACCATTGATGATCACATGACCGGCGTTGACCTTGCCATGGACCCGGGCTTTTTCGCTGATCACGACCAAACTGCGGCTGCCGGGTTCTGCGAGCACATCACCGAACACCTCACCGTCGATGCGCAGCCCGCCGTCAAACTGCAGCGTGCCACGCAGCACGGTGCCTTCACCCACCAGCGTGCGGATCGCCGGCTGGGCCTTGCGTGTGAACATCATCTTCTGGATCTCTCCTGGCAGATCACGGGAGTCTCAAGGTCTCGGTCGCCCGGACGGCCCCCTGTGCATCGGTCACCCTCGCCTGCACCGTTTTTAGCACGAGCTCGGGCGGGTGGTCGATCAGGCCGTCCACGCGGGCGTACTGGCGCATCGTCAAGGGCCGCGCGCCGCCGGGCAGCGAGCCCGTCCAGGGCCGACCGGCAAGTTGCCCCCCCAGCAGGATCTCGTAGTGGCCCTTGAACTCGGCGGGCGCCACACCCGCCTGCATCACCAGCATCTGGTAGCGCGTCTGCCCCGGTGCGGGCGATTCAGCCTGCAGGGCCCGCAGCTGCAAGGGCTGGCCGGCAGACACGGGCAACAGGCGCTGGAAAAAACCGAGGTCGGCTTCCAGGGCCTGCTGGCGCGCCTGGGATTGGCGCAGGTCCTGCGCCAGCCGTTCCTGGGTGGCACGTTCGGCTTTCAGCAGCCCGTCGGCGGCGTTGGCGATGGATTGCGCACGGTCGCGCTCGCCGCGCAGGCCGTCCACCTCAACCCGCAGGCGGGCAAGTTCCGCCTGCGCGTCGGCCTGCAGGCCGGCCAGGTCCTTGCCGGTCTCGAACGCCCACAGCGCGATCGCGCCGGAGAAGCCCAGAACGACAGCAGCCACCGCCCAGCGCAATGGCCAGGGCAGGTGGCTGCGAACGATGACGCGCGGCGCACTGACGGAGAGTCGGCGCCGCAGCAGTTTCCAGCGCATGGGCGCGAGGCCCCTGCTGCGAATTAACGCTTGCTGAACTGCTTGCGACGGCGGGCGCCGTGCAGGCCGACCTTCTTGCGCTCGACTTCGCGCGCATCACGCGTGACGAAGCCGGCACGGCTGAGGTCGGGCTTGAGCGCCGCGTCGTAGTCGATCAGCGCACGGGTGATGCCGTGGCGCACCGCGCCGGCCTGGCCGGATTCACCGCCGCCGTGCACGTTGATCTTGATGTCGAAGGCCGCGTCATTGGCCGTCAGCAGCAGAGGCTGGCGGACGATCATGATCGAGGTCTGGCGGCCGAAGTACTGATCGATGGTCTTGCCATTGATCATGATCTGGCCGGTGCCCTTCTTGATGAAGACACGCGCCACCGACGACTTGCGGCGGCCGGTGCCGTAATTCCACTGTCCGATCATCGCAGTCCCTTAAATCTCGAGAGTCTTGGGCTGCTGAGCGGTGTGCGGATGCGTGGCACCGGCGTACACCTTCAGCTTCTTCACCATCGCGTAGCCCAGCGGGCCCTTGGGCAGCATGCCCTTGACGGCCTTCTCCAGGGCGCGGCCGGGGTGCTTGGCCTGCATGTCCTTGAAGGGCGTGGCATAGATGCCGCCCGGGAACCCGGAGTGACGGTAGTAGATCTTGTCCGTGGCCTTGGCCCCGGTGACACGGATCTTGTCTGCGTTGACGACGACGATGAAATCACCGGTGTCGACGTGGGGCGTGTAGATGGCCTTGTGCTTGCCGCGCAAACGGAGTGCCACTTCGCTGGCAACACGTCCGAGCACCTTGTCGGTGGCGTCAATCACAAACCACTCGTGCACCACATCAGCCGGCTTGGCGCTGAAGGTCTTCATGAGGGTCTTTCTGGGGGTCTACGGCAGCTTGGCGCACGTGGCGCCTGTTGTCCGCTGCTTCCTTCGGAACCGCTTGTGGAGGGCGGCCTCTCAGGTCGGCAGGCTGGGCACAGCTTCCCCGGCCGTTTTCAGGGAAGCCCATGAGTATACACGACGCTCGCCCGGGACCAAATGCTCACGAGCGCCCGAGCCCGGGGGTGTCATTGAGGGAAAACCCTAATCTTTGCGGCTACCATCGCGCACCGCTTCCCCGAAAGGCCACACGATGGCAACCGATCCCCAGCCGACTGCCCCCCGCCACCCGTCGGACGGCGCCCCGGCAACAACCAGCTTCCAGTGGATCCCCATCCGCTCGCTGGCGCCACGTCATCGGCCGCGCATCGTGGCGCAGTTGCTGGAGTTGCCGGGCATGGACCGCTACCTGCGCTTCGGCCACCCGGCGTCGGACGCGCAGATCGGCCGTTATGTGGACCTGATCGACTTCGACCGCGACGAAGTGTTTGGTGTCTTCAACCGGCGCCTGCAACTCATCGCGATGGCGCACCTGGCCTACCTGGGCGACAGCCAGCGCCCGCACGCCGCCGAGTTTGGCGTGTCGGTGCTGCCGCGCTACCGTGGCCGGGGCTTCGGCGGCCGCTTGTTCGACCACGCCATGCTGCATGCCCGCAACCGGCACGTGGACACCTTGATCGTGCACGCACTGTCGGAGAACACCCCGATGCTTCGCATCGCACGCTCGGCCGGCGCACGCGTGGAGCGTGACGGCGGCGATGCCGAGGCGGTGCTGAAACTCCCGCCGGAAACCCTGGGCACCCATGTCGAAGAACTGCTGGGCCGCCAGGCGGCGGAGTTCGACTACAACTTGAAGCGCGGCGCGCAACGCATCGACCGCCTGCTGGACATGATCGCCGACGTGCGTGAGGGCGTGGGCCACAGCGGCGGGCTCGGCTCGCAGTGACCCACAGGCCGGGGGGCGGGCCACGGCGGCACGGCGGTTAACATGGACGCCGATGGCGCCCGACACCCTCCCCTGGCTGATTGCCGCTTGTTCCGCCCTGTTGTTGGCGGGGGCCTCCATGGCATGGTTGATCCGCCGCCGCAAGGCCGAGCCCATGCCGTTGCCTGAAGAGTGGGCACTCACAGCACGTCCCGTTTTCAGCAGTGACGAGCGGCGGGTCTACCGCCAGCTGCGCGAGGCCTTGCCCCACCACATCGTGCTGTCCAAGCTGCCCCTGGTGCGGTTCTGCCAGCCGACCGATCCGCAGCAGGTGCGTTATTGGTACGAACTGCTGGGTTCCACCCATGTGGGTTTTGCGATCTGCAGCGCCAATGGTCGGGTCCTGGCCGCCATCGACATCGACACCGAACGTGGCAACTCGCGGCGCGCCCTCCAGATCAAGCAGAAGGTGCTGGCCGCCTGCCGTGTGCGCTACCTGCGCTGCCCGGTGGACCATCTGCCGTCGGTGCCCGAGCTGCAGTTGCTGGTGCCTCACCAGATGCCTGCCTCCCGTGCGCCCCAGGCCGCGCCGACGGCCACGACCACCGGCGGCGACACGGGCCAGCCGCGCCGGCGTGGCCAGCGCGCGCTGTGGCAGGACTCGGGCTTTTTCCAGGACTCCTTCTTCGGCAGCGACAGCCGCACGGACACCGCCTCGCCCAGCGAGTTTGGCGGGTTCCTGCGCGGCGTGAGCGTGCGCGAGACCACGCCGGACGGTGACGCCGTCGCCGGTGTCGTCGTCGGATCGCCGGGCACGCCGCCGGTCCGCCATTGAGCGCAGCGCCCGGTTACGCGGATCTCGGCCCGGCCCAGGTGCTGGCAGCACTGGACGCTGCAGGCCTGCGCGGCGATGGCCGCATCCTGCAGCTGAACTCCTACGAAAACCGGGTCTTCCAGCTGTTCCTGGAAGATGGCAGCGCGGTGGTGACCAAGTTCTACCGGCCCAGCCGCTGGAGCGACGCGCAAATCGTTGAAGAACACCAGTTTGCGCTGGCCCTGGCCGCCGCCGAGGTGCCGGTGGTGCCGCCCCGGGTGCTGCTGGCCGACCACACAGCATCGGAACACCTCCGCCTGCTGCCCACCGATGGCCCGACACTGGCCTGCCTGGATGGCGAGGTGCCGCACCGCTTCACGGTGGCCGACCGCTGTGCCGGCCGCGAGCCCGAGCTGGAGACACCCGGCACACTGCGCCGCATCGGCGGTTTTCTGGGCCGCCTGCACGCGGTGGGGGCGCGTGAGCGCTTCCGCCACCGGGTGACGCTGGAGCCGTTGCGTGACGGCACGCGGGCGCGCGACCTGCTGCTGGAAGGTGGCTTTGTCACCGACGCCGAGGCCCCGGCCTGGCGCAGCAGCTGCGACCGCGCGCTCGACGCCATCGGCGCGGCCTTTGACCGCGTCGGCCCGCTGGCCAATTTGCGCCTGCACGGTGATTGCCACCTGGGCAATGTGCTGTGGCGCGATGGCCCGCATGTGGTCGACCTGGACGACGCCTGCAACGGCCCGGCGGTGCAGGACCTGTGGATGCTGGTCTCCGGCGACCCGCAGACGATGGCCCGCCAGCTCGACGAGCTGCTGGACGGTTACGCCGACTTCCGCGACTTCGACCGCCACGAGCTGGCCCTGATCGAGCCACTGCGCACGCTGCGCATGCTGCGCCATGCCGCCTGGCTGGCCCAGCGCTGGACGGACCCCAGCTTCCCGCTCAACTTCCCGTTTTTTGGCACACCCGCCTACTGGTCGCAGCAGACGGCGCAGTTGCGGGAGCAGGTCGAGCTGATGGCACAGATGGCCGAGCACGGGCCCGACTGACGCGGCGTTTCACGCCCTCAGGTCTGCGGCGACCACCAGGCCAGACCCAGGAACAGGCAGGCCTGCAAAAAGGGCCGCAACTCGGCCACCGACTGGCCGGACTGCCGCTGCAGTTCGGCCGGCGTGATGCGCCCGGTGAACAACAGCTGGGTCAGCTCCAGGTGGCGCGGCACCCGGCTGTAGCGCTGCAAGGACAGGTCCTGCGCGGTGGCCAGCGGCGTGTGCCACCAGTCCCGTGGCTGCTGCCGCAGCGCAAATGCGCCACAGGCGATGCCCACGTCCCAGACGAGTTCGTCCAGCTCGCGTGCGATGGCCTCGGGGCCTGGCGCGTCCATCCGCACCAGGCGCGGCAGGTCACGGTGCACCCGCAGGCGCTGCAGGGCCAGCGGGTCGAGCAGGGCATAACCTTCGGAGAAGTCCGCACGCAGCGCTGCCCGCGGGCCATAGGTGGCCACCAAGGCCGCCTGCGTTGGGTCCGTCAACCCGTCCAGCAGCGTGTCGACAAACCGCTGCTGCGCACCGTCCAGCTCGGGGGCATCCAGGGTCAGCAGGTCTTCATCGAAGCCGGAGCTGAGCTGCGAGGCCTGCACCACGTCAGGCCCCCAGCCGCTGGCACCGAATTGCGGCGACAGGCCGCGCACCATGGGCAGTTCGCGCAGCTGACGCAGCAGCGCGCGCTGACGTGCCTCGAACAGCGCCAGCGCCGACAACGCCGGATCCGGGGTGTCCAGCAGGTCGCAGGTGACCAGCGGGCGGGCGTCGCACAGGGCGGCCAGGTGCTGCGGCGGGGTGCGGCGCACGAAGTGCTGCTCGGCGAGCACGATGTCGCCCTGACGGGCGTCAATCTCCAGCAGCACGTCCAGGCATTCGCCGATGCGGTCCAGCACCGGCCGCAACGTGCGGGCCTGGGCGTCGCTCAGGCCCAGGGTCTGCACGCGCAGACGCGGGCGACCAGCGCTGGCCTCCGGGCGACGAAGGCGGGACCACAAAGACTTGAGCGGCATGATGGCGGGATCGCAGGGGGTGGACAGAGGCCTGAACCTTAGGGTTCGCCTCTGCATACGACCATCCGGGCCCGGCGGATTCAACGCTCAGGGATTCCCTGAGGCGACTGGGGCGGGCGGCCCGCCCCGCGGCAGCACCAGCGCCACGTCACCGGGCGCACCTTCGCCCACCTGCAGCCAACCACCATGCCGGCGCACCACCCGTTGCACGAAGACCAAGCCCAGGCCCACACCGCGGGGGCCGGCGACACGCACTCCGTCGTCCCCGGTGCGCAGGGCGGCAGCCTGGTCCGGGGCCAGGCCAGGGCCGGCGTCGCGCACCCGCAGCACCAGGGTCTGCGCATCACCCTCGGCGCTGACCCTGACCACCCCGCCGGCCGGGCTGTGCCGCACCGCGTTGCCCACCAGGTTGGCCAGCGCCCGCACCACCAGGGCCCGGTCCAGCAGGGCCGGCAGATTCAACGCCGACCAGGTCTCGACCACGACGCCGGCCTGTTGTGCCGCCGCCAGCAGATCGGCCACGCCTTCGGCCAGCAACGCGGCGGGTGCCACCCGTGCCGGCTGCAAGGGCCGTGACTGGGCACGCGCGGCCTGCACGAAGTCTTCCGACAAGGCCAGCGTGCGGGCCGCGAGCCGGCGCAACTCGGGCAACAGCTGCGTCATCGGCAGCGGCGCGGCACCGGGATCGGTCAGCAGCAGGATGGCGTGGGCCGGCGCGCGCAGGTCGTGCGAGACAAAAGCCAGCACCTCCTCACGCTGGCGCTGCACCTCGCGCACCGGCGCCAGATCGGCAATCGACACGATGAGCCGGCGTTCGCCCTGCAGGGCCAGCGCGGCCACGTGCACCAGGTGGTCACCGCCGGCCAGCGTGGCCTCGACCGACAAGCCGGCGGCGCCTGGCTGGAGCGTGGCCAGCGCGGCAGGCCAGTCCAGCGGTGGCCGGCTGCGGCACTCGGCCAGCAGACGCGGCAGATCCAGACCCTGCAGCTCTGCGGTGTCCTCGACGTCGAACAGCGCCGCGGCGCCGTGGTTGGCCAGCACCACCCGGCCGGCGGCATCACCCACCAGCATCGCGGTGGGCAGGCCTTCCACCGCGCCGGCCAGGAAGCGCCGCGCTTCCTGCACCAGGGCACCGGCACGGGCCAGGTCCTGCAGGCGGGCCGTGAGCACATCCGGGCCAGCCGCCGGCGCCGGCGGCGGTGCCGGGCCGTCCTGCAGCGGCTCGGCGGCCAGCGCCTGGATCTCGCGGTCGAGCACGGTCACGGTCTGCTCCAGCCGGCGCCAGCTCCACAGCGGGTAGGCCAGCAGGGCCGCCACGGCATACGGCACCGGGCTCCAAGCCCAGCCTGCAGCCAGCGACAGCCCGCTGGCCGCAGCCGCCAACGGCACCGAGAGCAAAGCCCACACCAGCGCGCGGCGTGCACCGATGCGGCCAAACAGCGCCACCAGCGCCAGCACGGCCATGCCCGAGCCGGCGGCCAGCGGGGCTGGCGCCACGGCCTGCAGGCCGTCACCGCTGCGCAGCAGGTGCAGGCTCTGGGCCAGCACCTCGACACCCGTCATCGCCCGTTGACCGGCGTTCACCGGGGTGGCCAGCGTGTCGCCCAGGCCCTGTGCGGTCATGCCGACCAGCACCGTGCGGCCGGCCAGCGCCTCGGGCGGCACCCGCCCCTGCAGCACCGCCGCGTAGGACAACTGCGGCACGCTGCCCGGCGGGCCGGCGTAACGCAGCAGCAGCCGGCCGTCACGCCGCCAGCCGGTGCTGGCCGCGGCGGGGCCGGCCCATTCCGGCCGCAAGGCGGGGTGCAGCTGCCCCCCGCCGGCCTCCAGCAAGGCCAGCGCGATGTGCGGGTACGGCGTGGGCGACGGGCCGGCACGCAGGAAGAGGTGGCGCAGCACGCCATCGTCGTCCACCGCCGGCTCGGCAGCACCCAGGCGCACCTGCGCGCCCAGCAACGCCGTCGGCGGCAGGGCCACCAGTTGCCCGCTCCCGCTGCGCGCCCAGGGCACCGGCATCACCACCGGCACGGCCGCCGCCGCCAGACGGTCCAGCGCCAGCGCCAGCCAGCGGTCCTGCGCCGGGTCGGGGTCGGGTTCGCTCAGGACCAGGTCCAGGGCGATGGCCCGCGGCCGGGCCTCGGCCAGCCGGTCGAGCAAGGTGGCGTGCACGGTGCGGGACCAGGGCCAGCGGCCGATCGCGGCGATGCTGGCATCGTCGATGGCGAGGATCACGATGTCCGGCGCCACCGGCCGCGGCAGCGCCGCCAGCGCGCTGTCGTAGAGCAGCCGATCGGCGCGCCAGGTGGCACCGCTCGCGGCCAGCAGCGCCGCCAGGGCGGCCAGCACCACCGCGATCAGCGCGTCGTCGCGCCGACGCCGCAGCGCCGGGGGCCGGTTCACGGGCGGGCCACCACCGGCTCACCTGACGACCGAGCGCAGTTGCCGGCGCCATCGCGCAGGCAGTTGGGCACGTCAAAGTACTGGGGTGCGCCAAACGGGCCGACAAATCCATCGGGGTCGATGGCACGCAGGCGCACCCAGAAGCGGCCGTTGCCGGGGCGTGGCACCTCGATCTCGGTGACTGCCAGCCGGCGTTCCAGCAGCGGCTTTGCGAAGCCGTTGTCACGTGCAACCTGGAAATCGAACTGCTGCCCCAGCAGCCCGGCCCAGGCGAACCGCACCGAACGGTCGCCGATGGTCGGCGGCTGGGGCTGCGGCGGGTCGGGCCGCAGCTCAAAGCGGTTCACATCGCCCCAGGGGCCGGCATCGCCGTCGGCCCGCAGGCTGCGCACGCGCCAGTGGTAGCTGCCGGGCACCAGGGCTTCGAGCGTGGTGCGCAGGCTGCGCAGCTCGGGCAGGTCGCGCAGCGGCTGCGCAAAGCCGGGGTCGGTGGCCAGTTGCAGGCGGTAGCGGTCGGCCTCGGCGTTGGCGGCCCAGGAAAATTCAGCACGGGTGCCAAAGATGCGCTGCGCAGGCTCAGGCGTGGACGGCAACGGCGGCTCGGGCCGCGCCTTGAGTGTGAAGGTGAGGTCAGCATCCCGCCCCTCCAGCCCCATGCCATCGACCCCACGCAGCCGCAGGTGGTAGGCGCCGTCGGGCAGGTCGGCAATGCGCAGTTCGGTCCCCGTGGCCAACACATCGGCCAGCACCTGCTGGAAGGCGGGGTCGCGTGCGACCTGCCCGCGCCAGGCCGTGGCACCTGGCAGCGGCGGCAGCGGGAAGCGCATCAGCACCCGTTCCTGCAAGCGCGGCAAGGCCGCGGTGTCGGGTGCCGGCAGCAGCGCCACCGGCGGCGAGACCCGGCCGGTGGCATCGACCACGCTGCCAAACCCGGCGCCGACCGCCTGTTCACCCGCGCCCGACGGCCCGGCGACGGCGACGGTGCCCACCAGCACCTCGCCGCGGGTGCGGTCGGCGCCACTGGCGACGCGGAACTCGGTGCCACGCACACCCAGCACGCCCTGCGGCGTGTCGATCTGGAACCCCGGCTGGCCGGGGCGTGTGCGCGGCGCCTCCACCTCGACACGGCCCTGCTGCAGGCGCGCGCCGGCGCGTGTGACCGGGGTGCGCGGCACCCGGCGCGATTCGGTCAGCTGCAGCTGGCTGTCCGGGCGCAGGCGCAGCAGCGTGCCGTCGATCAGCCGCAGCACAGCATGGCCGTCGCCATCGCTGTCCAGGCGGCTGCCTTCGGCCAGCGCGGCGCCGGGAGCGGCAGGCTGCCCGTCCACGCGCACCGCCCCGGTGGTGGCCAGCAGCGTGGCCGGGCCGGGTTCGGTGCGCAGCCAGGCCAGCGGGAAACGCAGCGGTGTGCCCACCGGGATTCGGCGCGGGTTGCGCACGGCGTTCAGCTTGGCGATTTCCGGCCAGCGGCCCGGCTGCACCAGCAGGCGCTCCGACAGGCCGATCAGCGTGTCACCCTGTTCGGTGACGTGCACATGCACCGCGGGCGCCGCGGCGGGGGCCTGCGCGGCACTGGTGCCCGCCCAGGCCAGCAAGGCCGCCAGCGCGCCGGCGCGTAAATCGGTCATGCGGCTTCTCCAAACCAGTGCAGCGCCTGCCGCAGCAGCTGCGCCGGGGTGTCGGCCCCGAGCTTGACCTTCAGCGCCTGTTTGTGGGTTTCGATGGTCTTCACGCTGCGGTTCAGCGTGTCGGCGATTTCGCGGGTGGACAGGCCTTCGGCGATCAGGCGCAGCACCTCGAGCTCGCGGTCCGACAAGGCGGGCCGGCTGCCACCGGGCTGACCCACGCGGCGCAGCAGCCGCTCCTGCAGCGCCGGGCTCAGGTGCACGCGGCCGGCCATCACGGTGTCCACTGCAGCCAGCAACTGCCCTGTCAGGGCGGCTTTGGCGACGAAGCCGTCGGCGCCTGCCTGCAGCGCCCGTTCGGCAAATCGTTCTTCTTCCAGCGAGCTGAGCACGATCACCCGCATGCCCGGGCAGGCCTCACGCAGCCGCGGCAGCGCGGTGAGGCCGAAGTCATCGCCGAGCGCCAGGTCCAGCAGCAGCAGGTCCACCGGGCCCTGGGCCAGGCAGGCCAGCGCCGACGCCACGTCATGGGCCTCTTGCACCACACCGCGGCCGGCCAGCAGATGACGCACCCCCAGGCGCACGATCTCGTGGTCGTCGACCACGAGCGTGCGCAGCCCGGCGGCAGGCACCGGGGCCGTCATCAGCAAGGGGTCTGGGCGGTCATGGCACCACGATGGTAGTGCCAGACCGGTCCGGTCAGGCGGGGGTCAGCAGCCGGTTGACGCGCTGCACATACGCCGCGGGGTCGGCCAGTTGCCCCCCTTCGGCCAACAAGGCCTGGTCGAACAGGATGTGGGCCAGGTCGTCGAAGCGGGCATCACCGTCCAGTCGCTTGACCAGCGCGTGCTCGGGGTTCACTTCCAGGATCGGGTGGGTCTGCGGCGCGTCCTGCCCGGCCTGCTTGAGCATCCGTGCCAGGTGACCGCTGACATCACCTTCGTCCACCACGATGCAGGCCGGCGAATCGACCAGGCGCATCGTCACGCGCACGTCCTTGGCACGGTCCTTCAGCGCCTCTTTCAGGCGCTCGAGAACCGGCTTGAAGGCTTCGGCCGCTTCTTCGGTGGCCTTCTTCTCGGCTTCGTCCTGCAGGCTGCCCAGGTCCACCGAGCCCTTGGCCACGCTGGTCAGCGTATGGCCTTCGTGTTCGTACAGGTGCGACAGCATCCACTCGTCGACCCGGTCCACCAGCAGCAGCACCTCGATGCCCTTCTTGCGGAAGATCTCCAGCTGCGGGCTGCCCTTGGCGGCCGACAGCGAATCGGCGGTGATGTAGTAGATGGTCTCCTGACCTTCTTTCATGCGTGCCACGTAGTCCGCCAGCGACACGCCGCTGTCGGCGTGTGTGGAGGCAAAACGCAGCAGCTTGGCCAGGCGCTCGCGGTTCTGGAAGTCCTCGCCCAGGCCTTCCTTCAGCAGGTTGCCGAACTCGCCCCAGAAGGACGCGTACCTGTCCTTGTCGTTCTCGGCCACGTCCTCCAGCATGGCCAGCACCTTCTTCGTGCTGCCTTCGCGGATGGCCTTCACGTCGCGGCTTTCCTGCAGCAACTCGCGGCTCACGTTCAGCGGCAGGTCGGCCGAGTCGATCACGCCCTTGACGAAACGCAGGTAGACCGGCATCAGCGCCTCGGCGTCGTCCATGATGAAGACACGCTTCACATAGAGCTTCACACCACCACGTTTGTCGCGGTTCCAGAGGTCGAACGGCGCCTTGGCCGGCACGTACAGCAGCTGCGTGTACTCGGTGCGGCCTTCGACGCGGTTGTGCGTGTAGGCCAGCGGCGCCTGGCTGTCGTAGCTGATGGATTTGTAGAAGTCCTGGTACTCGGTGTCGGTGACTTCGCTCTTGGACCGTGTCCACAGCGCAGCCGCCTTGTTCACCGTCTCCCACTCGCCGGTGGCGACCTGGGCTTTTTTCTCTTCGTCCCAGCTCTCCTTGACCATCAGGATGGGCAGCGAGATGTGGTCCGAATATTTCGAGACGATGGACTTCAGCTTCCAGGCGCTGAGGAACTCTTCTTCACCGTCGCGCAGGTGCAGGATGACGTCGGTGCCACGCCCGGGTTTGGCGATGGCCTCGACTTCGAAGTCACCCGTGCCTTCGCTGGCCCAGCGCACACCCTGGTCTTCGGCCAGGCCGGCGCGACGGGTCTCGACCGTGATGCGGTCGGCGACGATGAAGCCCGAGTAGAAACCCACGCCAAACTGGCCGATCAGGTTGGCGTCCTTCTTCTGGTCCCCTTCCAGGCGCGACATGAACTCGCGTGTGCCGCTCTTGGCGATGGTGCCCAGGTGCGCGATGGCTTCGTCGGCGTTCATGCCGATGCCGTTGTCGCGGATCGTGATGGTCTTGGCCTCGGCATCGAACAACACGCGGATGTCGAGGTTGGGCTGGTCTTCGAACAGCCCTGGGTTGTCCAGCGCCTCGAAGCGCAGCTTGTCGCAGGCGTCGGAGGCGTTGGAAACCAGCTCGCGCAGGAAGATCTCCTTGTTGGAGTACAGCGAGTGCGTGACGAGGTGCAGGATCTGCTTGACCTCGGCCTGGAAGGCATGTGTCTTCTTGTCCATGGCGCTTGTTGAAGCTTGTCGGTGGTTCGGGGAGAAGGCTCGGGTATGGGGCCGACCGGGCCGGTTTTCAAGGCCCGGATCAGTAGCCCACGGCCTGGCCCTCGCGGCGCGAATCGCTGGCGGCGACGTAGCCGTCTTCCGGGTCGTCCGACTGGCGCCAGATGAACTGGCCGGAGCCGAAGTCCATGTACGAGTCCGCTGTGGCCTCCAGGCCATGGCCCAGCGCACGCAGGCCTTCGGTGAGCGCCGGGGCCATCGTGTATTCGCAGTCGATGCTCAGGCCGGTCTCGACCTTCCAGCGCGGCGCGTCGCAGGCGGCCTGCGGGTTCTGGCCGTGCACCAGCATGCGCACCAGGCTCTGCAAATGGCCTTGCGGCTGCATGTTGCCGCCCATCACACCGAAGCTCATCTGCGGCCGGCCGTCCTTCATCAGGAAACCCGGGATGATGGTGTGGAAGGGGCGTTTGCCCGGCGCCACCACGTTGGGGTGCGCCGCGTCCAGCGAAAAACAGTGGCCGCGGTTCTGCAGGCTGACCCCGGTGCCCGGCACCACGATGCCGCTGCCGAAGCCCATGTAGTTGGACTGGATCAGGCTGATCATCATGCCGCTCTGATCGGCGGCGGTGAGGTAGATCGTGCCGCCGCGCGGGGGCTGGCCGTGCGCGAAGTCCTGCGCGCGCGTGGGGTCGATACGGCGGGCACGCGCGGCCAGATACGCCGAGTCCAGCAGGTCGGCCGGCGTGACGGCGGTCATCGCGCGGCTGTCGGCCACCCAGCGGTAGGTGTCGGCGAAGGCCAGCTTCATCGCTTCGATCTGCAGGTGCTGGGACTCGACGCTGTCCACCGGCAGGCTGGCCAGGTCCAGGTGTTCCAGCATGCCCAGCGCCATCAGCGCCGCGATGCCCTGGCCGTTGGGCGGGATCTGGTGCACGCTGTGGCCGGCAAAGTCCTGGCTGATGGTGCCGACCCACTCGGGGCGGTAGCCGGCCAGGTCGGCCAGGGCCATCACGCCGCCATGCGCAGTGCTGTGCGCCACCAGACGTTCGGCGATCTCGCCGCGGTAGAAGGCATCGCCCCGGGTCTCGGCGATGCGACGCAGCGTGGCGCCTGCGTCGGGCAGCGCAAAACGTTCACCCGGCGTCGGCGCGCGGCCGCGCGGCATGAAGGCCTGCGCAAATCCCGGCTGGTCCTGAAGCAGCGGCACCGCTCGGGCCCACTTGTCGGCGGTGACCACACCGACGCCGTAACCACGCTCGGCCAGTTCGATGGCAGGCAACAGAAGGTCCCCGAAGGGCAGCTTGCCGAAACGCTCCGACAAGGCCACCCAGCCGGCCACCGCGCCGGGCACGGTGACGCTGTCCCAGCCGCGTTTGGGGTAGACCTCGCCATGTTTGCGCAGGAAGTAGTCCAGCGTCCAGCCGGCCGGCGCGGTGCCGGAGCTGTTGAGGCCGTGCAGTTGCTGCCCGTCCCAGAGGATCGCAAAGTTGTCGCTGCCCAGGCCGTTGGAGCAGGGCTCGACGATGGTCATCGCCGCTGCCGTGGCGATGGCCGCGTCGATCGCGTTGCCGCCGGCTTTCATCATCTGCAGCCCGGCCTGGGCGGCCAGCGGCTGCGAGGTGGCGACGACGTTGCGCGCGAACAGCGGGCTGCGCAGCGTGGGGTAGGGGTTGGTCCAGGCGAAGTTCATGGCCGGAAGTATCGGTGATCGTGTCGACGATCAGGCGGCGCCGAACACCCGTGTCAGCAGCGCCCGTCCCGCCGGATGCTGCGGCAGCCAGCCGGCGTGCGCGGGGTCGCGCAGCACCAGGGCCAGCATGCCGCAGCGCTCGTCCGCGGCACGCTGCAGCAGCTCGGCCGCCCGGGTGGTCTCACCCAATGCGGCCAGCGGCGCGGCGTACAGGCAGGCCTCGCCGGTGGTGGTGGCGCTGCACAGCAGCACGGCGTCGATGATGTCGAGCGCCGCCGCGCGCCGACCCAGCCGCGCCAGCACGAACGCCAGCACCGTCCAGACGAAGGGCGGTGTGTCGCGCCCTTCGGACAGGCGCAGGGCCGGCCCTTCCAGCGCGGGCGTGGGTGCGGCCATGGCCCGCATGGCCAGGGCAAAGGCACCCAGCAGCAGCTGGCCCGGGTGGTCGTCACGGGCGGCGTCGGCCTCGAGCACCGCTTCATCACCCCGTCCGGCTTGCACCAGGGCACGCGACAGGGTCATGCGCAGCATCGGCGAATGGGGCGCCAGGGCGCAGGCGTGCTGCAGAGGCGCGATGGCGGCTTCGGCCTCGTCCGTGAACAGCAGGTGGCGTGCGTGCAGTACCAGCGTATCAGGATCGTTGTGGCCCTGGGCCAGGGCGTCGGCGTGGGCCTGCGCCGCCTCGTCGAAACGCCAGGCCATGTCGAGCAGGCTGCCCCGCGCTGCGTCCAGACCCGGTGTGTGTGGATCGGTGGCCCGCGCCTGCGCCAGCACGGCCAGCCCTTCGGCCACCGCCGCATCGGTGTCCCGCTGGCCCCAGCCGACGGCGGCGGCCAGGGCTTCAGCCAGCGCCACGGCGGCCGGTGTGTACGCCGGCTCGCGGGCACGCAACTCACGCAGCAGGCGGATGGCCCGGCCCAGGGCCTCGGGCGTGCGTTGCTGGGCCAGGTGGCGCGCGTGCAGGTAGGCGTCTACCGTGCCGGCGGTGGCCTGCGCCGCACCCGTCAGCCGCGGGTGCCCGGTGACAAGAGCGGCAGGGCTGGTTGCGGCATCTGTCGCCCGGCTGAGCCGGTAGCCGGTGCCGTAGACCGACTCGATGCCCCACCCGGCCGACAGCAGGGCGCGGCGCAGCCGGCTGATGCAGCGCGCCAGGCTTTCGTCGGACATCGGCCCGTCACGCCAGGCCACCTGGGCAAACGCGTCCTTGGGCACCACGGCCGGGCGGCGCTGCAGCAGCAGCGCGAGGGCGGCGCGCTCCTTGGGCGGCAAGCGCAACGGGCGGCCGCCAAGCAGCGGGAAGCCGGCTTCATCGAGCGCCAGGACGTCGGGGGGCATCGGGCAGGGGGCAATGGTCAGGATTCGGTCAAGCTTGCCACAAGCCCGCTGCCTAGCATCACGCACCGGCCCACCGGGCCGTTTCGCCATCAACCACACCGAGGATCCCATGACCCCACGTCGATTTCCGCATCTTGCAGCGCTGGCGCTTTGCGCTGCCCTGGGCGTTGCCCCCGTGCAGGCGGCTGAGCTTGCTGCTGCCACGCCGTCGCCCAACCGGGGCAACCTGGTGTCGCTGATCAACACGGCCCCGCCTGGCGGTTTTTTCGGCTACTGGGGCTTTGACGTCTTCACGGAGCAAAGCGTAGGCGCGCGCTTCACGGTACCCGCCAGCGCCAACCACCGTCTGGTGCGCGTGGGCATCTGGTTCATGAACAACGCCGACAGCCAGCAGCGCAGGATCAGCCTTTCGCTGCAAACCGATGCCCTGGACGAAGGTGGCAGCGAGACCCTGCCCAGCGGCCGCAAGCTGGCGACCTGGATCGCGCCGGTCGACACCCTGGGCTGGAACCCGGTGGAGCAGTTCTTCAGCGCCGTGCGCAGCAAGCTGCCCACGTTGAAGGCCGGCCGCCACTACTGGGTGGTGGCCGAATCGGCGGCGCCGGCGCTGTTCAACCCGGTCTGGACCACCGCCTCGGAAGGCACCGGGGTCACCACCACCACGGCCAACGGCGCCTGGCAGACCGCAGGCGAAGGCGCAGCGCTGACCTTGCAGGTGGATGCACTGCCGCTCACCGACTGACCCGCGGGCACAAAGCAAAACGCCGACCTGTTGGCCGGCGTTTCCCAATTCATTGGTTGTTCTTATTGTTCGAGAATTTTGGTTGCGGGGGCAGGATTTGAACCTGCGACCTTTGGGTTATGAGCCCAACGAGCTACCAGACTGCTCCACCCCGCGACTGAGCCTATGACTATAACACGCTTTCGCGTGCGAGCCTAATTATTCCCCGGCTTTGTCTTCAGCCGGTGCTTCGGTGACTTCCGGGCGATCCACCAGCTCGACGAAGGCCATCGGCGCGTTGTCGCCGACGCGGTTGCCCATCTTCAGGATGCGGGTGTAGCCGCCCGGGCGCGCGGCGAAGCGCGGGCCGAGCACGTTGAACAGCTTGGCCACCACGTCGCGGTCGCGCGTGCGGTCGAAGGCCAGGCGGCGGTTGGCCAGCGTGGGCTCCTTGCCCAGCGTGATCAGCGGCTCGACGACGCGGCGCAGTTCCTTGGCCTTGGGGACCGTGGTCTTGATCGCTTCGTGCGTGATCAGCGAGTTGCACATGTTGCGCAGCATCGCCAGGCGGTGGGAGCTGGTGCGGTTGAGTTTGCGGAGTCCGTGACGGTGACGCATGGTCTTGTCCTTTCTTTATAGAGCCCCGGCCGTGTCAGGTACCGGGGATGCATGCGACGGCGCTATTCAGCGCTTGTCGAGGCCCTGCGGGGGCCAGTTTTCCAGCCGCGCGCCGAGCGTGAGCCCGCGCGAAGCCAGCACTTCCTTGATTTCGTTGAGCGACTTGCGGCCCAGGTTGGGCGTCTTCAGCAGCTCGGTCTCGGTGCGCTGGATCAGGTCGCCGATGTAGTAGATGTTTTCGGCCTTCAGGCAGTTGGCCGAACGCACCGTGAGCTCGAGCTCGTCGACCGGGCGCAGCAGGATCGGGTCGAAGTTGGTCTTCTCGCGGCTGCGGCTGCCCGGGTCCGGGTTCATGATCTCGTCGAGGTTGTCCGACGGCAGCTGCGCAAACACGGCCAGCTGTTCGACCAGGATCTTGGCCGACGCGCGGATCGCTTCCTCGGGCGTGATGGCGCCGTTGGTTTCGATCTCCATCACCAGCTTGTCGAGGTCGGTGCGCTGCTCGACGCGAGCGTTTTCGACTGCGTAGCTGACACGGCGCACGGGCGAGAACGAAGCGTCCAGCACGATGCGGCCGATGGCCTTGGTGGGCTCGTCGCCGAAGCGGCGCAGGTTGCCCGGCACATAACCACGGCCCTTTTCGACCTTGATCTGCATGTCGAGCTTGCCGCCTTGCGCCAGGTGGGCGATGACGTGCTCGGGGTTGATGATCTCGACGTCGTGCGGCGTCTGGATGTCGGCGGCGGTGACCGGGCCCTCGCCTTCCTTGCGCAGCACCAGCGTGACTTCGTCACGTGCATGCAGCTTGAACACCACGCCCTTGAGGTTGAGCATGATGTGGACCACGTCCTCCTGAACGCCGTCGATGGCCGAGTACTCGTGCAGCACGCCGGCGATCGTCACTTCGGTCGGCGCGTAACCGACCATGGACGACAGCAGCACGCGACGCAGCGCGTTGCCCAGCGTGTGGCCATAGCCACGCTCGAAAGGCTCGAGCGTGGCCTTGGCGCGGAAGCCGCCCAGCGGCTCGACGTGAATGGCCTTCGGCTTGAGGAGATTGGTTTGCATTGAGTGAGCGTTCCTGTCAAATCCCTCGGCTCGTTACACCGATAAGGCTGATGGACCATGCCGGGCGAAGGTGGTGCAAGCCCCCTCGCGCCCGGCGGCCGAGGCGGTACCAGGCAGGGCGCTGAGCCCTGCCTCACGCATCAGCGTGAATACAGTTCGACGATCAGCGCTTCTTTGATCTCAGCGCCGAATTGGTCACGGTCCGGCGTCTTCTTGAAGATGCCTTCCATCTTGGTGGCGTCCACCGACACCCAGTCGGCCAGGCCCACGGACTCGGCCAGCTTCAGCGCATCGACCACGCGCAGCTGCTTCTTCGAGTTCTCGCGCATCGCGATCACGTCGCCGGCCTTGACGGCGTACGACGGGATGTTCACGACCTGGCCATTCACCGTCAGCGCCTTGTGCGACACCAGCTGTCGCGCTTCGGCGCGCGTGGAGCCGAAGCCCATGCGGTAGACCACGTTGTCCAGGCGCGATTCCAGCAGGATCAGCAGGTTCGAGCCGGTGTTGCCCTTGCGGCGCTCGGCTTCGGCGAAGTAGCGGCGGAACTGACGCTCCAGCACGCCATACATGCGCTTGACCTTCTGCTTTTCACGCAGTTGCAGACCGAAGTCCGAGGTGCGCTGACCCGAAGTACGGCCATGCTGACCGGGCTTGGAGTCCATCTTCGCCTTGTCCGCGATCGAGCGACGGGCGCTCTTCAGGAACAGGTCGGTGCCTTCACGGCGGGAAAGTTTGGCCTTGGGGCCGAGGTAACGTGCCACGTTGAATCCTTGTTGTCATGCTGACGCGGCCGGAGGGCAGCTTCCATCGGAAGCACACACTCGCCGCGCGAGTCCGGCTCTGCTGGCCGAACGGTGGGCTTGTGAAGCCGCCTGGTGAGACCCGAGGCTTCAGGAAAATTGCCGGCGGCTGCACATGGCAGCCACCGGCAGCGGAAAACTCTCTATTGTAGCGGAGGCCGGCAAGGCTTGCCGGCCAGGCTCAGATGCGGCGGCGCTTCTGCGGCCGGCAGCCGTTGTGCGGCACCGGGGTCACGTCGCTGATCAGGTTGATGCGGATGCCGAGCGAAGCCAGGGCACGCACGCTGGACTCACGGCCAGGGCCGGGACCCTTGATCCGCACGTCCAGGTTCTTGATGCCTTGTTCCTGGGCAGCACGACCAGCCACTTCGGCCGCGACCTGCGCCGCGAACGGCGTGGACTTGCGCGAGCCTTTGAAGCCCTGGCCGCCGCTGGACGCCCAGGCGAGCGCGCCACCTTGGCGGTCGGTGATCGTGATGATCGTGTTGTTGAACGACGCGTGCACGTGGGCGATGCCGTCCGCAACGTTCTTGCGGATCTTCTTGCTCACGCGCCGGGCGGCGGTGTTGACGGGAGGCTTGGCCATGTGGTGTTCTCTTCAGTCGCGTGGAGCTTACTTCTTCAGCGCCGCAGCACCCTTGCGCGGGCCCTTGCGGGTGCGTGCATTGGTGCGGGTGCGCTGACCGCGCACGGGCAGGCCGCGGCGATGACGGAAGCCCCGGTAGCAGCCCAGGTCCATGAGCCGCTTGATGTTGATCGACAGCTCGCGGCGCAGGTCGCCTTCGATGGTCATGCGACCGATCTCGTCGCGGATGCGCTCGAGGTCGCTGTCGGTCAGGTCCTTGATCTTCTTGGAGTACGGGATGCCGACCTGCGTGCAGATCTTCTGCGCAGTCGAGCGGCCGATGCCGTAGATCGAGGTGAGACCGATTTCCGCATGTTTGTGCGGAGGGATGTTGATGCCTGCAATACGTGCCATGTTCTTTCCTAGCGAATCAGCCTTGGCGCTGCTTGTGACGCGGGTCGGTGCAGATCACACGCACCACACCATTGCGGCGGATGATCTTGCAGTTCCGGCACATCTTCTTGACCGATGCGGCGACTTTCATGGTCTTCTCCTTGTCCTGTCACTTGGCGCGGAAAACGATCCGCGCGCGACTCAAATCGTAGGGCGTGAGCTCGACGGTGACCTTGTCACCCGGCAGGATGCGGATGTAGTGCATGCGCATCTTGCCCGAGATGTGGCCCAACACCACGTGCCCGTTCTCCAGCTTGACCCGGAACGTGGCGTTCGGGAGATTCTCGAGAATCTCCCCTTGCATCTGGATGACGTCGTCCTTAGACATGTGAAGCCTCCCGCCGGGCCGCCCCAAAGGAGGCTTGCGCCCCCGTGGGGGGCAGTGGAGCAGCGAAGCTGCGAACGTGGGGGCTCATCATTAGGTGGTCTTGAAGTTGGCCTTCTTGAGCAGCGACTCGTACTGCTGGCTCATCACGTAACTCTGGACCTGGGCCCAGAAGTCCATCGTGACGACGACGATGATCAGCAGCGAGGTGCCCCCGAAGTAGAACGGCACGTTGTACTTCAGCACCAGGAACTCGGGCAGCAGGCAGACCAGCGTGATGTAGATCGCGCCAGCCAGCGTCAGACGGCCCAGGATGCGGTCGATGTGTTTGGCGGTCTGCTCACCCGGGCGGATGCCGGGGATGAACGCGCCGCTCTTCTTCAGGTTGTCTGCGGTCTCACGGCTGTTGAACACCAGCGCCGTGTAGAAGAAGCAGAAGAACACGATCATGGCCGCGTACAGCAGCACGTAGATCGGCTGCCCCGGCGACAACGCCGACGACAGGTCCTTCAGCCAGCGCATGCCTTCACCCGTGGCGAACCAGCCCACGATCGTGGCCGGCAGCAGGATGATGCTGCTGGCGAAGATCGGCGGGATCACACCCGACATGTTCAGCTTCAGCGGCAGGTGCGACGACTGGCCACCGTAAACCTTGTTGCCGACCTGGCGCTTGGCGTAGTTCACCAGGATCTTGCGCTGACCCCGCTCGACGAACACCACCGCGAAGGTGACGAACACCACCAGGGCCAGGATGATCAGGCAGGCGACGATGCTCATCGAACCCGTGCGCACCAGCTCGAACAGACCGCCGATGGCGCTGGGCAGGCCGGCGACGATGCCCGAGAAGATCAGGATCGAGATGCCGTTGCCCAGGCCACGCTCGGTGATCTGCTCACCCAGCCACATCAGGAACATCGTGCCCGACACCAGCGTGACCACCGCGGTCATGCGGAAGCCGAAACCGGGGTTCAGCACCAGGCCTTGTGAACCTTCCAGCGCGAGTGCGATGCCCAGGCTCTGGAAGATCGCCAGGAACAGCGTGCCGTAGCGCGTGTACTGCGTGATCTTGCGTTTGCCGGCTTCGCCTTCTTTCTTGATGGCTTCCAGCGACGGCACGACGTAGGTCATCAACTGCATGATGATCGACGCCGAGATGTACGGCATGATGCCCAGCGCAAAGACGCTGAAGCGCGACAGCGCCCCGCCCGAGAACATGTTGAACAGGTTCAGGATGCCACCGGCCTGACCCTCGAACAGCGCTTTCATCTGCTGAGGATCGATGCCGGGCACGGGGATGTGCGTGCCGAGCCGGTAGACGACCAGCGCCAGGACCAGGAAGATGATGCGGCGACGCAGGTCACCGAACTTCCCGCTCTTGGCCAGCTGATTCGCGGAGGTAGCCACCGTCTGCTTGTCCTTCTTCAGGCCAGCGAGCCGCCGACGGCTTCGATCGCCGCCTTCGCACCCACCGTGGCGCCGATGCCCTTGAGCATGACCTTGCGGGTCAGCTCACCGGCCTTGATCACCTTGACGACCTTGACCAGCTGGCCCACCAGGCCGGCGGCCTTCAGCGACACCAGATCCACCTCGTCAGCGCCCAGGCGCTCGAGGTCGGACAGCGTCACTTCGCCGTTGTACTTCAGCGTGGTCGACTTGAAACCCCGCTTGGGCAGGCGACGGTGCAGCGGCATCTGGCCGCCTTCGAAGCCCACCTTGTGGAAACCACCGGCGCGCGACTTCTGGCCCTTGTGGCCACGGCCCGCGGTCTTGCCGAGGCCGGAACCGATGCCACGGCCCACGCGGCGGCGGTTCTTCTTGCTGCCGTCGGCAGGTTTGATCGTGTTCAGTTCCATCAGAGCACCTGCACCAGGTACGCGACCTTGTTGATCATGCCGCGCACCGAGGGGGTGTCCTCGAGCGTGCGCTGGCTGTTGAGCTTGCGCAGACCCAGGCCACGCACGGTGGCGCGGTGGTCTTCGCGCGTGCCCGCCACGCTCTTGACGAGCTTGACGGTCAGGGTTTTTTTGTCGGACATGTCTAGTTCTCCGCCCGGTCGATCAGTTGAAGATGTCTTCGATCGACTTGCCACGCTTGGCAGCCACGGCCGCCGGCGTCGTCGAGTTCTTCAGCGCGTCCAACGTGGCGCGAACCATGTTGTACGGGTTGCTGGAGCCCAGGCTCTTGGCGACGATGTCGGTCACGCCCATCACTTCGAACACAGCGCGCATCGGGCCACCGGCGATGATGCCGTCACCCGGCTTCGCCGGCGCCATCAGCACCTTGGCGGCACCGTGCTCACCGCGCACGTTGTGCTGGATGGTGCCGTTGCGCAGCTGGACCTTGACCATGTTGCGGCGCGCAGACTCCATGGCCTTCTGCACCGCAACCGGCACTTCCTTGGCCTTGCCCTTGCCCATGCCGATCTTGCCGTCGCCATCGCCGACCACGGTCAGCGCCGCGAAGCTCAGCGTGCGGCCGCCCTTGACGACCTTGGTGACGCGGTTGACCGCAATCATCTTTTCCTTCAGACCGTCGTCACTGCCTTCGGTCTGCTGGCGGGGGGTGAACTTTGCCATGTGATCTTTCCTTTTGCCGCGTCAGAACTGCAGACCGGCTTCGCGAGCAGCCTCGGCCAGCGCCTTGACGCGGCCGTGGTACGCAAAACCAGCGCGGTCGAAGGCGACCTTGTCGATGCCGGCGGCCTTGGCCTTCTCGGCGATGCGCTTGCCCACCAGCGTGGCGGCGGCGGTGTTGCCACCCTTGCCCGCGGTACCGATTTCGGCGCGCACGTCCTTTTCGGCCGTCGAGGCCGTGGCCAGCACCTGGGCGCCGTCGCCGGAAATGACGCTGGCGTAGATGTGCAGGTTCGAGCGGAACACCGTCAGACGTGCCACACCCTGCAGTGCAATGCGCACGCGGGTCTGGCGGGAGCGGCGAAGGCGTTGTTCCTTCTTGGTCATCATGATGTCGCTCCTTACTTCTTCTTGGTTTCCTTGAGGACCACTCGCTCATCGGCGTAGCGGATCCCCTTGCCCTTGTACGGCTCGGGCGGACGGATGGCCCGCACCTCGGCCGCGACCTGACCCACCGCCTGGCGGTCGGCACCCTTGATCACGATTTCCGTCTGGGTCGGGCATGTCACCGTGACACCAGCCGGCATGTCTTTGACTACCGGGTGCGAAAAACCGATCTGCAGGTTCAGCTTGGCACCCTGGGCCTGGGCACGGAAGCCCACGCCAACCAGGCTGAGCTTCTTTTCGAAGCCCTTGCCCACGCCGTTGACCATGTTGTTGAGCAGCGCACGCATGGTGCCGCTCATCGCGTCGGCTTCGGTGCTGTCGTTGGCCGGAACCACCTTCAGCTGCGCGCCATCGCGGGACACGGTGACCAGGCTGTGCACGGCACGCTCCAGCGAACCGTTGGCACCCTTGACGGTGATGCGCTCGTCGGTGATCGCCACGTCCACACCTTGCGGCACGGCGATCGGCATTTTTCCTACGCGGGACATGTGAAATCTCTCCTCAGGCCACGTAGCAAAGAACTTCGCCGCCGACACCGGTGGCGCGCGCCTTGCGGTCGGTCATGACACCCTTGGGGGTCGTCACGATCGCCACACCCAGGCCGTTCATCACCTGCGGGATCGCGTCGCGCCCCTTGTAGATGCGCAGGCCGGGACGGCTGACACGTTCGATGCGTTCGATGACAGGGCGGCCCGCGTAGTACTTCAACGAGATCTCGAGTTCAGCCTTGCCGCCATCGGCGCGCACGGCAAAACCGTCGATGTAACCCTCGTCCTTCAGCACCTGCGCGATCGCAACCTTCAACTTCGACGACGGCATGACGACCAGGGCCTTCTGAACGCTTTGGGCGTTGCGAATGCGGGTCAACATGTCGGCGATGGGATCACTCATGCTCATGAAAAATCTCCTGCTCTGCTCGCCGATGTCACCAGCTGGCCTTGACGATGCCGGGAATGTCGCCCTTGAAGGCGAGTTCACGGATCTTGTTCCGGCCGAGGCCGAACATGCGGAAAGTGCCACGGCCGCGGCCGGTCAGCACGCAGCGGTTGCGCAACCGGGTCGGGTTGGCGTTGCGCGGCAGCTTCTGCAGTTCCAGGCGCGCGGCGTAACGCTCTTCGTCGGAGCGCTGCGCGTCATCGGCAACACCCTTCAGCTCGGCGTACTTCTTCGCGTACTTGGCAACCAGCTTCTCGCGCTTCTCTTCACGCTGCTTGATGGACTTTTTAGCCACAGGGCACCTCAGTTCTTGAACGGGAAGCGGAAGGCGGCCAGAAGCGCCTTGCACTCCTCATCGTTCTTCGCACTCGTCGTGATGCTGATGTTCAGACCACGGATCGCATCGACCTTGTCGTAATCGATCTCGGGGAAGATGATCTGTTCCTTGACGCCGATGTTGTAGTTGCCACGGCCATCGAAGGAACGACCCGAGATGCCGCGGAAGTCGCGCACACGCGGCAGGGCCACGGTCACGAAGCGATCCAGGAATTCGTACATCTGCACACCGCGCAGCGTGACCATGCAACCGATGGGCACGTTCTCGCGGATCTTGAAGGCGGCAATGGCCTTCTTCGACTTCGTGACCACGGGCTTCTGGCCGGCGATCTTGGTCAGGTCGCCGACGGCGTTGTCCATGACCTTCTTGTCGGAGACCGCTTCGCTGACACCCATGTTCAGGGTGATCTTCTGCAGGCGCGGCACCTGCATCACGGACTTGAAGCCAAACTTGGCCATCAGTTCAGGGACGATCTTGTCCTTGTACTGGGCCTGCAGGCGGGCCACGCGGGCCGGTTGTTGTTGAGCCATCTCGGTGACCTCGCCTTAAGCCTTGATCTCGTCGCCGCTGGACTTGAAGACGCGCACTTTTTTGCCGTCAGCCAGGAGCTTGATGCCGACACGATCGGCCTTGCCGGTGGTCGGGTTGTAGATCGCGATGTTGGACTGGTCGATGGGCATGGTCTTGTCGACCACACCACCGGTGGTGCCCTTCATCGGGTTCGGCTTCACGTGTTTCTTCACCACGTTGATGCCGTCGACGACGACATGCGCCTCGTCGACGCGCAACGACACGGTGCCACGCTTGCCTTTGTCGCGGCCGGTCAGAACGATGACCTGGTCGCCCTTGCGAATCTTGTTCATGGTCAGAGCACCTCCGGAGCCAGCGACACGATCTTCATGAAGCGCTCGGTGCGCAGCTCGCGCGTCACCGGGCCAAAGATGCGGGTGCCGATGGGCTCGAGCTTGGCGTTCAGCAGCACGGCGGCATTGCCGTCGAACTTGACCAGCGAGCCATCCTGGCGGCGCACGCCCTTGGCGGTGCGCACCACCACGGCGTTGTAGACCTCGCCTTTTTTGACGCGACCACGCGGCGCAGCTTCTTTGATGCTGACCTTGATCACGTCACCGATGCTGGCATAGCGACGCTTGGAGCCGCCGAGCACCTTGATGCACATGACGGACTTGGCACCCGTGTTGTCGGCTACATCGAGCCGAGTTTGCATTTGGATCATCGTGTGTCCCCAACTTGTCCTGATCACCCGGCCGCCTCAAGCGGCTTGAAAATCAGTCAGTCTTGGGCCCCTGGTTCGGAGCAGATACCAAAACCCCGCTGCAGCCTGAAAGGCGCAGTAAAGTTCCGGCGAAGCCTTAGATTATGCAGGCATGCGCCCGGGCGTGTCAAGCGCCCGGGCGCAAAGAACTTCAGGCGTTGCGGGCCTGGGCCAACAGGGTGTCGGCATCGCTCACTTCGAACTTGCCCGGCGCCTCGACGTTGAGTGCCTTGACCACACCGTCCTTGACCAGCATCGAGTAACGGTTGGAGCGCAGGCCCATGCCACGTGCGGTGAGGTCCAGCGTCAGACCGGTGGCCTTGGCGAAGTCGGCGCTGCCGTCGGCCAGCATGCGCAGCTTGCCCTGCGTCTTCTGGTCACGCGCCCAGGCGCCCATCACAAACGCGTCGTTGACCGACACACACCATATCTCGTCCACACCAGCGGCCTTGAACTCCTCGGCCTTGGCGACGAAGCCGGGCACATGTTTGGCCGAGCAGGTGGGCGTGAAGGCGCCTGGCAGCGCAAACAGGGCAATGGTCTTGCCGGCGGTCAGTTTTTCAACCGCAAAGGCGTTGGGGCCGAGCGAGCAGCCTTCGCCTTCGACCTCGATGAATTCCTGCAGCGTGCCTGCGGGCAGCTTGTCTCCAACCTGGATCATGGTGTGCTCTCTCCTCGGTATGAACGTGAAAACGGCCGGGGCTGGAGTATCCAGCTTCCGGCCGTTCGGCAGGGCGCAGTGGCTTTTAGACCAGGCGCGCCTTCTCGACCAGGCGGGTCACGGTCCAGGACTTGGTCTTGGAGATCGGACGGCCTTCGGCGATCTCGACCAGGTCGCCCATCTTGTACTCGCCCTTTTCGTCGTGGGCGTGGTACTTGCGCGAGCGGGCCACGATCTTGCCGTAGAGCTCGTGCGCGGCACGGCGCTCGACCAGAACGGTGACGGTCTTGGCACGCTTGTCGCTGACGATGCGGCCGACCAGGGTGCGGGTGTTCTTCACCGGAGTTTGAACGTCGCTCATTTGGCGGCTTCCTTCTTCTTCTGGGCCAGGATCGTCTTGGCGCGAGCGATGTCGCGCTTGACGTTGCCCAGTTGCTGGTGGTTCGTCAGCTGTTGAGTCGCCTTTTGCATGCGCAGGCCGAAATGGGCCTTCAGCAGGTCAGCGACTTCCTTTTCCAGCGCGGCCACATCCTTGGCGCGCATTTCAGAGGCTTTCATCGTGATCTCCTGGCTCAGGTGCCGACCTGGCGGGCGACAAAGGTGCAGCGCAGCGGCAGCTTGGCAGCGGCCAGCGTGAAGGCCTCGCGGGCCAGCGCCTCGGGCACACCGTTCAGTTCGTACAGCACCTTGCCGGGCTGAATCTCGGCGACCCAGTATTCCGGGTTGCCCTTGCCGTTGCCCATGCGGACTTCGGCCGGCTTCTGCGAGATCGGCTTGTCCGGGAAGATGCGGATGAAGATCCGGCCACCGCGCTTGATGTGGCGCGAGATCGCGCGGCGAGCCGCTTCGATCTGACGCGCCGTGATGCGGCCACGCTCGGTGGCCTTCAGGCCGAACTCACCGAAGGACACCGCGGCGCCACGCGTCGCGATGCCGGTGTTGCGGCCCTTCTGTTCCTTGCGGAACTTGCGGCGATTGGGTTGCAGCATTTTTATTCTCCTTTGGTCTCGCCGCCGGCCGCAGGGGCGGGGCGAGGCACACGCTTGACCGCCGGTTTGCGCGGTGCGTCACCGGCCGGTGCGGCTGCGGGCGCTGCGGCCACGACGTCGGTACGCGGACCACGGTCACCACCACCGGGACGGCCACGGCCGGCACCCGGACGGTCACCACCCGGGCCACCGGGGCGCGGGCCACGGCGCTGACGGCGATCGTCGTCGTTTTCCGTCTTGGCCAGCGTGGGCGCATCGCCGTTGGCGAGGCGGTCACCACGGTAGACCCAGACCTTGACGCCGATGACGCCGTAAGTGGTCTTGGCTTCCGAGAAGCCGTAGTCGATGTCGGCCTTCAGCGTGTGGAGCGGCACGCGACCTTCGCGGTACCACTCGCAGCGGGCGATCTCGATGCCGTTCAGGCGGCCCGACGACATGATCTTGATGCCCAAGGCACCCAGACGCATCGCGTTCTGCATCGCACGCTTCATCGCGCGGCGGAACATGATGCGCTTTTCGAGCTGTTGCGTGATGCTGTCGGCGATCAGCTGCGCATCGACTTCGGGCTTGCGCACCTCTTCGATGTTCACCGCGACGGGCACGCCCAGGCGGCGGCTGAGTTCAGCCTTCAGGTTCTCGATGTCCTCGCCCTTCTTGCCGATCACCACACCCGGACGCGCCGAGAAGATGGTGATGCGCGCGTTCTTGGCGGGGCGCTCGATCAGGATGCGCGAGACGGCGGCGCTTTTCAGCTTGGCCTTCAGGTAGTCACGCACGTCCAGGTCTTCGGCCAGCATGCCGGCGAAGTTGCGGCGGTTGGCGAACCAGCGCGACGACCAGGCACGTGTGACGGCGAGGCGGAAGCCGGTCGGATGGATTTTCTGTCCCATGCTCTTCCTCAGTTGCCCACGGTCACGAAGATGTGGCAGGTGGGCTTGCTGATGCGGTTGCCGCGGCCCTTGGCCCGTGCGGAAAAACGCTTCAGCGTGGCACCTTGTTCGACGTAGATCGACGTGATCTTCAGCTCGTCGATGTCGGCACCGTCGTTGTGCTCGGCGTTCGCCACAGCGGATTCAACCGCCTTCTTGACGATCAGCGCAGCCTTCTTCGGCGTGAAGGTGAGGATCTGGATGGCCTGGTCGACCTTTTTGCCACGGATCAGGTCCGCCACCAGCCGACCCTTGTCGACCGACAGACGAACACCGCGGACACTTGCTTTGGTTTCCATGTCGTGGCCCCTTATCGCTTGGCCTTCTTGTCCGCCGGGTGACCCTTGAACAAACGGGTCAGGGCGAACTCGCCGAGCTTGTGGCCGACCATCTGGTCGGTCACGTACACCGGCACGTGCTGCTTGCCGTTGTGCACGGCCACGGTCAGCCCGATGAACTCGGGCAGGATCGTGCTGCGGCGCGACCAGGTCTTGATCGGCTTCTTGTCCTTGATGGCGGCGGCTTTTTCAACCTTGGCCAGCAGGTGGTGGTCCACGAAGGGACCCTTCTTGAGTGAACGTGCCATGTTCTACGGCCTCACTTCTTGCGACGCGAGACGATCATCGTCTGCGTACGCTTGTTGCTGCGCGTGCGGTAGCCCTTTGTCAGGGTGTTCCACGGCGACACCTGCGGCATGCCCTCGCCGGTGCGGCCTTCGCCGCCGCCGTGCGGGTGGTCCACCGGGTTCATGGCGACGCCACGGACCGTCGGACGGATGCCTCTCCAACGGATCGCACCGGCCTTGCCGTACTGGCGCAGGTTGTGCTCTTCGTTGGCCACTTCGCCAATGGTTGCGCGGCAGTCGATGTGGATCTTGCGGACCTCACCCGAGCGCAGGCGGACCTGCGCGTAGATGCCTTCACGCGCCATCAGCGTCACCGAGGTGCCGGCCGAACGCGAGATCTGGGCGCCCTTGCCCGGCATCATCTCCACGCAGTGGATCGTCGAACCCACGGGGATGTTGCGGATGGGCAGGGTGTTGCCGGCCTTGATCGGCGCTTCCGGGCCCGACATCAGCGTGGCACCAGCTTCGACACCGCGCGGGGCGATGATGTAGCGGCGCTCGCCGTCGGCGTAACACACCAGCGCAATGTGGGCGCTGCGGTTCGGGTCGTACTCGATGCGCTCGACCTTCGCCGGGATGCCGTCCTTGTTGCGAAGGAAATCGACGACGCGGTAGTGGTGCTTGTGGCCACCACCCTTGTGGCGCATCGTGATGTGGCCGTTGTTGTTGCGGCCGGCATTCTGCATCTGCGGCTCGAGCAGCGACGCTTCCGGCTTGCCCTTGTGCAGGTGTTTGTGCACCACCTTCACCACGGCGCGGCGGCCGGGCGACGTGGGCTTGACCTTGATGACAGCCATTACGCGGCCTCCCCGGAGAAGTTGAGCTCCTGACCCGGCTTCAACGACACATACGCCTTCTTGACGTGGTCGCGGCGGCCGACACGGCCACCGAAGCGCTTGGTCTTGCCCTTCTGGTTCACGGTCTGGACGGACTCGACCTCGACCTTGAACATCAGTTCGACCGCGGCCTTGATCTCCGGCTTGGTCGCGCTGCGCAGCACCTTGAACAACACCTGGTTGTTCTTCTCGCCGACGCGCGTGGCCTTCTCGGAAATGATCGGCGCCAGCAGCACCGTGGCCAGGTGGCCTTCATTCAGCTTTTTCTGGACGGCGCTCATGCGTACATCTCCTTGAGCTGCTCGATCGCACCCTTGGTCACGAGCACCTTCTTGTAGAAGACCAGCGACAGCGGATCGGCGTAACGCGGCTCGATGACCAACACGTTGGCCAGGTTGCGCGAGGCCAGCGCGATGTTGTCGTCCACCAGATCGGAGATGACCAGCACCGATTCCAGGCCCATGGCCTTGAACTTGGCGGCCAGCAGCTTGGTCTTCGGCGCTTCGATGGTCAGCGACTCGACCACCGCCAGGCGGCCGTCACGGGCCAGCTGCGACAGGATCGCGGCCATGCCGGCGCGGTACATCTTCTTGTTGACCTTGTGCGAGAAGTTCTCGTCAGGCTGGTTCGGGAAGATGCGACCGCCCCCGCGCCACAGCGGCGACGAGGTCATGCCGGCGCGTGCGCGGCCGGTGCCCTTCTGGCGGAAAGGCTTCTTGGTCGAGTGGTGCACCTCGGCGCGGGTGAGCTGCTTGCGCGTGCCCTGGCGTGCATTGGCCTGGTAGGCCACAACCACCTGGTGCACCAGCGCTTCGTTGTACTCACGGGCGAAGACGGTGTCGGGCGCGTCCACCTTGGCGGTGGCCTGGCCTTGTTCGTTCAGGAGTTCGAGCTGCATTCTCAAGCTCCCTTCTTCAGCTTGGCCTTGACGGCGGGCGAGACGACCACGTGGCCGTTCTTCGAGCCCGGCACGGCGCCGCGGACGAGCAGCAGCGAGCGCGCTTCGTCGACACGGATCACGTCGAGGTTCTGGGTGGTGACGGTGACGTCGCCGCGGTGGCCGGACATCTTCTTGCCCGGGAACACACGGCCCGGGTCCTGCGCCATCGAGATCGAGCCCGGCACGTTGTGCGAACGGCTGTTGCCGTGCGACGCGCGCTGCGAGCTGAAGTTGTGGCGCTTGATGGTGCCGGTGAAACCCTTGCCGATGGACGTGCCCTGCACGTCGACCTTCTGGCCGGCGGCGAACATCGTGACCGGCAAGGTGGCGCCGGGGGCGTATTGGCCCGCGACATCGGCGGCGACACGGAACTCCTGCAGGAGCTCGGCGCCTTCGACACCCGCCTTGGCGAGGTGGCCCGCTTCCGGCTTGCTCAGGCGCGAGGCCTTGCGCGTGCCGAACGCGATTTGCAGCGCGCTGTAGCCGTCGGTGGCTTCGGTCTTGACCTGGGCGACGCGGTTGTTGGACACATCCAGCACCGTCACGGGGATGGCATCACCATCTTCCGTGAACAGGCGCATCATGCCCACCTTGCGGCCCAGCAATCCGAGACGGTTGCTCAGACTCATGGTTTTTCTCCAATGCCTCACATCGATTGGTGAGGCTGACGATTGAAAGGCTGGTAACCTGGGTTACCAGCCTTGCGGTAAGCCCGCCAGTTTACTGCAGTTTGATCTCGACGTCCACACCCGCCGGCAGATCGAGCTTCATCAGCGCGTCCACGGTCTTGTCGGTGGGGTCGACGATGTCCATCAGGCGCTGGTGGGTGCGGATCTCGAACTGGTCACGGCTCGTCTTGTTGACGTGCGGCGAACGCAGGATGTCAAAACGCTGCATGCGCGTCGGCAGGGGCACGGGGCCCTTGACGATGGCGCCCGTGCGCTTGGCGGTCTCGACGATTTCCAGGGCCGATTGGTCGATCAGCTTGTAGTCGAAAGCCTTCAGGCGGATGCGGATCTTCTGTTTGGTCGACATGGCGGATCCTTATTCGATGATCTTGGCCACGACGCCGGCGCCGACGGTGCGGCCGCCCTCACGGATGGCAAAGCGCAGGCCTTCTTCCATCGCGATCGGGTTGATCAGCTTCACGGTGATGCTGACGTTGTCGCCAGGCATGACCATTTCCTTGTCCTTGGGCAGTTCGACCGCACCAGTGACGTCCGTCGTGCGGAAGTAGAACTGCGGCCGGTAGTTGTTGAAGAACGGCGTGTGGCGGCCGCCTTCGTCCTTGCTCAGCACGTAGATCTCGGCCGTGAAGTGGGTGTGCGGCTTGACGCTGCCGGGTTTGCACAGCACTTGGCCACGTTCGACGTCTTCACGCTTGGTGCCGCGCAGCAGGATGCCGACGTTGTCGCCAGCCTGGCCCTGGTCGAGCAGCTTGCGGAACATTTCCACGCCGGTGCAGGTGGTCTTGACGGTGGGCTTGATGCCGACGATCTCGATTTCTT
>JADMJD010000117.1 GCA_018780805.1 Rubrivivax sp. | reverse complement strand
CTGGTACGACAACGAGATGGGTTACGCCTGCCGCATGGTCGACCTGGCCTGCCACGTGCACGCGCAGGGCCTGTGAACCGGCTGGGCACACCATGAACCAGGGCACGCGCCACTACGCCATCGTCACGGCGGCTTATTGGGGCTTCACGCTCAGCGACGGCGCTCTGCGCATGCTGGTGCTGCTGCACTTCTACCGCCTGGGTTATTCACCCTTCACGCTGGCCTTCCTGTTCCTGCTGTACGAAGCGATGGGCGTGGTGGCCAACCTGCTGGGCGGCTGGCTGGCCACGCGCTACGGCATCCAGCGCATGCTGGTGGTGGGCCTGGCCACGCAGATCGCCGGTTTCCTGCTGCTGTCGGCCTTGTCGCCCGCGTGGACGGTGGCGCTGTCGGTGGCCTGGGTGGTGGGCGCACAAGGGGTTTGTGGTGTCGCGAAGGACCTGACCAAGACGGCCAGCAAATCGGCCATCAAGCTCACCGCGGGCACGGCCTCGGGCCAGCTCTTCAAGTGGGTGGCGTTTTTCACCGGCAGCAAAAACGCGATGAAGGGCGTCGGCTTTTTCCTCGGCGGCGTGCTGCTGCAGACGCTGGGCTTCCAGGCCGCGCTGTGGCTGATGGCGGCGCTGCTTGCGCTGGTGCTGGTGGGGGTGGCCGGCTTCGTGCCACCGCTGATGGGCAAGGCCAAGGCCTCGGCCACGGCGCGCGAGTTGTTCGCCAAGAACCGGGGCATCAACCTGCTGGCCGCGGCGCGCGTGGCATTGTTCGGCGCGCGGGATGTCTGGTTCGTCGTCGGCGTGCCGGTGTTCCTGTACGCCTCGGGCTGGACCTTCACGATGGTGAGCGGCTTCGTGGCGCTGTGGACCATCGGCTATGGCGTGGTGCAGGCGCTGGCCCCAGCCCTGGTGCGCCGCAGCGACGACGGCCTGAGCACCGAAGTCCCGGCCGCCCGCCTGTGGTCGGCCCTGCTGGCCGTGGTGCCGATGGCGCTGGCGGCGCTGGTGGCGATGCAGGTGCCGCAGCTGGAGTGGGTGGTGGTGGCCGGGCTCGGCCTGTTCGGCGTGGCCTTTGCCGTCAACTCGTCGGTGCACTCCTACCTGGTGCTGGCCTACGCCGGCTCGGAGAAGGCGGCCGAGGACGTGGGCTTCTATTACGCCGCCAACGCGGCTGGGCGCTTCTTCGGCACGCTGATGTCGGGCCTGCTGTACCAGTGGGGCGGCCTGTTGTATGCCCTGGCCGGATCGGCCGCGATGCTGACGCTGTGCTGGTTGATCACGCTGGCACTGCCCACGGCCACACCCCGCCCGGCCGCCGCCGGGACCTGAAGAGAGGAGCCCTCCGATGGACGAACCCACGGCCGTGGCCGCGTTGGCCGCGCTGGCCCAGGGCATGCGGCTGCGCGTGTTCCGCGCGCTGGTCGGCGCCGGCCCGCAGGGCCTGACACCCGGGGCGCTGGCGGCCACGCTGGGCGTGCCCGGCTCCACGCTGTCGTTCCACCTGAAGGAGCTGACCAACGCCGGCCTGGTGTCGCAGGAGCGCGAGGGCCGGCACCTGATCTACCGCCCTTCGCTGCTGCAGATGAACGACCTGCTGGCCTACCTGACTGCGCATTGTTGCCAGGCCACGGAGGGCGCCACCTGCAGCGTGGGCGCACCGCCAGGTTGCACCACCTGCTGAGGCCCTGCCCCCACGAACACCCACCCCACCGGAGCCCTGCGATGAACACCGCCACGCCCCTCACCAAGGTCTACCACGTGCTCTTTGTGTGCACCCACAACTCGGCCCGTTCCATCCTGGCCGAGGGCCTGCTGAACAGCCTGGGCCAGGGCCGCTTCCGGGCCCACTCGGCCGGCAGCCATCCCAGCGGAACCGTGCACCCGCAGGCGCTGCAGACCCTGCAGACCCTGCACCTGCCGACCGCCGGCTACCGCAGCAAGGACTGGGCCGAGTTCGCCCGGCCTGAAGCACCGGCGCTGGACTTCGTCTTCACCGTCTGTGACAACGCCGCCGGCGAGGTCTGCCCGGTCTGGCCCGGTCAACCCATGACGGCGCACTGGGGCGTGGCCGACCCCTCGGCCTTCGAGGGCAGCGACGTGCAAAAGGCCAAGGTGTTCCTGGACACCGCGCTCGTGCTCAAGCGCCGCATCGAGCTGATGCTGGCGCTGCCGCTGGCATCGCTGGACAGACTCTCCCTGCAGCGCGAGTTGCAGGTGATCGGCGCGCGCTGACGCCCATGGGCGTCTTCGAACGCTACCTCACGGTCTGGGTGTCGCTGTGCATCGTCGCCGGCATCGCGCTCGGCCAATGGCTGCCGGGCCCGGTGCAGGCCATCGGCCACATGGAGATCGCCCAGGTCAACCTGCCGGTCGGCGTGCTGATCTGGGTGATGATCATCCCGATGCTGCTGCGCGTCGACTTCGGCGCCCTGGGCCAGGTCAAGCGGCACTGGCGCGGCATCGGCGTGACGCTGTTCGTCAACTGGGCCGTGAAGCCGTTTTCGATGGCGCTGCTGGCCTGGGTCTTCATCCGCCATGTGTTTGCGCCGTACCTGCCGCCGGGGCAAGCCGACAGCTACATTGCCGGCCTCATCCTGCTGGCGGCCGCACCCTGCACGGCCATGGTCTTCGTCTGGAGCCGGCTCACAAACGGGCACCCGCTGTTCACACTGTCGCAGGTGGCGCTGAACGACCTGATCATGGTGTTTGCCTTCGCCCCCCTCGTCGCGCTGCTGCTGGGGCTGGCGTCGATCACCGTGCCCTGGCAGACGCTGGTCACCTCGGTGCTGCTCTACATCGTGGTCCCCGTCGCGATCGCTCAGCTCTGGCGCCGGGCGCTGCTGCGGCGCGGGCCGCAGGCACTCGATGCCACGCTGGCCCGCATTGGGCCATGGTCCATCACCGCGCTGCTGGCCACGCTGGTGCTGCTGTTCGGCTTCCAGGGCGAAGCCATCCTGCGCCAGCCGCTGGTCATCGCCATGCTCGCGGTGCCGATCCTGATCCAGGTGCTGTTCAACGCCGGCCTGGCCTACGGGCTGAACCGCCAGCTGGGTGAAACACATGACGTGGCCGGCCCGTCCGCGTTGATCGGGGCCAGCAACTTCTTCGAGCTCTCGGTGGCGGCTGCGATCAGCCTTTACGGCTTCGAGTCCGGGGCGGCGCTGGCCACAGTGGTGGGCGTGTTGATCGAGGTGCCGGTGATGCTGCTGGTGGTTCGCGTCGTGAACCGGAGCAAGCGCTGGTACGAACGTGGCTGACGCGACGCCCGCGGGCGCACCGGCCCCTGGTTGCAACGGGTCAGTCCGCCTTCTTGAACACGTCCTGCCCCGGGCCCGCCGACGGCCCCAGGCAGGCCCGCACCTGGGCGCCGAAGCGTCTGACTTCGATGGGCTTGGACAGGTAGGCGTCGCAGCCGGCGGCGCGCATCCTGGCCTCGTCACCACGCATCGCAAACGCGGTGAAGGCCACGATGCGGATGGGCCGCGTGGCCGGGTCGGCCTTCAGCGCCCGGGTCAGGTCTAGCCCGTCCATGCCGGGCATCTGGATGTCCATCAGGATCAGGTCCGGCTGGAACGCCGCCACCTGTTGCAGCGCAGCCGCCGCATCAGCCGCGACCGCGACCTCGAAGCCGTCGGCCAGCAGCACCGTCTGGGCCAGGGCGATGTTCATCGCGTTGTCGTCGACGATCAGCACGCGTGGGCCACCCATGTTCAGGCCTCGTGCGCGGCCACGGCGGGGCTGCGCCAGCGGCGCACGCTGTCCAGCACCGCGGCCATGGCCCCGCCACCCTTGACCAGGATGGCACGCGCCGACCGTGCCAGGACGGCGTACTCCTCGTCGGTCAGCAGCATGCTGGTCCAGATGAACACCGGCACCTCGCGCCAGGCCGGCAGCCGCTGCAGGGCATCGAGCACCTGGAAGCCGTCGAAGCCCGGCATCATCAGGTCGAGCACGATGGCGTCCGGCCGGTGGCGGTGAATCTCCTGCAGGGCGATCCGGCCATCCTGGAAGCAGACGGCGTCGATGCCGATGCTCTTCAGCGTTGCGCGCATCAGGTCCAGGGACAGCTGTTCGTCGTCGATGACCATCACGTTGGCACGCGGCTCGCCCTGCAGCCTGAAGCGGGCCAGCGCGGACAGGATCTCGTCGCTGCGGATGGGTTTGCACAGCACGTTGGCGACGGCAAAGGCAGCGCTGCCGTCCCGGTCGGCCGGCATCGTGACACTGCGCACCGGTGACGCATGGCTGGCCCCCTGGCGGCGGATGTCGTGCAGCAGCTCCAGGCCGCGCCGCCCGGGCAGGTTCAGGTCCAGCGTCAGCGCGGCATACGCACTTTGCCGCGCGCGGCGCAGGGCATGGGGCGCGTCGGCCGCCGCGTCCACCTGAAACCCGGCCTGTGACAGCGCCTGCACCAGCAAGGCCTGGTCGCGCTGGTCGTCTTCGATCACCAGCACCCGCTCGGCCTCGCGCTCGCACAGGCCCCGCGCCACCGCCTCGGCGCGCTGCGTGTCCAGCCCGTCGCTGCGGTTCAACACGACGTAGAACACACTGCCGACGCCGACCGTGCTGCGCACCCCGACCTGGCCACCTTGTGCGTGAACCAGCCGGCGCGTCAAGGCCAGGCCCAGTCCGGTGCCCTGGTGCTGCTTGCCGTAACCCGCATCGAGCTGCTGGAACTCCTGGAAGAGCCGCGGCAGGTCGGCGGCAGCGATGCCGATGCCTGTGTCTTCCACCTCGACGCGGAAGTGCTCGGGCCCCTCGCCCATCGCCCGCACCATGACCTGCCCACCGGCCGCGGTGAACTTGATGGCGTTCGACAGGTAGTTGTAGAGCACCTGCTTCAGGCGTGCCGGGTCCAGCTGCAGGTCGGTCAGTTCGGCATCGATGTGGATGCTGATGTGGATGTCCTTGCGGATGACCGCCGTGTGCAGGACGTCCTGCACCTCCTTCAGCAGCACGGCCAAGTCCAGCGGCTCGGGGAAAAACTCGAACTTGCCGGCCTCGACCTTGGACAGGTCGAGCACGTCGTTGATCAACTGCAGCAGGTGGCGGCCACTGGTGCCGATGTGGCCCAGGAACTCGTGGTGCTTGGGCGAATCGGGCGTGACCAGACCCGAGTGCAGCAGATCGGCAAAGCCGATCACGGCGTTCAGCGGCGTGCGCAATTCGTGCGACATGTTGGCCAGGAACTGGCTCTTGAGCCGGTTGGCCTCCTGGATCTGCCGGTTCTCGGCTTCCAGCCGCTGGGCCGTCAGCCGGGCGTTTTCGGCCTGCCGCTGCTCGGTGATCTCGCTCACGATGCCCAGCATGCGGGTGGCCTTGTCGCCCTGGCGCTGCACGCTGCCGTGTTTGCTGATCCAGTGCACCGAGCCATCGGGCCACACGACACGGCACTGCACACGCCAGCTGCGCAGTTCGCTGACCGCCACGTGCAGGGTCTGCGCCACCTCGGCGCGGTCGTCCGGGTGCACATGGGCGATGAATTTGTCGAAGTTCCACTCGGCCGCCGGCTCGGCGTACCCAAAACACTGGTCGTGGCGCGCCGAGTGCTGCATGCGGCCGGTGGCCAGATCCAGTATCCAGTCGCCGACATGCGCGGCTTCCAGCGTGAACCGCAGGCGCTCCTCGCTGTCGCGCAGCGCGTTTTCAGCGCGCCGGTGTTCCGTGACATCACGCGCGATCTTGGCGGCCCCCACGACGCGCCCGTCGCGGTCGCGGATCGGCGAGATCGTGATCGACACATGCAATGCCGCGCCGTCACGCCGCCGTCGCACCGTGTCGAAGGCCGGCACCGACTTGCCATGCGCCAGCTCCGACAGGATGTGCATCTCCTCGCCTTGCCGCTCGGGCGGGATCAACATCTGCACCGGCTGCCCGATGGCCTCGTGCGCCGGGTAGCCGAAGATGGCCTGCGCCGCACCGTTCCAGCTCGTGATCCGGCCATCCAGGGTCTTGCCGATGATGGCGTCGTTGGAGGATTCGACAATGGCCGCCAGCCGGCGCGACTCGGCCTCCGCCTGGTCGATGCGCGACATGTCGCGGAACACCACGGCCAGCCCGGCCACCTGGCCATCGGGGCCGCGTGTCAGGGCCGCCCGCAGCTCCAGCGGTGTGTGTCGGCCCTCCGGCGCGACACAGACCACACGCTGGGCGGCGTCAACCACGGCGTCGGCGTTGGCCGCTGCTGCCACATCCGATGCCAGCATCGCCACCAGCAGCGGCAGCGGGGCCCGGGCCGGGTCCGGGCCGGCAGGGCCTGCCGGCTGCCGAAGATCGAGCACCTGCCAGACCTCGCGCCCCCGCGCCTGGGTCAGCGGCCAGCCCGTGACCTCCTCCGCCAGCGCGTTCATGTCGGTGACGCGGCCGTCGCGGCTGGTGGTGATGAAGCCGGCATCGATGCTGGCCAGCGTCACCGCCAGGCTTTGCTGGATGGCAGCCAGGCGGTCTTCGGCCTCGCGGCGCCGGCCCACCTCGGCTTCCAGCGTGCCGATGGCGCTGCGCAGCTGCTGCACGGAGGGGATCTTCAGCGCCCGCGGGATCAGCGGCCACAGCGCCACGGCCGTCACCAGCGAAATCACAGCGGTGACGATCTTGGTCAGCGCCTGCAGGCCGTAGTCAGGGTGCCAGATCGTCCAGATGTCCATCACATGTGTCAGGCCACAGGCGAAGATGAAGGCGCTGAACAGCAGGGCCACGCGGCTCACGGTGGGCTCGGGGCGTCCGCGCACGTAGCGCAAGGTCGCCAGCGGGATCGAGAAGTAGGCCGCGGCGATGACAGCATCGGCCCCCACCATGGACCACAGCAGACCCGGGGACCAGGTGAAGCAGTAGCCATGCGGCAGGAACCCGCTCCTGCCCAGCAAGGAAATCCAGGTGTCCATCATGGTGGAGGTCCCGTGTCGATGGGCATGCCGCGGGGCCGCCCGCGGCGGCACTGCGCCAGCCCGATGGAGATGCCGATTGGCCGGGATCAGTATGGACGCCTTCGGCCCGGCTGGGTGCGTCGGTTGGGGGATCAGGCCCTCGCCGGGGCCCGGCTCACCACGGTGACACCCTCGAACACAGCATTCAGCGCGCGCCCAGCGGCGCCGCCAGACGCCGCTGAAAATCGGCCGGCGCCACGTACTGCAGCAGCTCGCGGCCCTGGTCGTCCAGCACGATGGCCAGGCCCTGCGCGGGGTACAACCAGTGCTGCTGGTGGTCGCCTGCGGGCACACGCGCGGCCGGCTCGCCAAAACGTGCACTGAGCACGGCGGCGTCCAGCTGTGCGGCCGGGATGAAGCCCAGGCCCACCAGTGCAGCCGGTGCCAGCGCCTGCAGGGCCTGGTCGTTCAACTTGTGGCGCCAGCCGCCCGACGGTGTGGGCTCGCGCGGCAGGGTCTCGCGCCAGGCCTGCAGCCCGCCGGCCGCGGGCTCGAAGGACAGCAGCAAACGGCCTTGCACACCGCCGGCATCCAGGCGCTCCACATAGGCTTCTAGCGACAACGCGCCGCCCGCGTCCGCCAGCACCGCCACCACGATGTCTTCGCCCCAGCGCGTGCGGGCCTCGCCCAGGGTGCTGCCGGGCAGGCGCAGGCCCAACACCTGGCTCTGGCCCGGGGCCGGCAGCGCCACCTGCCAGGGTGCACCTTGGGCCGGTGGCAGCCCCGCCCCCGGCACGGCCGTGAACAGGTGCCACAGCGTGGGCAGCAGGCTGAGCAGCAGGCCGGTCACAGTGATGGCCAGGGCAAGCAGCAGCGGGCGTTTCATGGTCGGGGTGCAGCGCGGGCAGAAAGTGCGGGTGCCGCACTGTCGCACGGCCCACGCGTGATCGGTTTCGCCCCCTTGTTCCGCCGATCAGTGCCACGCCGCCTGGCCTGAAATACCGGCACAGGCCCGCCACCGTTCGTGGTGGGCGGATGGGCCATGGGGAAAACCGGTTTGCGCCACCTGATCTGCTCCGTTGTCGGCCTGGCTGGGCTGGGCTGCCCGGCCGCGGCCGACGCCGCCGACGCCGCGCCCGTGGACGCCGGCACGCTGCTGCAGCAACAACGTGCCGTGGTGCCGCCGGCCGCCCCGTCGCCGGCTGTGCCCGTGCCGGGCTCACCAACGCGCCTGGACGAACAGGCCGACGACGGCCTGCGTTTCCATGTGCTCGACTTCCGCCTGGAAGGCGACCCGCAGGTCTTCAGCCCCGAGGCGCTGTTGGCCCTGCTGGCCCCGGCCCGCGGCCAGATGCTGAGCCTGGCCGAGCTGCGCGCGGTGCTGGGGCGCATCACCGCGCTGTACCAGGCCCACGGCCACTTCCTGGCGCGTGCTGTGCTGCCACCGCAGGACGTCACCGACGGCCGCATCCGGGTGCGGGTGCTCGAAGGCCGGCTGGACCCGGTGGACGGCCTGCAGCTGCGCAGCGCCGCCGGGGGCAGCCGGCTGGACCCGGCGCTGGCCCGGCGCATCGTCGGCCGTGGCCTGGTGCCCGGCCAGTCGCTGCGCCTGGCCGACCTGGAAACCGGCCTGCACCTGCTGAACGATGTGCCCGGCGTGGTGGCGAGCGGCCACCTGGAAGCCGGCAGCAGCCCCGACACCACGCGGGTGGTGGTCGATCTGACCGACGGCCCGCGCTGGCACAGCACCGTGAGCGCCGACAACCACGGCTCGCGTTACACCGACAGCGAGCGCCTGGGCCTGCAGGCGCAGCTGGACAACCCCAGCGGCCAGGGCGACCAACTGGCACTGCAGGTGACGGCCAGCCCGCGTGGCGACTACCGCTACGCGCGCCTGGCCTACAGCGTGCTGGCCGCCGCCGATGGCCTGCGCCTGAGCGGCCACCTGAGCGACCTGCAATACCGCGTCGGCGCCGACCTGTCGGCACTGGACGCGCGCGGTGGCGCCAGCGTGCTGGGTGTGACCGCGCGGCGGCCGGTCTGGCGCTCGCGCCAGCTCAACCTCTACGCCAGCGCCGCGCTGGACCTCAAGCGCCTGCACAACGGTGCCCTGGGCAGCCGCACCAGCGACAAGCAGGTGGACCTGCTGACCTTGTCCCTGAGCGCCGACCGCAGCGACAGCGCGGGGGCCGGTGGTTTCAGCTGGGCCGAACTGTCGTGGAGCGCGGGCACGCTGGACCTGTCGGCCAACGCCGCCAGCCTGGCGCAGGACCAGGCCGGCCCGCGCACCCAGGGTTCGTTCACCCGCGCCCACCTGGCCGCCAGCCGCGTGCAGCGCCTGGGCCCCACGCTGAGCCTGAGCGGGCAGCTGCAGGCGCAATGGGCGCCGAACAACCTGGACAGCTCGGAAAAGTTCCTGCTCGGCGGCGCACAAGGTGTGCGCGCCTACCCGGGCGGCGAAGCCGCGGGCGACACCGGCGTGCGCGCCAGCGTCGAACTCCGCTGGGCCGCCCTCGCCCACCCGGTGGCGGGCACGCTGCAGCTCAGCGCCTTCGTGGACGCCGGCCGCATCCGCCAGTGGCAGCGGCCCGCCGGCCTGCAGCTGAACACACCCAACAGCTACAGCCTGTCCGGCGCCGGCCTGGGCGCCACGCTGACGCTGCCCGGCGGTGTGCAGCTGCGCGCCGAAGCCGCCACACCGCTGGCCCGCAACCCCGGGCGCAACCCCAGCACCGGCCTGGATGCCGACGGCCGCGCGCGCCACAGCCGCGTCTGGCTCAGCGCCCAGGCGCGTTTCTGACCGACTCTCCGCCATGCACTGCCGCCACACTCCTCCTGCCTTTCGCCGCGGCTGGCGCCGCACTCCGGCCTGGGCGCTGACGGCCATCGCGCTGGCAACCCTGGCGTTGGCCGCCGGTGCGCAGACCGCGCCGCCGCCCGGCACGCTGCCGCAAGGTGCGCAGGTGCAGGCCGGCGCGGCCACGCTGCAGCAGAACGGCACCTTGCTGACGATCCAGCAGACCAGCGACAAGCTGGTGACGAACTGGCAGCGTTTTGACATCGGCGCCGACGCCACGGTGCGCTTCCTGCAGCCGGGCCGCGACAGCGTGGCGCTGAACCGCGTGCTGTCGCAAGAGCCAAGTGCCGTCTTCGGCCGCTTGCAGGCCAATGGCCAGGTCTTCCTGCTCAACCCCTCGGGCGTGCTGTTCGGCGCCACGGCGCGGGTGGACGTGGGCGGGCTGGTGGCCTCGTCGCTGGCGCTGGCCGACGCCGACTTCCTGGCCGGCCGGCATCGCTTCAACGGCACAGCCACGTCTGGCGCGGTGCAGAACGCCGGCCACATCCAGGCCGCCGAGGGTGGTTATGTCGCCTTCCTGGCGCCCCGGGTGCTCAACAGCGGACAGATCATGGCGCCGCAGGGCGACGTGGTGCTGGCCGCGGGCAACGCGGCGAGCCTGGACTTCGTGGGCGACCGCCTGCTCCACTTCACGCTCGACCAGGGCACAGTCGCGGCGCTGGTGGACCAGCAGGGCCTGGTACAGGCCGAAGGTGGCCGGGTGCTGCTGAGCGCACGTGCGGCCGATGCCGCGCTGCGTGCCGTCGTCAACCAGGGCGGCGTGGTGGACGCCAGCAGCCTGGTGGCGCGCGGCGGTCGCATCGTGCTGGAGGCCGATGAGATCACGCTCGCACCCGGCAGCCAGACCCTGGCCCGTGGCGCCACCGGCGGCGGCCAGGTGCTGGTGGGCGGTGGCTGGGGCGGCGGTGGGGCCTGGCGACAGGCGCAGGCCGTGACGCTGGCCAGCGCTGCGCTGGTCGATGCCCGTGCCACCATCGCCGGGCCGGGCGGCGAGGTCGTGCTGTGGAGCGATGTCGGCGCGGCCAACAGCCACACGGTGGTCGACGGCCTGATCCTGGCGGGTGGTGCGGGCGGTGCAGGCGGTGCCAGCCACAGCGGCGGCCGGGTCGAGACCTCCGGCCACCGGCTGGACGTGCGCGGCACGGTGGACGCCGGCCCCGGTGGCCTGTGGCTGCTGGACCCGGTGGACATCACCATCACCACCAGCGGCAACGGCGTGCCACCCGGCGGTGGCACGTACGGCGGGGCCGGCAACGTGCTGGCCAGCTCCATCGTCACCGCGCTGAACAACGGCAACAGCGTGGTGCTGGACACCAGCGGCGCCGGCGCCAGCCAGGGCGACATCACCGTCGCCACCGACCTGATCACCGGCGCGATGGCCGCCGACGCCACGCTGACGCTGAAGGCCAACCGCCACATCATCGTCAACGCCGGTGCCGACATCGACGCCACCGGCAGCAGCAACACCCACAAGCTGAACCTGGTGCTGTGGGCCGACCAGGACGGCAGCGGCGGCGGCGCCATCCAGCTCGGCGCCACCGGCGCCACGCAGACGCTGATCCGCACCAACGGCGGCGGCCTCTGGCTGGGCGGCGGCAGCGGCAGCAGCAGCTGGACGCCGTCTGCCGGCGCCCCCGCGCTGACGGTGGGCAATGGCGCGGCCATCGGCACCGATGCCAGTGGCACCGGCTGGGGCCTGGCGGCCTACGGCACCCAGATCACCACCGCGGGCGGCCATGTGCAGGGGCGTGGGCGCTCCGAGAAAAACAGCGGTGCCAGCGACGTGGCGCTGGGCATCAGCCTGCAAGGCAGCAGCATCAGCAGCGGCGCCGGTGACATCACCCTGGCCGGCGAGGTGGCCAACACCAGTGGCACGACGGTGGACATCACGCTGGGCCTGACCGCACATTCCGGCACCACGCTGGCCAGCACCAGCGGCCACATCACGCTCACCGGCACGCTGGACGCCAGCACCCGCACCACACGTGGCGCAGGCCTCTGGCTGGGCACGCAGCTGGGCGCGGTGGCGGCCACCGGCGATGTCAGCATCACCAGCGGCACGGGCGCCATCAGCCTGACGGGCAGTGGCTCGGACGCCGCGGGCACGGGCTTCCGCCACGGCCTGATGCTGCGCAACCAGTTCAGCGGCGACGACATCCTGCTGCGCAGCACCAGCGGCGCCATCACGCTGGACGGCCAGGCCAGCTACCGCGCCGCCATCGACGTCACCACCGGCCTGCAGCTGCAGAACGACACCACCGGCAGCAGCCTGCAGGTGGTGTCGCAGACCGGCGCCATCACACTGCGCGGCAGCAACACGCAGGACAGCAACTTCAACGAAAACGACCTGCGGCTGCAGCTGTCCGACAGCGCCGGAGGCCTGCGCATCGGCTTCGACGGCAGCACCGCGTACAGCGGCGCCATCGTCATCGAGGCCGACGCGCTGTACCAGTCGCAGCAGGCCGGTGCCGGCGCAATTGCCGTGCAGGGCAGCGGCAGCCTGACGATCCGGCCCGCGGGCAGCAGCTTCACGCAGCTGCGCGCCGGGGTCGCCGGCACGCTGACCTTCGACGACGACTGGGCCTTTGGCACGGGCCTGGGCGGCTTCACGCTCGGCAAGGCCGGCAACACCACGGCGCTGACCCTGTCCAACGCCCTCAGCGTGGCCGGGCCGGTGCAGGTGATCGGCGGCGCGCTGGCACTGAACGCCGCGCTCACCACCACGGGTGACCTGCTGCTGCAATCCACCGGCGACATCACACAGGCGGCCGGCGTGGCCGTGGCCACCCAAGGCGGCAGCGCCGTCTACCGTGCCGACAGCGACGGCAGCGGTGCCGGCATGGTCTACCTGAAAGACGGTGCTTCGCTCAGCACCGCGGGTGGCCACATCTGGATGGGCGGTGGCGCGGGCAGCACCACCTGGAACGGCTTGACCGTGGGCGACGGTTTTGCCACCGGCGGCACCGTGATCCCCAAGGCCGAGCTGCTGACGACGGTGGCCGACGACTTCAAGAACGGCATCACGCTCTACAACGCCAGCCTGGACAGCGGCGGCGGCGACATTGCGCTGTTCGGCCGCTCCGGCAGTGGCAGCGATGTCTACGGCTACATGGGTGTGTACCTGGGCTACGGCGCCAGCGTGCGCGCAGGCGCCGGCGACATCACCGTGCAAGGCCAGGCCAGCGGCGGCACCAGCAGCAGCAGCACCGGCTGGCACTACGGCGTGCTGATGCTGCCCACCGGCAACAACGGCAGCAGCCACGGCACGACAACAGTCGAAACCACCAGCGGTGCGGTGCAGATCACGGCCTCGGCCCAGCACGACCAGGCCGCCAACCACAGCGCCGGCCTGGCGCTGTTCACGCAGAACGCGGCCGCCACGGCGCAGGTGCTCAGCACCAGCGGCGACATCACGCTGAGCGGCCAGAACCTGAACGCCAGCAACCCGTCCTACGGCGGCATCCTGGCCACCGGCAGCGGGCGTCAGCAGGTGCTGTCGCAGACCGGTGCCATCACGCTCATCGGCAGCTCGGCCAACAGTGCCGTGAGCGGCCTGAACCTGGCCGCAGGCACGCGCATCGGCAGCGACGGCAGCTCGGCCGCCAGCGGCGACATCACGCTCACGGCCGACAGCCTCACACTCGCCAGCACGGCCACCCTGCAGTCCAGCGGCAGCCTGACGCTCAGCCCGTCCAGCGCCGGCACCACGGTCGGCCTGGGCGGCGGCAGTGGCGTGCTCAGCGTGCCGGCCACGGCCTTCAGCAGCAGCTTCGTCGACGGCTTCAGCCAGATCAGCATCGGCCGCGCCGACGGCACCGGCGCCCTCACGGTGGGCAGCCTGACGGCCGGCGATGCGCTGCTGCTGCGCAGCGGCAGCGGCGGCATCACCATCAGCGGCACGCTGGTGGCCAACGCCGCGCTGACCCTGCAGACCACCACCGGCCTCAGCGGCAGCGGCAACGTGCAGCTGGGCAGCGGCCAGGCCATGGCGGTGACGCAGGCCGGTGACAGCGACTACGCCGGTGTCATCAGCGGCAGCGGCGCCAGTCTCGGCAAGGCCGGTGCCGGCCGGCTGACGCTGAGTGGCGACCACAGTTTCAGCGGCAGCACCACGGTGAGCGCGGGCACGCTGCAGCTGGGCAACGGCGGCAGCAGTGGCAGCCTGGCCGGCGCCATCGCCAACGACGCCACGCTGGTGGTGGACCGCAGCAACGACCTGGTGCTGGCCGGCGTGATCAGCGGCAGCGGCACGCTGACCAAAAACGGCGGCGGCACGCTGGAGCTGGCCGCGGCCAACACCTACAGCGGCGGCAGCACGGTCAACGCCGGCCGGCTCTACGGCGGCGAAGGCAGCGAAGAACGCACGGCCTTCGGCAGCGGCCCCATCACCGTGGCCAGCGGCGCCACGCTGTGGCTGGACCGCGGCCTCATCGACAACCCCCTGGTGCTGGCAGGCGGCACCCTTCTGGGCAGCAACGGCTTTGGCGAAGTGGTGCGGGGCGATGTCACGCTGATGGCCGACTCGTCGGTGGACTCGTCCTTCAACATCACCTTCGCCGGCAGCGTCACCGGCAGTGGCCGGCTGACCCTGGCCAACACCTGGCGCGATGAAGGCGAGCTGCGCATCACCGGCAGCGCCACGCACAGCGGTGGCACCGTGCTGGACCATGGCGTGCTGAACATCGGCGCCGGTGGCAGCACCGGCAGCGTGGCCGGCAGCATCAGCACCACCGCCACCAGCGGCGTGGTGTTCCAGCGCAGCGACAACATCACCCATGCGGGCAGCATCACCGGCGCCGGCACAGTACAGCAACAAGGCGGCGGCACGCTGACCCTGGGCAACCACGTGGCCCACACCGGCGCCACCGTGGTGGCCAGCGGCACCCTGGTCTGGACCAGCGACGCCCCGGTGTTCGGCACCAGCGGCGTCAGCGGTGCGGGCCGGCTGGTGGTGCAGCCGGCGAGCAGCTCGTTCAGCAGTCCGCTGGACCTGGGCAGCCTGCCGACACTGGCGTCCGACCTGGGCGGGCTGCAGGTGGGATCGGCCAGCAACACGACCGCGTTGACGCTGGCCGGCGCCGTGGCCATCAGCGGCGACATCACGCTGCTGGGCGGCCCGCTCACGCTGGCCAGCGGCGCGTCGCTGAGCAGCAGCGACGGCGACATCACGCTGAGCACCTCGCGCTTCGTCAACCAGGCCGGCGCGTCGGCGCTGGTGGCCGGTGGCAGCGGCCGGCACTGGCAGGTGTGGAGCCACAACGCCGACCCCTTCAACACCACCACGGGCGACGTGCGCGGCGGCCTGGCCTTCGACTACAAGCAGTACGGCGCCAGCCACGGCAGCAGCCCGGTGCTGGGCAGTGGCAACGGCTTCCTCTACACACTGGCGCCCGCGCTGACCGTCACGCTGACCGGCGTGAGCAAGGTCTACGATGGCAGCCCCACCGTCACGGTGGACGGCTCGCACTTTGCCGCCAGCGGCGTGGTGGACGGTGACAGCCTCGTGCTGAGCACACCCACCAGCGCCACGTTCACCGGGGCCGGCGGCCAGAACGCCGGCAGCGGCAAGGCCGTGTTGGCCACGGGCGTGGGGCTGGTCGGCGCCAGCCAGGGCGGCGCCACGGCCTACGGCTACAGCCTGGCCAGCAGCACGGCCAGCGGCAGCGACGCGCAGATCACACCCGCCGCGCTGACGCTGGCGGGCAGCAGGGTCTACGACGGCAGCACGGTGATGGCGGGCAGCACCTTGACCGCCACCGGCGTCAACGGCGAAAGCTTCGCGCTGACAGGCAGCGGCGCCAGCGGCAACTTGAGCGCCAAGCACGTGCAGACGGCGCAGCCGCTGGCCAGCGTGGCCGGCCTGGCCCTGGGCAGCAGCAACAACGGCGGGCTGGCGGGCAACTACCAGGCCTTGTCGGTCAGCGGCTCATCGGTGAGCGTGACGGTGCGGTCCATCAGCCTGGCAGGCATCACGGCAGCGGACAAGGTCTACGACGGAGGCATGGGCGCCGTCGTCAGCGGTGGCACGTTCACGGGGCTGGTGAACGGCGACGATGTGACGCTCAGCAGCACGGGCAGCTTCGGCGACAAACACGTCGGCACTGGCAAGACCGTGGCCCTGGTGAACGTGTTCGGCGGTGCCGACCTCGGCAACTACAGCGTCGCGGACCAGGCCAGCACCACGGCCAGCATCACACCCAAAGCGCTGACGCTCAGTGGCATCGTGGCCGCGGACAAGGTGTACGACGGCGGCACCACGGCCAGCGTCAGCGGCGGCACGTTCAGTGGGCTGGTGAACGGTGACGATGTCAGCGTCGCCAGCAGCGGTGGCTTTGCCGACAAACACGTCGGCGCGGGCAAGGGCGTCTCGCTGGTGAACCTGTTCGCCGGCGCGGATCTCGGCAACTACAGCGTCACCGACCAGACCAGCACCACGGCCAGCATCACGCCCAAGGCGATCATGCTCAGCGGCATCACGGCGGCCGACAAGGTGTACGACGGCGGCACTGTCGCCAGCGTCAGCGGCGGTGTGTTCAGCGGGCTGGTGAACGGTGACGATGTCAGCGTCGCCAGCAGTGGCAGCTTTGCCGACAAACACGTCGGCAGCAGCAAGACCGTCGCGTTGGTGAACACGCTCGGCGGTGCCGACCTGGGCAACTACAGCGTCACCGACCAGACCAGCACCACGGCCAGCATCGCGCCCAAGGCGCTCACCCTCAGCGGCATCGTGGCAGCCGACAAGGTCTACGACGGCGGCACCACGGTGGCCGTCAGCGGCGGCCTGTTCACCGGTCTGGTGACTGGCGACGCGCTCACCGTCAGCAGCACGGGCAGCTTCACCGACAAACACGCGGGCACCGGCAAGACCGTGACCCTGGTGAACGTTTTCGGCGGCACCGACCTCGGCAACTACAGCGTCAGTGCGCAAGGCACCACCACGGCCAGCATCTCACCCAAGACGTTGACGCTCAGCGGCATCGTGGCAGCAGACAAGGTCTACGACGGCGGCACCTCGGCGGCCGTCAGCGGCGGCCTGTTCACGGGTCTGGTGACTGGCGACGCGCTCACCTTCAGCAGCACGGGCAGCTTCACCGACAAACACGCGGGCACCGGCAAGACCGTGACCCTGGTGAACGCTTTCGGCGGCGCCGACCTGGGCAACTACAGCGTCACCGACCAGACCACCACCACGGCCAGCATCACACCCAAGGCGTTGACGCTCAACGGCATCGTGGCAGCAGACAAGTCCTACGACGGTGGCACCTCGGCCAGCGTCAGTGGCGGTGTGTTCGATGGCCTCGTCAACGGCGACGTGCTGACGCTTATCAGCAGCGGCAGCTTCGCCGACAAACACGTGGCCACCGGCAAAACCGTGGCCTTGGTGAACACGCTCGGCGGCGCCGATGTCGGCAACTACAGCATCACCGAGCAGACCAGCACCACGGCCAGCATCACGCCCAAGGCCATCACGCTCGGCGGCATCACGGCCAGCGACAAGGTCTACGACGGTGACACCTCGGTCAGCGTCAGTGGCGGCGTGTTCGATGGCCTCGTCAACGGCGACGAGCTGACGCTCATCAGCAGCGGCAGCTTCGCCGACAAACACGTGGCCACCGGCAAGACCGTGGCCTTGGTGAACACGCTCGGCGGCGCCGATGTCGGCAACTACAGCATCACCGAGCAGACCAGCACCACCGCCAGCATCACGCCCAAGGCGACCACGCTCAGCGACATCGTGGTGGCCGATAAGGTCTACGACGGCGCCAGCACGGCCACCGTCAGCGGCGGTGTGATCAACGGCTTGCTCGACGGTGATGTGCTCATCTTCAGCAGCACGGGCAGCTTCACCGACAAACACGTCGGCACCGGCAAGACCGTGACGCTGGTGAACCTGTTCGAAGGCGCTGATCGGGGCAACTACAACATCACCGAGCAGACCAGCACCACGGCCAGCATCACGCCCAAGGCCATCACGCTCAGCGGCATCGTGGCCGCGGACAAGGTCTACGACGGCAGCACCACAACCAGTGTCAGCGGTGGCCTGTTCGAGGGGTTGGTGAACGGCGACGAGCTCACGCTGATCAGCATCGGCCGCTTCGCCGACAAAAACGTGGGCAGCGGCAAGACGGTGGCGCTGACAACCGTGTTCGGCGGCGCCGACCTGGGCAACTACAGCATCAGCGCCCAGGCCGCCGCCAGCGCCAGCATCATGCCCCGGGCCTTGAACCTCCACGGCATCACGGCCGCCGACAAGGTCTACGACGGTGGCACCGCGGCCAGCGTCAGCGGGGGTTTGTTCGACGGGCTGGTGGCCGGCGACCAGGTCACCTTCAGCAGCAGCGGACACTTCGGCGACAAAAACGCCGGCACCGGCAAGGCCGTGGCACTGGTGAACACCTTGGGCGGGGCCGACCTGGGCAATTACAGCGTCAGCATCCAGAACCAGGCCGTTGCCAGCATCACGCCGCGGCCACTGACGCTGGTGCTCACGGCCCAGGACAAGGTCTACGACGGCCAGACCACGGCCCAGGTGCAGGTGCAGGACAACCGCGTCGCGGGCGACAACCTGCTGCTGGCGGCCGAGGCGCAGTTTGCCAACCGCCACGTGGGCACGGGCAAGGCGGTGTCGGTGCAGCTGGCGCCGTTGGGTGGTGCCGACGCAGCGAACTACCGCCTGCTGGGCGGCGACACCGCCAACGCAACGGCCAGCATCACGCAGCGCGCATCGGTCACCTGGGTTGGCACACCCGGGGGCGACTGGATGGACGCCACGCAGTGGGCCGACGGCGCCCTGCCCGACTTCGCCAACGTGGCGCAGGTGCTGCTGCCCGACGGCGCCACACCGCGGCTGGCCAGCGGCACGGTGCAGCTGGACAGCCTGTTGGGCGCGGGCGCCACGCTGGCGTTGGCCGGCGGCCAGCTGGCCACCGGCCCGGCCATGCTGGGCGGCTTGCAACACACCGGCGGCAGCTGGCGCGTGGCGGGCGATGCGCAGCTCGGCAGCGCCCAGGCCTCGCTGTTGCTGGGCGACCTGCGCGTGACCGGCACGCTGACGCTGGCCGCACCCGGCGGCACGGTGGCGATGGCGGACAACGCCGCGCTGCAGATCGCGGGCGCCGTGCACCTGCAGGCCGGCAGCGCCACGCTGGTGGCCGGCGGGCCGTTGCTACTGGGCACGCTGGCGGTCAGCGGCGATCTGCAGCTGCGCAGCACAGGCGCACTGAACCTCGGCCAGGGCAGCGTGGGCGGTGTGCTGGACGCGGCCAGCGGCGGCAGCGACGTGACGCAGACCGGTGCGCTGGTGGTGGTGGCCGGCACGGCCATCGACGCCGGCCGTGGCGCGGTCAGCCTGCCGCAAGCCGGCAACCACTTCACCGGGCCGGTGCACATCGTCGGCGCGGGCGGGGTGCAGGTGCGGGGCGCGGAACCTGACGGCCTGGCCGCGGTGCGGGACGCCAGCAGCGCCGCGCTGGCCGCCGCGCCGCCGGCAGCCGAAGCCGGCGTGCCGCTGCCGCCGATCACCGTGTTCAACACAACGGCGCCTGGCCATGCCGTGGTGGTGGAGCGCCTGCCCTTGAGCCTGCAAGACACCACGGCGACCGGCGGGGCGCTGGACTTCGAACTGATCTGGACCGGCACCGATCTGCAACTGCGCCCGCGCAGCGCCGCCGCGGCGGCCATGGCCGATTCACGCCGCGCAGACCTAGTGGCGCTGGCGCTGCGCACGGCCCAGGCCCGCTGGGGCCTGGCGCCGGGGCGCATCACCACCGTCTACCTGCTGCCCTGACCGATGCCCTGGCGCCAGCGCGCGAACCACCCCAGGCCGTCACGCGTGGCCCCGCGCGGCCGGTACTCGGCGCCGACCCAGCCGTCCCAGCCCAGCACATCGATCAGCGTGAACAGGTGGCCGAAGTCCAGCTCGCCGGCATCAGGCTCGTGCCGCGCCGGCACGCTGGCGACCTGCAGGTGGCCCACCGGCGTGGGGTGGGCCGGGTCCAGGTAACGCTGCAGCTTGGCACTGAGGTCACCTTCGACGATCTGCGCGTGGTACAGGTCCATCTGCACCGCCAGGTTGGGCGCGCCCACGGCGGCCACGATCTCGTGCGCATGGTCCTGACGGTTCAGAAAGTAGCCCGGCACGTCGCGCCCGTTCAGCGGCTCGATCAGCAGCGTGATGCCCAGCGGCGCGGCCTGTTCGGCGGCCCAGGCCAGGTTCTCGATGAAGGTGGGCTGCAGCGCCGCACGCTCCAGCCCGGCCGGGATCAGCCCTGCCATCACGTGCAAACGCGGGCAGGCCAGGGCCTGTGCATACGGCAGGGCCTGGTCCAGGAAGCCGCGGCGGAAGTCGGCCTGCCGGCCCGGTAGCGCGGCCAGGCCGCGTTCATCGCCCACACCGGGCGGTGCGTTGATCAGCACCTGCTGCAGGCCGGCATGGGCCAGCGCCGTCGCCAGCGTCGCGGCCGGGAACGCATACGGGAACTGGCACTCGACGCCCGTGAAACCGTCGGCCGCCGCCGCCTCAAAGCGGGCCGGGAAGTCCCACTCGGTGTACAACAGGCTCAGGTTGGCCGCAAACCGGGGCATGGCAGCCTGCCTTCAGAGGCTGGGCGCCTGGCGCGGGCTGTCGCGGCGCGCGCGGCAGGCCTCGTCGTACAACGCCAGGTAGGCCCGGGCGGGGCCGGCCCAGCCCAGGTTTTGCGCCATGCCGGCCTGTTGCAGCGCTTGCCAGCGCGGCGCGTCGGCATAGGCCTGCAGCGCCCGCTCCAGCGCCGCCTGCAAGGCAAACGGCGTGGCCTCGCCGAAAGCAAACCCGGTCTCGCCATCGGCCACGGTGTCGGCCAGGCCGCCCACGCGCCGCACCACGGGCACGGTGCCGTAGCGCAGGCCATAGAGCTGGGTCAGGCCGCAGGGCTCGAAGCGCGAGGGCACGAGGATGATGTCGGCCCCGGCGATCAGCCGGTGGGCCCGGCTTTCGTCGTAGCCCACGTGCAGGGCCACGGCGCCAGGGTGGGCGTGCGCGGCAATCGCAAAAGCCGATTCCAGCGACGGGTCGCCGGTGCCCTGCACCACCAGCTGCGCGCCGTGGCGCAGCAGCTCGGGCAACACGGCCAGCACCAGGTCCAGCCCCTTCTGCGACGACAGCCGGCTGACCACCGTCAGCACCGGGGCCTCGGGCCGCGGCGCCAGGCCGGCCTCGGCCTGCAGCGCGGCCTTGTTGGCGGCCTTGCCAGCCAGCGCATCGGCACGGTAGCGGCTGCCGAGCGCACTGTCGGTGGCGGGGTTCCAGACCTGGTCGTCGATGCCGTTGAGGATGCCGCTGACGGCGCCGTTGCGGCCGCGGATCACACCGTCCAGGCCGGCGCCGAACTCGGGCGTGGCGATCTCGCGTGCGTAGGTGGGGCTGACGGTGCTGACGCGGTCGGCGAACTTCAGCCCGGCTTTCATGAAACAGATCTGGCCGTGGAACTCCAGCGCCTCGGGCTGCATGAAACGCGCCGGCAGGCCCAGCAGGCGCGCGTCGTCGTGCGGGAACACGCCCTGGTAGGCCAGGTTGTGCACCGTGAAGACCGAAGCAGCCGCGGTGGGCGGGTGCGCTGCCAGGTAGGCGCAGGCCATGGCGGCATGCCAGTCGTGGGCGTGCACCAGCTCGGGCGCCCACTTGTCGTCCAGTTCACCGCTGGCCAGGTGGGCCGCCACCCAGCCCAGGAAGGCATAACGCTGCAGGTTGTCGGGCCACTCGCTGCCACCGGGCGCCTGGTAGGGGCCGCCCTCGCGCCGGTAGTGGAAGGGTGCGTCGATCACGTAGACCGGCAGATCGGTCTTCGGCATGCGGCCCAGCAGCAGCGTGCTGCGCGCAGCACCAAAGGCCGGCCCCAGCGTGGCCACGGTCTTGGCGTGTTTGACACCGTCCAGCACGGCCGGGTGGCCGGGCAGCAGCAGCCGCACATCGGCGCCCTGCGCCGCCAGGGCCGGGGGCAACGCGGCCACCACGTCGGCCAGACCGCCCGTCTTCACCAGCGGAAAAACCTCCGCCGCCAGGTGCAACACCTTCATGCGCGGTGCTCTCTGTTCGATGCCTTCATTCCAGCCCGGCGTTGTCGCCGGCGCCGGCCCGCACCAGCATTTCGCGCGTCACCAGGGTGATGCCGGATTCGGTGCGGAAAAAACGTTCGGCGTCCACCACCGGGTCTTCGCCGATCACCATGCCGTCGGGGATCTGGCAGCCGCGGTCCACCACCACCCGGTTCAGGCGCGCGCCGCGGCCCACCTGCACACCCGGCAGCAACACGGCCCACTCCGTCTTGGCGTAGCTGTGCACCCGCACATTGGAGAACAGCACCGAACGGAACACCGAGCCCGAAACGATGCAGCCGCCCGACACCAGCGATTCGATGGCCATGCCGCGCCGGTCGTCGGCGTTGTGCACAAACTTGGCCGGTGGCAGCTGCGGCTGGTAAGTCCAGATCGGCCAGCGGGTGTCGTACAGGTTCAGCAGCGGGTCGGTGGCGGTGAGGTCAATGTTGGCGTCCCAGTACGCGTCGATGGTGCCAACGTCGCGCCAGTAGGGCTCCATGCCCTGGCGCTGGCCAACGCAGCTCAGCTCGAAGGGATGTGCCACCGCGCAGCCGTTTTTCACCGCGGCAGGGATGATGTCCTTGCCAAAATCGTGGGTGGAATCGGCGTCGTTCATGTCGCGCTCGAGCTGCTGGTACAGGTAACGCGCGTTGAAGATGTAGATGCCCATGCTGGCCAGCGAGCGGCCGGGTTTGCCGGGCATCTCGGGCGGGTCGGCGGGTTTTTCGACGAAGGCCGTGATGCGGCGCTTTTCGTCCACCGCCATCACACCGAAGGCCGAGGCCTCTTCGCGGCTGACCTCGATGCAACCCACCGTGCACTCCCGCCCGTGGGCCACGTGGTCGGCCAGCATCAGCGCGTAGTTCATCTTGTAGATGTGGTCACCGGCCAGCACCACGATGTAGTCGGCGCCGTAGGCGGCCACGATGTCCTGGTTCTGGTAGACGGCGTCGGCCGTGCCGCGGTACCAGCTTTCTTCGTCCACGCGCTGCTGCGCGGGCAGCAGGTCGACGAACTCGTTCATCTCCGGCCGCATGAAGGCCCAGCCACGCTGCAGGTGGCGCAGCAGGCTGTGGCTCTTGTACTGCGTGATGACGCCGATGCGGCGGATGCCGGAGTTCAGGCAGTTCGACAACGCAAAGTCGACGATGCGGAACTTGCCGCCGAAGTACACGGCCGGCTTGGCACGCCGGTCGGTCAGGTTCTTCAGGCGGCTGCCGCGGCCGCCGGCCAGCACCAGCGCCACCGCGCGTTTGGGCAGGTCGAGGTTGCGGGCCAGGTCGTAGGTGTTCATGTCCCCTCCGGATACAGTGCGGCTGTGCCTGCTTCTTGCTTTCAGGCCCGCCTACACCGCGATTTGCGAACCACGCGAGATACCGATGAACGATACCCCGAGTTCAGCCGACCTGACCGCCCACGTCGAGCGCCACCTGCGCGACACCGTCGGCGTGAGCCCTGGCGAGGCCTCGCCTTCGGCCCTGCTGCAGGCCGTGTCCTGGGCCGCGCGCGAGCAGCTGTCGCGCCGCTGGGTGGCCACCGCGGCCGCCGACCGCGCGGCCAAGGCCCGGCGCGTGGTCTACCTGTCGATGGAGTTCCTGATGGGCCGCACGCTGGGCAATGCACTCGGCGCGCTGGGCCTGGAAGGGCCGGCAGCGGCCGTGGCCCAGGCCCACGCGCAGTCGCTGGAAGACCTGCGGGCCCACGAGCCGGATGCCGCGCTGGGCAACGGCGGCCTGGGCCGGCTGGCGGCCTGTTTCCTGGATTCGATGGCGGCCCTGGGCCTGCCCAGCTTCGGCTACGGCATCCGCTACGAGTTCGGCATGTTTGCGCAAAGCATCCAGGGCGGGCGCCAGATCGAACACCCGGACCCGTGGCTGGAAGACGGCACGCCCTGGGAGTTCCCGCGGCCCGACGTGGCCTGGCCGGTGCGCTTTGGCGGCTGGGTCGAGCACCCGCAGGGCCCGGGCGGGCCGGCCGTTTGGCACCACGCCGGTGCGGTCAACGCCAAGGCCTACGACATGGTGATCCCGGCGCCGGGCACCGAACGTGTCAGCACGCTGCGCCTGTGGCGCGCGGCGGCACCCGCCCACATCGACCTGCACGCCTTCAACAGCGGCGACTACGCACGTGCCGCCGAGTTCAAGAACCAGTTCGAAAACATCTCCTGGGTGCTGTACCCGAACGACAGCACACCCGCCGGGCGTGAGCTGCGGCTGCGCCAGGAGTATTTCTTCACCAGCGCCTCGCTGCAGGACGTGATCGCGCGCCATTTGCTGGAACACGGCACGCTGGCCAACCTGGCTGATGCGGTGGCCATCCACCTGAACGACACCCACCCGGCCATCGGTGTGGCCGAGCTGATGCGGCTGCTGGTGGACGAACACCGCCTGCCCTGGGACCAAGCCTGGACCATCACGCAGGCCACCTTCAGCTACACCAACCACACACTGATGCCCGAGGCGCTGGAGACCTGGCCGGTGGGCCTGATCCAGGCCGTGCTGCCGCGCCACCTGGAGATCGTCTACCGCATCAACCACGAGTTCCTGCTGCTGGCCTCGCGCAAGCGGCCGGGGGATGCCGAGTTCCTGCGGCGCCTCTCGCTGATCGACGAAAACGGCGAGCGCCGCATGCGCATGGCCAACCTCAGCATCGTCGGCAGCCACACCGTCAACGGCGTCTCGGCGCTGCACTCCGACCTGCTGGTGCAGACCATCTTCTCGGACTTCGCGTCGATCTGGCCCGAGCGTTTCACCAACATGACCAACGGCGTGACCCCGCGCCGCTGGCTGATGCAGGCCAACCCGCAACTGACGGCGCTGATCGACGGCGCCATCGGCCCGGCCTGGCGGCGCGACCTGGACCGCCTGGCGGAGCTGCGCCCGCTGGCCACCGATGCCAGCTTTGCCGAAGCCTTCATGAAAGTGAAGCTGGGCAACAAACAACGGCTGGCGGCCCTGGTGCGCAGCCAGCTCAGCCTGCCGCTGGACCCGGCCAGCCTGTTCGACGTGCAGGTCAAACGCATCCACGAGTACAAGCGCCAGCTGCTGAACGTGCTGCACGTGGTCACACGTTACCTGGCCATCATCAGCGAGCCGCAGCGCGACTGGGTGCCGCGCACGGTGCTGTTTGCGGGCAAGGCCGCGTCCAGCTACGTGGCGGCCAAGACCATCATCCGGCTGATCCACGACGTGGCCTCCATCGTCAACCACGACCTGCGGGTGGCCGGCCGGCTGGCCGTGGCGTTTGTGCCGAACTACGGCGTCTCGGTGGCCGAGACCATCATGCCGGGCGCCGACCTGTCGGAGCAGATCTCCACCGCCGGCACCGAGGCCTCGGGCACCGGCAACATGAAGCTGGCGCTCAACGGCGCGCTGACCATCGGCACCGACGACGGTGCCAACATCGAGATCCGCCAGGCCGTGGGCGATGAGAACATCTTCATCTTCGGCCTGCGCACACCCGAGGTCGAGGCCACGCGCCGCGCCGGTTACCGGCCGGCCGAGATCGCGGCGCAGAACCCCGCGCTGCAGGCGGTGCTGGACGCCATCGGCGGTGGCCTGTTTTCGCCCGACGAGCCCGGCCGCTACCGCGGGCTGGTGGAATCCCTGCTGCAGGTCGACCACTACCTGCTGCTGGCCGACTACGCCGACTACGTGGCCACGCAGGGCCGCGTGGACAGCTTGTTCAGCCAGCCCCAGGCCTGGGCGGAGAAGGCCATCCTGAACGTGGCCGGCATGGGCCCGTTTTCGGCGGACCGCACCATCGGGCAATACGCCAAGGAGATCTGGCGCGTGGCACCGGCCTGAAGGCCGCGGACAGCCACAAAAAAGGCGCCCCGCGGGGCGCCTTTGTCCTGCAGTTGAAACCGGTCAGCGCACGACGCCGAGCGATTCCTTGGCACCGGCCTTGTACGTGTACAGGGTCAGCGCGCCGTTCTTGATGTCGCCCTTGCCATCGAAGCCGATGACGCCGGTCACACCCTTGTAGCCGCTGGTCTTGGCCAGCACCGGCAGGTACTTGGCCGGGTCGGCGGAGCCGGCCTTGACCATGGCGTCGGCCATCACCATCGTCGCGTCGTAGACGTACGGGGCGTAGATCTGCACGTCGGCGTTGAACTTGGCCTTGAACTTGGCGCGGAAGTCGGCCATCGCCTTGACGGCGGCCGGGTCCTTGGCGTCGACACCACCGGCTTCGGCACAGATCACCTGGCCGTCACCCATCGTGCCGGCGGCCAGCTTGGGCAGCTCGCCCGAGCAGATGCCGTCGCCGCCCATGAACTTGGCGTCGATGCCCAGCTGTTTCATCTGGCGCAGCATCGGGCCGGCGACGGCGTCCATGCCGCCGAAGAACACCACGTCGGGCTTGGCACCCTTGATGGCGGTCAGGATGGCGGTGAAGTCCGTGGCCTTGTCGGTGGTGAACTGGCGGCCCACGGTCTTGCCGCCGGCGGCCTTGACACCCTTTTCGAACTCTTCGGCCACACCCTGGCCGTAGGCGGTGCGGTCGTCGATGATGGCGATGGACTTGCCCTTCACCTGCGTGACGGCGTACTTGCCCAGCGTGCCACCCAGGTGCACGTCATCGGCCACGACGCGGAAGGCCGTCTTGTAGCCGTTGCGGGTGTACTTGGGGTTGGTCGCGGACGGGGAGATCTGCGGGATGCCGGCATCGCTGTACAGCTTGGACGCCGGGATGGTGGTGCCGGAGTTCAGGTGGCCGATGACGCCGTTGACCTTGCTGTCGACCAGCTTCTGCGCGGCGGCCGTGCCTTGTTTCGGGTCGCCGGCATCGTCTTCGGCCAGCAGTTCGAACTTGGCCTTCTTGCCGCCGATCATCACGCCCTTGGCGTTGAGTTCGTCGATGGCCATGCGGGCGCCGTTTTCGTTGTCCTTGCCCAGGTGGGCGATGCCACCGCTGGTGGGACCGACGTGACCGATCTTGATGACCAGGTCTTGCGCCATCGCAGAACCGGCCAGCAGCGTGGCAACGGCACCGACGATCACAGTGAACTTGACTTGCATGTACGAACCTCCAGGTGTGGAAAAACTCAACGGGACGCGACCAGCCCCCCATGTTGAAGCGGGGGACGATACCCCAAATGAACACCCGCTCGGGAGCGGGTAAGCCTGAGGGGCAGGCCGACGACGTCTGCCCTCAACGCACGGACCGTGCCCGGCGCCGACAGGCTCAGGACGCTGCGGAATGGTGCAGCGGCTTGACGCCCCAGCCTTCGTAGTGCCGCCAGCGGGCACGGCCGCCGGCGCGCTGGTCCGGATCGGTGCCCACGACCTCGATCACGCGCGTGAAGGCCTCGGCATCGTCGGGCGGCGTGGCACCCAGGTTGACCAGCACGGGCGGTGCATCGGCCGGCCACTGCCCCTCAGGCGCCAGCCAGACCGGCGTGCGCGGCGCCAGCGCCGCGGCCGGGCCGGGCAACCGCACATGCGGCACAAAGTCCAGCGGCTCGAAGGTCCAGAGCGCGGTGTCCAGCGCCGCCAGCGTCTCGGGCGGCGCCGTCACCAGCACCCGCGCGCCACTGCGGCTGGCCTTGCGCAGCAGCCGGCAGGCGAACAACAGCGGGTCGGCCACGCCGGTGTGGAACTCCACCGCTGCCGGCATCGCAGACCTGGGTGTCAACGACCCGCGGCGCGGGCTGCCGCGCGCGAAAGCAGGAAGTGCGTCAGCAGCGGCACCGGGCGGCCGGTGGCGCCCTTCGCAGCACCCGACTTCCAGGCGGTGCCGGCGATGTCCAGGTGCGCCCACAGGAACTTGCCCGTGTAGCGCTTGAGGAACATCGCCGCCGTGATGGCCCCCCCGGCACGGCCGCCGATGTTGGCCATGTCGGCGTAGTGGCTCTTCAGGCCTTCGTCGTACTCGGCGTCGGTGGGCATGCGCCAGGCCGGGTCCTGGCCCTTGTCGCCAGCGGCCAGCAGTTCGGCGGCCAGCGCGTCGTCCGGGCTGAAGAGGCCGCTGCGGTGGTGGCCCAGCGCGATCACGCAGGCCCCGGTGAGCGTGGCGATGTCGACCACGGCCGCGGGCTTGAAGCGCTCGGCGTAGGTCAGCGCATCGCACAGGATCAGCCGGCCTTCGGCGTCGGTGTTCAGGATCTCGATGGTCTGGCCGCTCATGCTGGTGACCACGTCACCCGGCTTCACGGCCTTGCCGCTGGGCATGTTCTCGGTCGCGGGAATCAGCCCCACGACGTTGATTGCCGGCTGCAGATCGGCCAGGGCCTTGAAGGTGCCCAGCACGCTGGCGGCGCCGCCCATGTCGTACTTCATCTCGTCCATCTCGGCGCCGGGTTTGAGCGAGATGCCACCGGTGTCGAAGGTGATGCCCTTGCCCACCAGCACCACGGGCGCCGCGGTCTTGGCCGCGCCGCTGTAGCGCAGCACGATGAACTTCAGCGGCTCGTCCGAGCCCTGGGCCACGGACAGGAAACTGCCCATGCCGAGTTTTTCGCAGTCCTTGCGCTCCAGCACCTCGACCTTGATGCGCGGCGCCTTGGCGAGCTTCTTGGCCTCCTGCGCCAGGTAAGTCGGCGTGCAGACATTGCCCGGGCGGTTGGCACATTCACGCGCCAGGTGCACACCGGCGGCGATGGCCTGGCCCTGCTTCAGGCCGGTCTCGGCGGCATCGGCCTGGGCCTTGCCCACCAGCAGCGTCACGCCCTTGAGCTTGCCTGCCGGGGCGGCGCTCGGCTTGGTGGCGCGGTAGATGTAGGTGGCCTCGGCCACGGCGGCCACGAGCGCCTCGGCCGACGCGGCATCGGGTTCGGCCGCACCAGCACTGGCGACGGCCAGCTGCACGGTGCCCGTGCCCTTGATCAGTGCCAGGCCCGCGGCCACGGCCTTGCGGAAGGCGGCGGCACTTGCATCGGCCGCGTGCGTGAAGACCACGCGCGGCGCCTTGACGCCGGCCACGCCGGTGAGCCAGGCCGTGCGGCCGGCCTTGAGCTCGAAGTCACCGGCGTCCACAGCCTGCTGGCAGGCCGTCGCCAGCGCCTTGGGCAGGGCCGCGGGCACTGCGTCACCCGCCACCACCACCACCAGCGCATCAGCTGCCACCGCCGCCGCACCACCCGCACCGGGCACCAGGGTCTTGAAGTCCATAATCGCGTCCAATTCAGAAGCTCGGCAACAAAGCGCAGGATGGTATTCGATTCGACGGTGCGGCGAGAGTTGGCGCGGAGCTTCGGAGCCACCCTGGTCGTCATCCTGACCATCGTGCTGACCATGCTGCTGATCCGCACCGTGGGCCAGGCCGCGAAGGGCCAGGTGGCCCCGCAGGACGTGGTGCTGCTGCTGGGTTATGTGGCCCTGGGCAACCTGCCCACGATGCTGGCGTTGTCGCTGTTTGTGGCCATCGTCGTCACGCTGGGCCGCATGTACCGCGACAGCGAGATGGTGATCTGGTTCGCCAGCGGCGTGAGCCTGTCGCGCTTCGTGCGGCCGGTGCTGCGCACCACCTGGCCGGTGCTGGCGGTGATCGCGGTGCTGATGTTCGTGGTCTGGCCCTGGGGCAACCGCAACGGTGCCGAGTTGCGCGAGCGCTATGCGCAGCGCTCTGACCTGTCGCGTGTGGCGCCGGGTGTGTTCCAGCAGTCCTCCGACGGCAAACGCGTGTTTTTCATCGAACGTGACGGCACGGATGCCGCGCAGGCCCGCAACGTGTTCATCCTGTCGAACGTCGGCGACAAGGAATCCGTGACGTCCGCCAACCGCGGCCGCCTGGAGACCCAGGGCGACGACCGGGTGCTGGTGCTCGAACGTGGCCAGCGCAATGACGTCGACCTGAAGACCGGCGACAAGGCGCAGTCCAGCTTCGAGGACTACCGCGTGGTGGTCGGCGAAAAAGCCGCACGGCTGGCGGCGCAGCAGCCGCCACGCAGCCTGGGCACGCTGGCCCTGCTGCAGGACCCGACGCCGCGCCACCAGGCCGAGCTGTCGTGGCGCATCGGCCTCACGCTGGGGGCGGCCAACCTGCTGCTGCTGGGCCTGGGCCTGTCGGCCACCCAACCGCGCCGGGCCAGCAACTGGAACCTGCTGCTGGCGCTGCTGGGCTTCGTCGTCTACTACAACCTGATCAACCTGTCGCAGGCCTGGATCGCCTCGGGCCGGATGTCCATGGGTACGGCGCTGCTGGGCCTGCATGGCGGCATGTTCGCGCTGGCGCTGGCGCTGATCGCGTGGCGCGAACACGCCACCGTGTGGCGTTTGTGGCCACGGCGCCGGGCCGCCGCATGAAGACCGTGCGCCGTCTGCTGTACCGGGACATCGTGTCCTCAGTGGTGTTTGTGGGCCTGGCCTTTTTGTCGCTGTTTTTTTTCATCGACCTGGTCGATCAGCTCGACGGCGTGGGCCAGAAGGGCCGCACCGTGGCCATCGCGGTGCTGGCGGCGCTGTACGCCCTGCCCGGCCACGCCTATGAGCTGATGCCGATCGCGGTGCTGATCGGCACCATCTACGCGCTGTCGCGCATGGCGCAGAGCTCGGAGTTCACCATCCTGCGCACCGGCGGCCTGGGCCCGCGAAGGGCCTTGCTGCTGCTGGCCGGGCTGGGCGTGGCCTTCGCGGCGGTGACCTTCGTGATCGGCGACATCGTGGCACCGGCCAGCGAGCGCCAGGCCGTGTTGCTCAAGGCGCGCGCAGGCGGTGGGCTGCGCCTGTCCGGCCCCGGTGCCTGGCTGAAGGAAAAACACGGGCAGGCGGACAGCGCACATGCGGTGTCGGCCAACGTCGGCGGGCTGGCCGGCGACGGTACGCTGACGGACGTGCGCATCTACGAGTTCAACGCCCAGGGCCGGCTGGTGCAGCGCCTGGCAGCGCCGCGCGCCCGGGTGGAAGGTGATGGCCACTGGCTGCTGAGCGACGCCGAACAGCTGCGCTGGCCGGAGGATGGCGGGCCGGTGCTCGTGCAGCGCCTGCCCAGCCTGCGCTGGGCCACGACCCTGAACGCGCAGGTGGTGGCCGCCGCTTTGCTGCCGGCCGAGACCATGACCACCTGGGCCCTGTGGCGCTACAGCGGCCACCTGGCCGAGCAGGACCAGGCCGCGCAGCGCTACGAACTGCAGTTCTGGAAGCGGGCACTGTACCCGCTGGCCTGCATCGTGATGGTGGCGCTGGCCCTGCCCTTTGCCTACCTGCAGTCGCGCAGCGGCGGTGTCAGCCTCAAGGTGTTTGGCGGCATCCTGCTGGGCATCAGCTTTGTGCTGCTGAACAACATCGCCGGCCACCTGGGTGTGTTGTCCGACCTCACACCCTGGGTGGTCTCGGCGGCGCCGGGGCTGCTGTACCTGCTGCTTTCTCTCGCCGCCTTTGCCTGGCTGGTGCGCTACCGGTGAGTGACACGATGAACCACGGCCTGATCCTCTTTGCCCACGGCGCCCGCGACCCCCGCTGGGCCGCTCCGTTCGAGGCGGTGGCGGCCCGTGTGCGGGCCACGCAGCCCGACGTGGCCGTGCGCCTGGCCTTCCTGGAGCTGATGACCCCCAGCCTGCCCACCGCCGCGGCCGAGTTGGTGACGCACGGCTGCACGGCGGTGACCATCCTGCCGCTCTTTCTGGGTGCCGGCGGGCATGTGCGCAAGGACCTGCCGGAAATCGTCGACACGCTGCGCAGCACGCACCCGGCCGTGCAGTGGCAGCTGCTGCCGCCAGTGGGCGAACTGCCGTCGGTGATCGACGCCTTGGCCGCCGCCGCGACGGATGCCCTGAAACCATGAACCTGCACCAGTTCCGCTTCGTGCGCGAAGCGGTGCGCCGAGGCCTGAACCTGACCGAGGCCGCGAAGGCGCTGCACACCTCGCAGCCCGGCGTCAGCAAGGCCATCCTGGAGCTGGAAGAAGAGCTGGGCATCGAGATCTTCCAGCGCCACGGCAAACGCCTGCGCCGCATCACCGAGCCGGGCCAGCATGTGCTGGCCTCGATCGAACGCATCCTGCACGAACTGGAGAACCTCAAGGCCATTGGCGAGGAGTTCAGCAAGCAGGAGCGCGGAACACTGTCCATCGCCGCCACGCACACCCAGGCCCGCTACATGCTGCCCGGCCCGGTGGCGCTGCTGCGCCGGCGTTACCCCGAGGTGCGCGTGGCGCTGCACCAGGGCAACCCCGAGCAGGTGGCGCAGATGCTGATCGACGGCGCCGCCGACATCGGCCTGGCCACCGAATCGCTGGAAGCACACGACGAGCTGATCACGGTGCCGTGTTACGACTGGCAGCATGTGATCGTCGTACCAACGGGCCATGCGCTGGCTGCGGTGGCGCGGCCGACGCTGGAGCAGCTGGCGGCCGAGCCGCTGGTGTCCTACCACCCCACCTTCACCGGCCGGCGCCGCATCGACAACGCGTTTTTGCAGCGCAAGCTGCGCCCCGACGTGGTGCTGGAAGCCATCGATTCCGACGTCATCAAGACCTACGTCAAGCTGGGCCTGGGTGTGGGCATCGTCGCCGAAATGGCGATGCGCGACGATCCCCCCGACAGTGGCCTGGTCAGCATCCCGGTGGGGCATCTGTTTGGCCGCAACGTCACGCGTGTGGCCTTCCGCCGCGGCGCCTATTTGCGACACTTCGTCTTCAGCTTTGCCGAGCTGCTGTCCGACCGCCTGACCCGTGCGCTGATCGAGCGCGCCCTGGCCGGCGGCGCTGGCGACGACGACAACTACCAACTCTGATCCCCCATGCACCACACGCCCGCCCTGCAGAGCCGCCTGCCGACCGTCGGCACCACCATCTTCACCGTGATGTCGGCCCTGGCCACACGCACCGGCGCGGTGAACCTGGGCCAGGGTTTCCCGGATTTCGACTGCGACCCGGCGCTGCCGGCACAGGTGACGGCAGCGATGCAGGCCGGGCTGAACCAGTACCCGCCGATGGCCGGCGTGCCGGCGCTGCGGCAGGCGGTCGCGGCCAAGGTCGCAGCCCTCTACGGCCGCGCCTACGACCCGGAGACCGAAGTCACCATCACCGCCGGCGCCACGCAGGCCATCCTGACCGCGGTGCTGTGCTGCGTGCACCCGGGCGACGAGGTGATCGTGCTGGAGCCGTGTTACGACAGCTACGCGCCCAACATCGAGCTCGCGGGAGGTCGCGTCGTGCGCGTGCCGCTGAAGCCGGGTGTGTTCCGGCCTGACTTCGACGCCATCGCCGCGGCCATGTCACCGCGCACCCGGGCGATCATCGTCAACTCGCCGCACAACCCCACCGGCACGGTGTGGACAGCCGCCGAGATGCAGCAACTGGCCGACCTGCTGGCGCCCACCGACGTGCTGCTGATCAGCGACGAGGTCTACGAGCACATGGTCTACGACGGCGCGCCGCATGTCAGCGCGTCGTCCATCCCGGCGCTGGCGGCGCGGGCGTTTGTGGTGTCGAGCTTCGGCAAGACCTACCACGTCACCGGCTGGAAGGTGGGCACCGTGCTGGCGCCGGCGCCGCTGATGGCCGAGTTCCGCAAGGTGCACCAGTTCAACGTGTTCACGGTCAACACGCCGGTGCAGCACGCGCTGGCGCAGTACATGGCCGACCCCGCGCCTTACCTGGGCCTGCCGGCCTTCTACCAGGCCAAGCGCGACCTGTTCCGCACCGGTCTGGCCGATACGCGGCTGCGCCTGCTGCCCTGCGAAGGCACCTACTTCCAGACCGTGGACTACAGCGCGGTGAGCGACCTGCCGGAGGCCGCGTTCTGCGAGTGGCTGACGCAGGAGATCGGCGTCGCCGCGATCCCCATCGCCGCGTTTTACGAAGGTGGCTTCGAGCAGCGGCTGGCGCGCCTGTGTTTTGCGAAGAAGGACGAGACCCTGCGCACCGCGCTGGGCCGGCTGGCGCGGCTGTAGACCGTCGTCCCGGTCAGCGCTGGCGCCGCCGGCGGAACCGACAGTCAGCGAAAGCGGCCGTAGGCACTGGGCGGCGGTTCTGCCGGCAGATCGAGGTCCAGGTCGATGGGCGCTGTCGGCTGGTGTTCGATCGGGATCGTGCCGTCCTCACCAAAATACGGGCGCGGTGACGTGGGTGCAAAACCAGGGCTGTCGTTGAGCGGCAGCAACACGTCCACCGCACTGCCGGCACTGCCGGTGTCGCCGTCCAGCAGGTCACGCGCCAGCGCGTAGAGCATCAACAGCTCGCGGTAGGCCGGCAGCTCGAAGAGCTCGCCGCCGTCCTTGCGGAACAGCAGCGATTCCAGCTCGGCCATCGCGTCCAGCGGCTTGGGCCAGACCTGCTGCAACCAGCCCATCACCTGCGGGTAGTCCTCCAGCATGCGGCCGTCGCCGGTGGGTGCATCCCAACCCGGCACATGGGCGTTGAAGCGGTGGTTGAAACGGTCGCGTGTGCGTTCGTAGGCGCCGCGGTCGCCCAGCCGCCGGTAGATGTCCAGCAGCTTCAGGTAGGGCAGCGGGCTGGCGCCGCCGCTGTCGCGCAGGTGCGAGACCAGCAGGTCGATGGCGGCATCGTCCTGGCCCAGCACCACAAAGAACTCGGCCTGCTGCTCCAGGTCGATCAGCTCTTCGGCGCTGACGTCCCGGTTCTCGGGCTGCACCAGGGCGGCCGAAGTCAGCAGCGGCTGGGTCTTCAGCGTGGCAGTCTCCGGGCCCCAGTCCTGCGGCGTCGTGGACGGTGGGTCGGGCAGTTCGGACGGCGTCGGCACATGCACCGGCGCCAGCCCGGCGCCCAGCGACGCGGCACCGGTGGTGCGCACGCTGCGCTCCACCAGCAGCGGCACCTGCGAAGGCGAAGGCGGCACGGCCGCTGCGGCCGCGGACGGCGCTGGCGCCGGCGCGCGGGCCGCACTCAGCCAACCATGCCGGCGGTCGCGCTCGAGTTCGCGCAGGCGCAGCCACAGCCAGCCGGCGAGGCCCAGCAAGGCCAGCAGGGCCAGGCCCAGGGGCAGCACCCACTGGTTGCGGCCCTCGGCCGCGACGGCCCGCTGCCTCAGGGTGTCGACCACCGCCTTCTGGGCCAGGGCCTCATCGCCCAGCTGGCGCACGCTGGCCTCCAGCGCCGCCATGCGGCCCTGCGAGGCCGAGGCTGCGGCGATGGCGGCCAGCACCGCCTGGTTGGCCTGCTCGACAACGTCCATCACCGGGGCGGGCAACGGGGCCGAGGCGGCAGCCGGCGGCGGCGGTGGCGGTGGCGCGGCATCGAGCTTGAGACGCGGGCGCGGCGCCGGGGCCGCGGCCCGCGCAGCAGGCGTGGGCCGGCGTTGCACCGGCGCGGCGCGGCGCGGTGGCCCAGAAGCGGCGGCGGGCGGCCCGGGCGGAGGGGTCTGCGCCACCAGCGCCACACGGGTCTCGGGCAGCGCCGCGGCCGGCAGCGCCGCGGGGGGCGGGACGGTGGCTGCCACGGCCGGCACGGCCTCGGCCGCCACCGGGACGGCCACCATCACCGGCGGGTCGGCAAACACGACGAAGCGGCGCACCAGGCGTTGCGGGCAGCCGGCGGCCACCTGCACCGCCACCACGGGTTCGTCGATGCGGGCCAGCGTGCGCACACGGATGCTGCTTCGGCCATTGGCATCGACCAGCAGACTGGCGCCGACACCGGCCGCCGGCACACCGACATCACCAATGCTGACCTCGGCCCGCACACACTCGGGGTTGAGCTCTTCACCCGGGTCCAGGCGCAGGCCGACGCTGAAATCCAGCGGCTGACCCAAGGTGGTGGTGGGTGTGCTGGCACCAAAGCCCATGGCCGCCGCGGGCGCAACCGCGCAAAGGCACAAGACCAGGGCCCAGCAGGAGGACGGAATCCGCTTCTTCGGCATGCAGCAAAGGGGGGTCGGAATCCGACGCTGAACCACTCTAGCACGAAGCGTTACAGCTTCGGCCGCAGGCCGGGGCGGCGTTTGAGGCGCATGCCACAATGATTTCCCATGGCTTCGCAGATGTTGACCGAACAGCGTGGCGGTGCGCTGATCCTGACCCTCACCGACCCCGCCACCCGCAACAGCCTGTCGCCAGAGGCCAACCGCCAGGCCCTGGACGCACTGGCCCAGGCGCAGGCCGATCCCGGCATCCGCTGTGTGCTGCTGCGTGGCGACGGTGACCACTTCTGCGGCGGCGGCAACCTGCCCCGCCTGCTGGGTGTGCGCGACATCGGACCCGAGCCGCAACTGGAATCGCTGCGCCTGCTGCACGGCGTGGTGCAGGCGCTGGTGCAGCTGCCCAAACCCGTGATCGCCTGCGTGGAAGGCTTTGCCGCCGGCGCCGGTGTGGGCCTGGTGCTGGCCTGCGACCTGGTGGTGGCGGCCGACGATGCACAGTTCGTGTTCTCCTACGGCCGCGTCGGGTTGTCACCCGATGCCGGTGGCTCCTGGCAATTGGCGCGCCGGGTGCCACGGGCCCTGGCCATGCGCTGGTTGTGGCTGGGTGAGCCGGTGTCTGCCACCGAGTGGCAGGCGCATGGCCTGGTCAACGAGCTGGTGCCGCAAGGGCAGACCCTGACACGCGCGCTGGCGCTGGCCGAGCGACTGGCTGCGATGGCACCCAACGCGCTGGCCAGTGCCAAGCAGCTGATGAACCAGGCGGTCAACGCGCCTCTGCAGGAACAGCTGGACCGCGAGCGTGACCACTTCGTGCAGAACCTGTTCCACGCCAACGGCGGCGAGGGCATCCGCGCCTTCCTGGAAAAGCGCAAGCCGCGTTTCGAAGGCTGAGAGCGAGCTTCAGCGGTCGTAGCCGGGGCAGCGGCGGTCCAGGCGCCGCAGCAGGCCCGGCCACACCAGACCGGCGCCCTGCCCGCGGGTGGCCATCGCCGCCTGCTGCTGGGCAGTGGCGATGATGTCCGGCGGCACATCGACCAAAGGCCCGCCACCGGCCATCGCCCGGACCTGGATGGTGCACACCGTCTCGAACAGGTACATGTGCAAAAACGCGTCGGCCACCGTGGCGCCCACGGTGAGCAGGCCATGGTTGCGCAGCATCAGGTAGCTGTTGCGCCCCAGGTCCTGCACCAGGCGCGGCTTTTCGTCGTCACGCAGCGCCACGCCTTCGTAGTCGTGGTAGCCGAGGCTGGCCAGCACGAAGATGCTTTGCTGAGACAGCGGCCGCACACCGCCCTGCTGCGCCGACACCGCGATGCCGTTGAGCGAGTGCACGTGCATCACGCAGGCCGCGTCGTGCCGCGCCGCGTGCACCGCGCTGTGGATCACGAAGCCGGCCGGGTTCACCGGGAACGGCGAGTCGTCCAGCTTGTTCCCCGCCAGGTCCACCTTCACCAGGCTGGAGGCGGTGATCTCCTCGAACAGCAGGCCGTAGGGGTTGATCAGGAAGGCGCCGTCCTCGCCCGGCACACGCGCGCTGATGTGCGTGAAGACCAGGTCGTCCCAGCCGAACATCGCCACCAGCCGGTAGGCCGCGGCCAGGTCCACGCGGGCACGCCACTCCTCGGCAGACACCGTTTCACGGCGGTTGGGCAGGTCCAGGGCTTGGGCGGGCATGGTGCGTTCTCCGACGGTGTGTGCAGCAGCGAGGCCGGCACAATCGCATGCCCGCGGCCTTGTCGCGTCAGGGACAAACCATGATCACCCCGGCTCTTACACTGGAAGAACGTCAACACATCGAGACCGGGCCTTGGTTCGCGAAGCTCTCCACCGCGCTGCAGCAGGCCATCCTCTCGCGCACCGTGGTGCGGCGGCTGGCCGATGGCGTGCCGATGGCCGCACGCGGCACACCGGCCGAAGAATGGGTGGGCGTGGCACGCGGCGCGGTGCGCATCAGCACCGTGTCTCTGGCCGGCAAGCAGGTGAGCCTGACCTACTGCGAGCCCGGCACCTGGTTCGGCGACATCGCGCTCTTCGACGGCCTGCCGCGCACGCACGACGCCCATGCCCATGGCGACACCACGCTGCTGGTGGTGCGCAAGCCCGACTTCAAGGAACTGCTGGCCCAGCACGTGGAGCTGTACGACGCGCTGCTGCGCCTGAACTGCCGCCGCCTGCGGCTGATGTTCAACCAGTTGGAAGAGCTCAACACCTTGCCGCTGCAGGCACGGCTGGCGCGCCAGCTGCTGCTGCTGGCCAAGAGCTACGGCATTCCGCAGGGCGAAGAGATCCGCATCGGCCTGCAACTGGCGCAGGAAGACCTGGCGCAGCTGCTCGGTGCCTCGCGCCAGCGCGTGAACCAGGAGCTCAAGGGCTTCGAGCGCGACGGCATCCTGCGTGTGGAGCCCACCCGCCTGGTGGTGCTGTCACGCGAACGGCTGCTTGAAATCGCTGAACGCTGAACAACAAGAACAGAGAGACCCTCCGCATGGACCAGTACACCGGCACCCAGGCCGTGCGTGAGCAACACGCCTTTGACACCGCCGCGCTTGAAGCCTGGCTGACGACGCGCATCGACGGCTTTGAAGGCCCGCTGAGCGTGACGCAGTTCAAGGGGGGGCAGTCCAACCCGACCTTTTTGCTGCAGACCCCGGGCACCCGCTACGTGATGCGCAGCAAACCCGGCCCGGCGGCCAAGCTGCTGCCCTCGGCGCATGCCATCGACCGCGAGTTCCGCGTGATGCGGGCGCTGGCTGGCGGCGACGTGCCGGTGGCGCACATGCACCTGCTGTGTGAAGACGAAACCATCATCGGCCGCGCCTTCTACGTGATGGCCCATGTGGAGGGCCGGGTGCTGTGGGAGCAGTCGCTGCCCGGCTTGGACAACGCGGCGCGGTCAGCCATCTACGACGAGATGAACCGCGTGATCGCGGCACTCCACTGCGTGAGCCCGGCCGCGGTCGGCCTGGCCGACTATGGCAAACCGGGCAACTACTTCGACCGCCAGATCGGCCGCTGGAGCAAGCAGTACCTGGCCTCGCAGACCGAGCCCATTGCCGAGATGGACCAGCTGCTGCAATGGCTGCCGGCGCATGTGCCGGCCAGCGCGCGCGTCGAGAGCGATGTCTCCATCGTGCACGGCGACTACCGGCTGGACAACCTGATCTTCCATCCCGAAGAGCCCCGTGTGCTGGCGGTGCTGGACTGGGAGTTGTCCACGCTGGGCCACCCCTTGGCCGACCTGAGTTACCACTGCATGGCCTGGCACATCCCGCCCGGCACCTTCCGCGGCATCGGCGGGCTGGACCATGCGGCGCTCGGCATTCCGGCGGAACGCGACTACGTGCGCCGCTACTGCGAGCGCACCGGCCGCGCCGACCCGGATGCGGTGATGGCCGACTGGAACTTCTACCTCGCCTACAACCTGTTCCGCCTGGCGGCCATCACGCAGGGCATTGCCAAGCGGGTGGTGGACGGCACCGCCGCCAGCGCACAGGCCCGCGCCACCGGCGCCGCCACACGGCCGCTGGCTGAGATGGCCTGGCGGTTTGCCTCTGCGGCCTGAGGGCGGCCGAGGCCGGGGTTCAGACGGGTTCGTCGGGACCGCGGGTGGCCGAGAACATGCTGGGCTGCGTGCTCGCGTTGCCCGGGTCGCTGCCCTGGTCTGCGACACGGCGTGCCTCGCGCAGGCTGGCGTGGAACAGGCGCAGCCAGCGGTCCAGATCGGCGGGCACCGGGTCGGGCAAGGCGGTGCGCAACGTGAGGCGTCCGCGCGAGATCATCAGCACCAGGGGCTGGCCGGCGATCAGCGGCGCCGCCAGCAGCGCCGGGGTCAAGGGCCCGTCCAGCCATTGCATGAGCCAGGTCTTGCTGGGGCCGACAGCCGCAAACCGCTCGCGCAAACCACCCAGCTCGGCCCCCGACAGCTTGGGGAACATCACCAGCCAGCGCATCTCGGGCGGGGTCTGGTTGTCGATGCGGGTTTGCACCCCTTCGACGTACTGGTCGAACATGGCCTTTTCCATCGTGGCCTGCAGCAGCCGGTCGAGCACCAGCACCTGCACCTCGGACGACAGGCCCAGCTCGGCGCGCAGGCGCAACTCGGCACCCTCGACATAAGGGCGTTGCGACGGGCCCCATTCCAGCCGCCAGGGCAAGGCGCCCAGCCGGCCTTCGACCACGAAGCCGCCCTCCTCCCCGCGCACGGGCCGGAAGGTGAACTGCCGGGTCTGGGCCCAGTCGCTCAGCTCGTCCCATTCCCGGCCGGGCGCCGGGGCGCGGGAGAACAGCCGTTTCAGTCCGTCGAGCATGGTTTAGAGTGTGACTGAGACCCAGGCGGCGAAGGCCACCCCGAGGAGACACGATGATCGAAGTGTATTCGTGGGCCACGCCCAATGGCCACAAGGTCCACATCATGCTGGAAGAGTGCGGCCTGCCGTACCGGGCGATCCCGGTGGACATCGGCAGCGGCGCGCAGTTCGATCCGGCCTTCCTGGCCATCAGCCCCAACAACAAGATCCCGGCCCTGGTGGACCCCGACGGGCCGGACGGCCAGCCGATCGCATTGTTCGAGTCGGGCGCCATCCTGTTGTACCTGGCCGGCAAGACCGGGCGATTCCTGCCGGCCGACGTGCGTGGCAAGTACGAGGTGCTGCAGTGGCTGATGTTCCAGATGGGCGGCGTCGGTCCGATGCTGGGGCAGGCGCACCACTTCCGCCTCTATGCGCCGGAGAAGATCCCCTACGCCATCGACCGCTACAGCAACGAGGCCAAACGCCTGTACGGCGTGATGAACAAACGCCTGGCCAACAGCCGCTACCTCGGCGGCCCGGCCTACTCCATCGCTGACATCGCTGTTTTCCCGTGGCTGCGCTCGTGGAAGAACCAGGGCATAGCCTGGAACGATCACCCGCACCTGAAGGGCTGGTTCGACGAGATCGGCGCGCGCCCGGCGGTGATGCGCGGCGTGGAGGTGCTGGCCGCCCAGCGCAAGCCGCTGGTGGACGACAAGGCGCGGGAGGCGCTGTTCGGCCAGACCCAGTACAAGGCCCGCTGACGCAGTGCCAGCCCACCACCCGGCGCCTAGAATCGCGTTTGTCTGCCCGTAGCTCAGCTGGATAGAGCAGCTGCCTTCTAAGCAGCAGGTCGGGGGTTCGAGTCCCTCCGG
>JADMJD010000231.1 GCA_018780805.1 Rubrivivax sp. | reverse complement strand
TTCGCCAACATGAAGGCCTTCCTGGTCAACCGGGTGGGTGACTTCGGCTTCATCCTGGGCATTGGCCTGCTGCTGGCCTACGGCGGCAGCCTGAACTACGGCGAGGCCTTTGCGCAGGGTTTTGCGTTGTCGCAGAAGACGCTGCCTGGCAGCGACTGGAACCTGCTCACCGTGGCCTGCATCTGTTTGTTCATCGGTGCGATGGGCAAGAGTGCGCAGGTGCCGCTGCACGTGTGGCTGCCCGATTCGATGGAAGGCCCGACGCCGATCTCTGCGCTGATCCACGCGGCGACCATGGTGACGGCCGGCATCTTCATGGTGGCGCGCATGTCGCCGCTGTTCGAGCTGTCTGACACGGCGCTGAGCTTCGTGCTGGTGATCGGCGCCATCACGGCGCTCTTCATGGGCTTCCTCGGCATCATCCAGAACGACATCAAGCGCGTGGTCGCGTACTCCACGCTTTCGCAGCTCGGCTACATGACGGTGGCGCTGGGCGCGTCGGCCTACTCGGTGGCGGTGTTCCACCTGATGACGCATGCCTTCTTCAAGGCGCTGCTGTTCCTGGGCGCGGGCTCGGTGATCATCGGCATGCACCACGACCAGGACATCCGCAACATGGGCGGCCTGCGCAAGTACATGCCCATCACGTGGATCACGTCGTTGCTGGGTTCGCTGGCGCTGATCGGCACGCCGTTCTTCTCGGGTTTCTTCTCCAAGGACAGCATCATCCTGGCGGTGCACGCCAGCACGCTGCCGGCGGCAGGGTTTGCCTACTTCGCGGTGGTGGCGGGCGTGTTCATCACCGCCTTCTATTCCTTCCGCATGTATTTCCTGGTGTTCCATGGCGAAGAGCGCTTCCGCCACAAGCCGCACCCGGGTGAACACGACCATGCCGACGATCACGGCCATGTGCACGTGCACGTGCCGCATGAAAGCCCGCTCGTGGTCTGGGGCCCGCTGGTGGCGCTGGCCATCCCCTCGGTGCTGATCGGTGGCTTCACGATGGCGCCGATGCTGGTGGGCGACTTCTTCAAGGACGCGATCTTCGTCGACGCCGCCCGCCACCCGGCCATGGCCGCGGTGGCTGAACACGCCGGTCACGCGGTGGCGATGGCGCTGCACGGCTTCGTCACGCTGCCGTTCTGGCTGGCCGCGGGTGGTGTGTTCACGGCCTGGTTGTTCTACCTGAAGGCCCCGCAGATCCCGGCCGCGCTGGACGCCCGCCTGGGCCCGCTGCGCACGCTGCTGGAGAACAAGTACTACTTCGACGCGTTCAACGAGAAGGTCTTGTCGGTGGGTGCGCGGCTGCTCGGCACCGGCCTGTGGAAGGGCGGCGACCAGGCCTTCATCGACGGCACCCTGGTCAACGGCTCGGCGCGCAGCATCGGTGCCTTGGCCGGCGTGGTGCGCCGCCTGCAGACTGGCCAGCTGTACTGGTACGCCTTGGTGATGGTGGTCGGCATCTTCGGCTTCCTCACCTGGCGCCTGTGGCCGATGCTGACCCGCTGACCGCCTTCATAAGAACAACAGAGAACACACATGGGTCTCCTGAGTGCATCGATCTGGTTGCCGATTGCCTTCGGCGCGCTGCTGCTGGCCGTGGGGCGTGACCAGAACGCCGGCCTGGTGCGCGCCACCGCGTTGCTGGGCGCCATCGTCTCCTTGGCCGTCACGCTGCCGCTGATCAGCGGTTTCGACACTGGCACCGCGGCGATGCAGTTCGTCGAGAAGTCGCTCTGGATCGAGCGCTTCAACGTGCATTACCACCTGGGCGTCGATGGCCTGTCGATGTGGTTCGTACCGCTCACGGCCTTCATCACCGTCATCGTCGTCATCGCCGGCTGGGAGGTGATCACCGAACGCGTGGCCCAGTACATGGGCGCCTTCCTGATCCTCTCGGGCCTGATGGTCGGTGTGTTCAGTTCGCTCGATGGCCTGCTGTTCTACGTGTTCTTCGAAGCCACGCTGATCCCGATGTACATCATCATCGGCATCTGGGGCGGGCCGAACCGGGTCTACGCGGCCTTCAAGTTCTTCCTGTACACGCTGCTGGGTTCGCTGCTGATGCTGGTGGCCCTGGTCTACCTGTACTTCAAGAGCGGCGGCAGCTTCGACATCCTGGTCTGGCACAAACTGCCGCTGCCGCTGAACGCGCAGACGCTGCTGTTCTTCGCTTTCTTCGCGGCCTTCTCGGTCAAGGTGCCGATGTGGCCGGTGCACACCTGGCTGCCGGATGCGCACGTTGAGGCGCCCACCGGCGGCTCGGTGGTGCTGGCCGCCATCATGCTGAAGCTCGGCGCCTATGGCTTCCTGCGTTTTTCGCTGCCCATCGCACCCGATGCGGCGCGTGAGTGGGACTGGCTGATCATCACGCTCAGCCTCACCGCCGTGCTGTACATCGGGCTGGTCGCCCTGGTGCAGCAGGACATGAAAAAACTCGTGGCCTACAGCTCGATCGCGCACATGGGCTTCGTGACGCTGGGCTTTTTCATGTTCAACGAGCTCGGTGTGTCGGGTGCGCTGGTGCAGATGATCAGCCACGGTTTTGGCTCGGGGGCGATGTTCTTGTGCAGCGGTGGGTTGTATGACCGGGTGCATTCGCGGGAGATCGCGTCCTATGGCGGTGTGGCCAACACCATGCCCAAGTTCGCGGCCTTCGCGGTGCTGTTCGCGATGGCCAACTGCGGCCTGCCGGGCACTGCCGGTTTTGTCGGCGAGTGGATGGTGATCCTCGGGGCCGTGCAGTACAACTTCTGGATCGGCCTGCTGGCGGCCACCACGCTGTTCTTCGGCGCCGCCTACACGTTGTGGATGGTCAAGCGCGTGTACTTCGGCGATGTCGCCAACGACGACGTCCGTGCGCTGACGGACATCAACGCCCGTGAGTTCACGATGCTGGCCATCCTGGCCGTGGCCGTGCTCTGGATGGGGCTGTACCCCAAACCCTTCACCGATGTGATGCAGGTCTCGGTCACCGAGTTGCTGCGCCATGTCGCCGCCCCGAAGCTCAACTGACACGGGGCCCCGAATGAATTCCATGAACTGGCTCGTCGTCTACCCCGAGATCTGGCTGCTGCTGCTGGCCTGCGCCGTGGCGCTGGTGGATCTGTTCGTCACCGACCCGCAGCGCAAACCCACCTTCTGGCTCACGCAGCTGGGCATCGGTGTTTTTGCCGTGATGCACCTGCAGTACGTGCAGGATGCCCAGAGCCTGTACGGCCTGGGCGGCATGGTGGTCTCCGACCCGATGGGTCACCTGCTGGCCTTCTTCGCGGCCATTGCCACCATGGTCACGCTGGCCTACGCGCAGCCCACGCTGGGCAGCCGCGAGATGCTCAAGGGCGAGTTCTTCAGCCTGTCGCTGTTCAGCCTGCTGGGTGTGTCGGTGATGACCTCGGCCAACCACTTCCTGGTGGTCTACCTGGGCCTGGAGCTGATGAGCCTGTCGCTGTACGCACTGGCCGCGCTGCGGCGCGACCACGCGGTCAGCACCGAAGCGGCGATGAAGTACTTCGTGCTGGGTGCGCTGGCCAGCGGTTTCCTGCTGTACGGCCTGTCGATGATGTATGGCGCCACCGGCTCGCTGGAAATCCCCACCGTGTTCGAGAAGATCGCCACCGGCAGCATCAACAAGGACGTGCTGGTCTTCGGTGTGGTCTTCGTCGTGGCCGGCCTGGCCTTCAAGCTCGGCGCCGTGCCCTTCCACATGTGGGTGCCCGACGTGTACCAGGGCGCGCCCACGCCGGTCACGTTGCTGATCGGCGCCGCGCCCAAGCTGGCGGCCTTTGCCATCACGATCCGGCTGCTGGTGGAAGGCATGCTGGGCCTGGCGGTCGATTGGCAGCAGATGTTCATGGTGCTGGCCGTGGCCTCGCTGGTGGTCGGCAACGTGGCCGCCATCGCGCAGAGCAACCTGAAGCGCATGCTGGCCTACTCCACCATCTCGCAGATGGGTTTCATCCTGCTCGGCCTGTCGGCCGGCGTGGTGAGTGGCAACACGCTGTCGGCCGGCAACGCCTACAGCTCGTCGATGTTCTACATCGTCTCCTACGTGCTGACGACGCTGGGCAGCTTTGGCCTGATCCTGTACCTGTCGCGCAGCGGTTTCGAGGCCGAAGAGATCTCCGACCTGGCCGGCCTGAACCAGCGTGCGCCCTGGCTGGCGGGTGTGATGGCCGTCTTCATGTTTTCGCTCGCCGGCATCCCGCCGATGGTGGGCTTTTTCGCCAAGCTGGCGGTGCTGCAGGCCCTGGTGTCCACGGCCGTGCCGTTCTACATCGTGCTGGCCGTGGTGGCGGTGCTGATGTCGCTGGTGGGCGCGTATTACTACCTGCGGGTCGTCAAGGTCATGTACTTCGATGCACCCACGGGCTCTGAGCCGCTGGTGCGCAGCGCCGGCGTGTCGGCGCTGCTGGCCGTCAATGGCGCCGCGGTGCTGCTGCTCGGGCCGTTTTCCGGCGGCCTGCTGGCCGTCTGCCGCGATGCCATCGTGAAGGCCCTCGCGAGCTGATGTCGACAGACGACGCCCACCTCGTCGAGCGCACCGTCGCCAGCGAGGTGCGGCTGACGGGCGGCTTCCTGCACGTGGTGCGCGACACCGTGCTCCTGCCCGACGGCAGCGAATCCACCCGCGAGTATGTGCGCCACCCCGGCGCCGTGGTGGTGGTGCCCCTGCTGGACGACGGCCGCCTGGTGCTGGAGCGCCAGTGGCGCCACCCGCTGCAGCGTGTGCTGCTGGAGTTCCCGGCCGGCAAGCTGGAGGCGGGCGAGCCGCCACAGGTCTGCGGCCAGCGCGAACTGCTGGAAGAGACCGGCTACAGCGCGCGCGAATGGGCACATGCCGGCTGGCTGCACAACGCCTGTGCCTACAGCAACGAAGGCATCGACGTCTGGTTCGCCCGAGGCTTGACGGCGGGCCCGGCGCAGCTGGACGTCGGTGAATTTGTCGAGACGGTGCTGATGCACCCTGCTGAGCTGGACGCGCTGGCGTCGCGCGGTGAACTCACCGATGCCAAAACTCTCGTGGCCTTGTTGTGGTGGCACCGCTGGTCTTGTGGCGCCTGGCCGCTTCAGTGGCAGCCAGCCCGGTAGCATCCTGCCATGACGCCCCCACGCGCACGTCGTTCGCTGCCCCCCAAGGGGGCGTGTCAACGCCTTCGGGCGGCCGTGCGGCGCTGACATGAAGGTGCTCAACCTGCGCTGTGCCCACGGCCATGGCTTCGAAGGCTGGTTCGGCTCGGACGACGAGTTCGGGGATCAGAACGGCCGTGGCGCCATCGAATGCCCGATGTGCAGTGACCGCGTGATCACCCGCCTGCCGAGTGCGCCCAGGCTGAACCTGTCCGGCGCTCGCGAGGCCACGCCGGCCGCTGCGCCGCAGCCAGCGGATCTGCAGGCCGCGTGGCTCGCCGCCGCGCGCCAGCTGATCGCGCAGACCGAGGATGTCGGCGAACGGTTTCCCGACGAAGCCCGCCGCATCCACTACGGTGAGATCGAACAACGTGGCATCCGTGGCCAGGCCACGCCTGAGCAGCGCGAGGCATTGCGCGACGAGGGCATCGAGGTGGTGGCCCTGCCGATGCCGGCAGCGCTGAAAGAACCGCTGCAGTAGTCGCCGCGGCCGGCGTCCGGGTCAAACCACCCGGCCCGGGTTCAGCACCCCCTGCGGGTCCAGCGCCTGTTTGACGCGCCGCATCAGCGCCAGCGCCACCGGTGATTTGCGCTCGGCCATCTCGTGCAGCTTCAGGCTGCCCACGCCGTGCTCGGCCGAGAAGCTGCCGCCGCAGGCTGCCACCGCGTCGTAGACGATGCGGTTGACCTCGGCCTCGCGTTCGCGCAGGAAGGCCGGGCCATCGGCACCCGCCGGGGCCTGCACGTTGTAGTGCAGGTTGCCATCGCCCAGGTGGCCGAAGTTCACCAGCCGCACACCGGGGATGGCGGCTTCCAATGCCGCGTCGGTGCGTGCGCAGAAACCGGGGATGGCCGACACCGGCACCGAAATGTCGTGTTTGATGTTCAGGCCTTCTTCGGCCTGGGCCAGCGGGATGGCTTCGCGCAGGTGCCACAGCGCATTCGCCTGGGCCAGGCTCTCGGCCACCACCGCGTCCTGGATGTGGCCGGCCTCCAGCGCAACTTCCAGCAGGTTTTCCAGCCGGGTGCGCGCTGCGCTTTCCGATTCGGTGTCGGCCAGTTCCAGCAGCACGGTCCAGGGCGCGGCCGGCAGCGGGCGGGGCAGGGCGGGGAAGTGTTTTTCCACCAGCGACAGCGCAAAGCGCGCCATCACCTCGAAGCCCGTGAGTCCGGCGTCCAGCCGCGTGCGGGCCAGGCGCAGCAGCGCCACGCACTGGTCCAGCGTCTCGCAGGCGGCCAGCGCCGTGACCGTGGCCGCCGGCTGCGGGAAGAGCTTCAGCGTGGCCGCGGTGATGATGCCCAGCGTGCCTTCGCTGCCGATCAGCAGGTTGCGCAGGTCGTAGCCGGTGTTGTCCTTGCGCAGGCC
>JADMJD010000053.1 GCA_018780805.1 Rubrivivax sp. | reverse complement strand
AGGACCTGCGCGCCGACCGCCAGCCCGAGTTCACGCAGATCGACATCGAGACCTCGTTCCTGAAGGAAGAAGAGATCCGCGCCATCACCGAAGGCATGGTGCGCACCGTCTTCCGCAAGGCGCTGGGTGTGGAGCTGCCGGTGTACGGCCACATGACCTACGCCGAGGCGATGTTCAAGTACGGCTCCGACAAACCCGACCTGCGCGTGAAGCTGGAGTTCACCGAACTCACCGAGGTGATGAAGTCGGTGGACTTCAAGGTCTTCTCCGGCCCGGCCAACAACAAGGGCGGGCGTGTGGCCGCGCTGCGTGTGCCGGGTGGCGGCGAGATGAGCCGCGGCGAGATCGACGCCTACACCGAGTTCGTCAAGATCTACGGTGCCAAGGGCCTGGCCTGGATCAAGGTGAACGACGCCGGCAAGGGCCGCGACGGCCTGCAGAGCCCGGTGGTGAAGAACCTGCACGACGCCGCCATCGCCGAGATCATCGCGCGCACCGGCGCGCGCAACGGCGACCTGATCTTCTTTGGCGCCGACAAGGCCAAGGTCGTCAACGACGCGCTGGGTGCGCTGCGCGTGAAGATCGGCCACAGCGAGTTTGGCCGCGAACATGGCCTGTTCGAGGACAAGTGGGCGCCGCTGTGGGTGGTGGACTTCCCGATGTTCGAGTACGACGAGGACAACGCACGTTGGAGCGCCGTGCACCACCCCTTCACCGCGCCCAAGGACGGGCACGAGAATCTGATGGACACCGACCCGGGCGCCTGCATTGCCAAGGCCTACGACATGGTGCTCAACGGCTGGGAGCTGGGCGGCGGCTCGGTGCGTATCCACCGTGCCGAGGTGCAGAGCAAGGTCTTCAAGGCGCTCAACATCTCGGCCGAAGACGCCAAGGTCAAGTTCGGCTTCCTGCTGGACGCGCTGCAGTACGGCGCGCCGCCGCACGGCGGCCTGGCCTTCGGCCTGGACCGGCTGATCACGTTGATGGCCAAGGCCGAGAGCATCCGCGACGTGATCGCGTTTCCGAAGACGCAGCGCGCCCAGTGCCTGCTGACGGGCGCGCCGAGCAACGTCGACGAAGGCCAGCTGCGCGACCTGCACATCCGGCTGCGCAACCCGACGGCCGCGGCCTGAGCCCGTTCCGATCGGGCTGGAATGGCTAAAATGGCCATCCCAGCCTGCGGGAGCCTGCCATGAACGTGTCGTCCACCGACGCCAAGAACCGCTTCGGCCAAGTGCTGGACGAAGCGCAGAAGCGGCCCGTGGTGATCGAGAAGTCCGGCCGGCGGCACAGCGTGCTGATGTCGGCCGAACTGTTTGACCAACTGGTTGCACGTGCCGGGCAGGCCAGTGCTGCACCGACACCGGCGCACAGCCCGGAAGCCGAGGCCTTCTACGCGCAGTACAAGGACTGGGTCGACATGCAGAACGAACACTTCGAGAAGTACGGCATCTTTGGCGAGGAGTACCGCACCTGGTGACCCCATGGCTGCCTTCGATCTGCACCGCAATCCCAGCCCCAGCCCCACCGAGCGCGAGGGTTTCCCATACATCGTGGTGCTGCAAAGCGCCCAGCTCGACTTCCTCCCGACGCGGCTGGTGATGCCTTTGCAGCGCCTGCGCGCCCAGTCGCCCGGACTGCCACGGCGGCTGGCGTCGCCGGTGGTGGTCGAAGGTGAAACCCTGTTCCCGGCGGCTCATCAATGCGCAGCGATGCCGGCGCGTCTGCTGCGCCAACCGGTGGGTTCCCTCGCTGAACAACAAGGCATCCTCCGCGACGCCCTAGACGCCGTGATCAGCGGCCTGTGACCATGCCCACGCCCATCGAAGAGTCCACCACGCTCGACACCACCCGCATCGACGACGTGCGCATCGGCGCCGTGCGGGCGCTGGTTTCACCCGCCGTGCTGCTGGAAGACCTGCCGGTCACGCCCGCCATCGAACAGCTGGTGGAGAGCACACGCAGCGCCATCGGCGCCGCGCTGCAGGGGCGCAATGACCGCCTGGTGGCCGTGGTCGGGCCGTGTTCCATCCACGACCACGATGCCGCCATTGCCTACGCGCAGCGCCTGAAGCCGCTGGCCGATGAACTGGCGGGCGAGCTGATCGTCGTGATGCGCGTGTACTTCGAAAAACCCCGCACCACGGTCGGCTGGAAGGGTTACATCAACGACCCGCGGCTGGACGGCAGTTTCCGCATCAACGAAGGCCTGCGCCGTGCGCGCGAACTGCTGCTGCAGATCAACGCGCTGGGCCTGCCGGCAGGCACCGAGTTCCTGGACCTGCTGAGCCCCCAGTACATCAGCGATCTGATCGCCTGGGGCGCCATCGGCGCGCGCACCACCGAGAGCCAGAGCCACCGCCAGCTGGCCTCGGGCCTGAGCTGCCCGGTGGGCTTCAAGAATGGCACCGATGGTGGCGTGCAGGTCGCAGCCGATGCGCTGCAGGCCGCGGCCGCGCCGCATGCCTTCATGGGCATGACCAAGATGGGCGTGGCCGCGATCTTCGAGACCCGCGGCAACCCCGACGGGCACGTGATCTTGCGCGGCGGCAAGACGCCCAACTGCGACGCGGCGGGTGTCGAGGCCGCCTGCGCCGCGCTGCGCCAGGCCGGCCAGCGTGAGCAGGTGATGGTGGATTGTTCACACGCCAACAGCAGCAAACAGCACCGGCGCCAGATCGACGTGGCGGCCGACATCGCGCGCCAGATCGAAGGCGGCGAACACCGCATCGTCGGTGTGATGGTCGAGAGCCACCTGCACGAAGGCCGGCAGAACCTGGTGCTGGGCCAGCCACTGGTGCCCGGCGTGTCCATCACCGATGCCTGCATCGGCTGGGCCGACACCGAGCCGCTGCTGCGCCGCCTGGCCGCTGCCGTGCGTGCGCGTCTGCAGCGCGGCCGATGAATCCACCCCGTCCGTTCAAGATCCCCCGCTCGGTGCTGGTGGTGATCCACACCCCGGCACTCGACGTGTTGCTGATCGAACGTGCCGACAAACCCGGCTTCTGGCAAAGCGTGACCGGCTCGCTGGACGCGGAAGACGAGGCGCTGGACACCACCGCGCGGCGTGAGGTGGCCGAAGAAACCGGCATCACCACGGGCACGCTGCGCGACTGGCAGCTGCAGAACGTCTACGAGATCTACCCCGTCTGGCGTCACCGCTACGCACCGGGTGTCACCCACAACACGGAACATGTCTTCGGCCTCACGGTCGCTGCGGGCACTCCGGTGGTGCTGAACCCGCGCGAACACCTGGCACAGGTCTGGCTTCCCTGGCGTGAGGCGGCCGACCGCTGCTTCTCTCCCAGCAACGCCGAGGCCATCCTGCAACTGCCACGCTTCATCCGCCCGACCACCGCATGACCGGGCTGAACCCGCTCAACAGCTCGCTGCTGCCGCCTGCCTCCACCCTGATGTCGCTGGACACGCTGCGCGTGGCCACCTACAACATCCACAAGGGGGTGCGTGGCCTGGGTCCGCGCAAGCGGCTGGAGATCCACAACCTGGGCCTGGCGGTGGAGGCGCTGGACGCCGACCTCGTCTTCCTGCAGGAGGTGCGGCTGTTCCACCACCGCGACGCGCAGCAGTTCGACCGCACGCACCAGGGCTGGCCGGCGCAGGGGCAGGCGGAGTTTCTGGCGCCCGATGGTTACGAGGTGGCCTACCGCACCAACGCCGTCACACGCCATGGTGAACATGGCAATGCACTGCTGTCGCGCTGGCCCATCGGCGACATCGGCCACCACGACGTCAGCGACCACCGCTTCGAACAACGCGGCCTGCTGCACGTGCCCGTGGCCTGGAACGGCGTGGCCGTGCATGCCGTCGTGGTGCACCTGGGCCTGGTGCATGCCAGCCGCGTGCGCCAGGTGCAGCGCCTGGCACAGTTCATCGAGCAGCATGTGCCGCCCACCGAGCTGCTGGTGGTGGCCGGCGACTTCAACGATTGGGGCGAAAAACTCGACGGCCCGATGCGCGACATCGGCCTGGCGCGTGCCCGCGGCCCGGACGACCGCGCCTCGCAGCGTTTGACCTTCCCGTCGCGGGTGCCCGTGTTTGCACTCGACCGTTTCTACGTGCGCGGCCTGCAGTGCCGCACGACCATGGTGCCGCGCGGCAGCGGCTGGGCCCGCATGTCGGACCACCTGCCCCTGGTGGCGGAGCTGGAGCCCGTGTAGTGGACGGCGAGGCCCGCGAACCGTGGTGGGCGCGTGCGCCCCGGGTGCGCTGGGTCGGTGGCAACCAGGTCCGGCTGCTCGAAGGCGGCGACGCCTTGTTCCCGGCGATGCAGGCCGCGCTGGCCGTGGCGCGGCACGAGGTCTGGTTTGCCACCTACATCTTCCACGACGACAGCAGCGCCCGGGCAATGGCCGACGCGCTGGCCGCCGCCGCGCGCCGCGGGGTGCTGGTGCACCTGGTGGTCGACGGTTTTGGCAGCATGGCCACGCTGCCCACGCTGCGCGACTGGCTGGGTGACAGCGGCGTGCGGCTGGAGGTCTTCCGCCCCATCGACCGCTGGTGGAACTGGCTGCAGCCCCAGCAGCTGCGCCGCCTGCACCAGAAGCTGTGCGTGGTGGACGACACGCTGGCGTTTGTCGGCGGCATCAACGTCATCGACGACCGCAACGACCTCAACCACGGCTGGAGCGACACGCCGCGGCTGGATTTTGCGGTCGAGGTCAGCGGCCCGCTGGCCGGCCACGTGCGCCACGTGGCACGCGCCATGTGGGCGCGCGCCCACCTGGGCCGCGGCTGGCGGCGCGAGGCCGAACGTCTGCTGACCAGCCCCACGCCGATGGACCGCACGCTGCGCCTGCTGCGAACGCTGGGCGCCCAGCCGCGCGGCCCGCTGCCGCCACGCGACACCACGCCGATGCGCGCCGCGTTTGTGGTGCGCGACAACGTCGGCCAGCGCCGCGCCATCGAGCGCCGCTACATCGACGCCATGCGCCAGGCGCAGACGCGCATCCACATCGCGGTGCCGTACTTCTATCCCGGCGGCCGGTTCCGCCGCACGCTGCGCGAGGCGGCGGGCCGGGGTGTGCAGGTGCAGCTTCTGCTGCAGGGCAAGGTGGACTACCCCTTTGCCGCGCTGGCCGCGCGGGCGCTGTACGACGAGTTGCGCGGCCACGGTGTGCGCATCTTCGAGTACACGCCCGCCTTCCTGCACGCCAAGGTGGCGCTGGTGGACGACACCTGGGCCACGGTGGGCAGCAGCAACATCGACCCCTTGTCGCTGCTGCTGAACCTGGAGGCCAATGTGATCGTGCGGGACGCCAACTTCAATGCCACGCTCGCGGCGCGGCTGGAGGCGGCGTTTGCCGTGGCCACCGAGATCACGCAGGAGCAGCCCATTGCCGGTTGGCGCCGCTGGCTGCGGCGTGGGCTGGTGGCCTGGGTGGCCAACGCCTACCTGCGGCTGGCGGGGGTCACGGGGCGATACTGAGCGAGCGCTGGTGAGCGAACGATGGCGAGCGAACGATGGCGAGCGAACGATACTGACCCATGGCCAAACGCGCAGCGAAGAAGATTCCCCTGGACCTCGCCCTGCAGGGTGGCGGTTCCCACGGCGCCTTCACCTGGGGCGTGCTGGACCGCTTGCTGGACGAGCCTGGGATCACGATCGACGGCGTCAGCGGCACCAGCGCCGGGGCCTTGAACGCTGCGGTGCTGGCCACCGGATTTGCCGACGGCGGTGCCACCGGCGCACAGGCCGCGCTGCGGGCTTTCTGGCTGGACGTGGCGGGTGTGCAGGGCTGTTTTGGAGAGGTCACCGCCGATCCTTTCGCAGCGCTCGGCGACTTCATGCCGGCGCTGCCGTTGGCCGCCTTCAACCTGGACGCAAGTCCCGCCTACGCCTGGATGAACCAGTTCCTGCGCAGCGTCAGCCCCTACCAGTTCAATGCCTTCGGCCCCAACGCGCTGGCCGAGGTGGCGCGCCGCCACGTGCGGCCCGAGGCGCTGCAGCGCGGCCCGCTGCAGGTGTTCATCGCCGCCACCGCGGTGCAGACCGGCCAGCCGCGCATCTTCAGCGGCGCCGAGCTGACGATCGACGCGCTGCTGGCCTCGGCCTGCCTGCCGCAGCTGTTCAAGGCGGTGCAGATCGACGGCGAGCCCTACTGGGACGGCGGCTACAGCGGCAACCCGGCGCTGTGGCCGCTGATCTACGAGACCCGCGCCGCCGACCTGATGCTGGTGAAGGTCAATCCGTTGGTGCGGCCGGGCACGCCGGACACCGCGGCCGAGATCGCCGACCGTGTCAACGAGATCAGCTTCAACGCCGGCCTGGTGGCCGAGATGCGCGCCATCCACTTCGTGCAGCGCCTGCTGGCCGACAAACGTGTGCCGGCGGGCCGCTACAAAGCGCTGCGCCTGCACATGGTCAGCGACGAAGCCCTGGTCGCGCTGCAGCCCTCCAGCAAGCTCAACACCGACCGGCGTTTCATCGAACGCCTGCATGCGCTGGGCCACGCGGCGGCACACAACTGGCTGGCCAACCACGGCAGCGCACTGGGCAAACGCGCCACCATGGACATAGCAGGCACCTACCTCGCGCCACGCAATGCCTGAAGGGATATCGCCCCCAGGCTCGCTGCGCTCGCCGCCCCCCGAGGGGCTGTCAGTTCCTTCGGAGCGGCCGAGCGGAACTGACCTGGTGGTCGAACGCCCCGAAGGCCTGTATTGCCCCGCCGGCGACTTCCACCTCGACCCCTGGCGCCCGGTGGCGCGGGCCGTGATCACCCACGCGCACGCCGACCACGCGCGCCGCGGCCACGGCGCCTATCTGGCGCAGGCCGACGGTGCCGGTGTGCTGCGCGCGCGCCTGGGCGACATCACGCTGCAGACCCTGGCCTATGGCGAGGTGGTGCAGATCAACGGCGTCACCGTCAGCCTGCACCCCGCCGGCCATGTGCTGGGCTCGGCCCAGGTGCGGCTGGAACACCGGGGCGAGGTCTGGGTGGTGTCGGGCGACTATTTCGTCTCCGGCATCGAACACGACCACAACAGCAGCTGTGCACCCTTCGAGCCGGTGCGCTGCGACACCTTCATCACCGAAAGCACCTTCGGCCTGCCGATCTACCGCTGGCGCCCGCAGGCCGAGCTGATGGCCGAGGTCAACACCTGGTGGTCCGCCAACGCCGCCGCCGGCCGGCCCAGCCTCTTGATGGCCTACAGCTTCGGCAAGGCGCAGCGCCTGCTGGCGGGGGTGGACGCGGCCATTGGCCCCATCGTCGTGCACGGTGCGGTGCAGGGCATCAACGCGGCCTACCGCGCGGCCGGCGTGGCGCTGCCCGAGACCCGCTTGCTGGACGCGACAGAAGACCTGTCACGCGCCCTGGTGATCGCGCCGCCCGCGGTGCACGGCAGCGCCTGGGCGCGCCGGCTGGGCGCGTTCAGCGATGCCTTTGCCAGCGGCTGGATGCAGCTGCGCGGCGCGCGGCGGCGCCAGGGTGTGGACCGCGGCTTTGTGCTCAGCGACCACGCGGACTGGCCGGGCCTGCAGCGCGCCATCGCCGCCACCGGCGCGCAGCGGGTGATCGTCACGCACGGCTACGAGGCCGTGATGGTGCGCTGGCTGCAGCAGCAGGGGCTGCAGGCGGGCAGCTTCCGCACCGAATACGGTGACGACAACGCGGACGAGCAGTCCAACAAGCAGGCTGAAAGGCAGGCCGAAAGCCCGGCCGTCAGTCCGTCGCCGGCCGACCCAGGATCTGCAGGTCCAGCCGCGGCTCCTTGATCGACTGGTCGATCCGGCTTTCGACGTAGATCTTCTGCGGGTCCACACCCCGTTCCTGCAGGAATTTTTTCACCGCAGCCAGGCGGGCCGGCGTCAGGTCACGTTCGTCCTTGCCGCTGCCGTCCAGTTGCCAGGGGCCGGTGGGCACCACCAGCGCCACCTCCACCTGCAGGCCGAGTGCGTTCAGGATCAGTTCGGTCAGTTTGCTCCGGGCATCGGCGCTGAGCTGGTCGCCGACGAACAGGCCCTTGGCCGGCAGCGAGGCATTGCGCTGCGTGCCGCCAGCCTTGGACGGGGCGCTGACCGCACCCGCCGGCAAGGGCTTCACAGGCTGGGCGCCCGATTGGGCCGATGCGGTGGACGCAGCCAGGACCAGGCCCAGGGCGGCGCTGGCGGCAACAAGGCGGATCATGTGCATGGGTCAAGGCTCCTCGGGCGGTGCATGCATTGTGGCGCCACGTCCGGGGCCGATCCGGATGGACGGTCTGATCAACATCACACAGACTGCGGCCCCATGCATGCAGGTGCGTTGTCATCGTTGACTTTGCTGCTGGGCCTGGCGCTGGTCGGGTGCGGCGGCGGTGGCGGCGGGCCGGAGACCCCGCTGCCGGCCGGTGGAAGGGACGACCCCACGGTGTATTCCTCGCAGCCGGGTGCCTCCCTGGCTGGTGCCGAAGAGGCCGCCGCCGTCACGTCCCACCGCCTGCTGCTGGACGGGCGCGAGCTGGCCTACACAGCCACCGCCGGCCACCTGATCGCGCGCGACCCGGTGGCCGGGGCGGCGCAGGCCAGCCTGTTCTACGTGGCCTACACGCTGGACGGCAGCGAAGCCGCCACCCGCCCCGTCACGGTGTTCTACAACGGCGGCCCGGGCTCGGCCAGCGTGTGGCTGCACCTGGGCAGCTTCGGCCCCAAGCGCCTGGTCACCGGCGTGCCGGCCACCACGGCGGCGCGGCCCTTCCCGCTGGTCGACAACACCCACAGCCTGCTGGCCACCACCGACCTGGTGTTCCTGAACGCGGTGGGCAGTGGGCGCTCACAAGCCATCGCACCCTTCCGCAACCAGGATTTCTGGGGCGTGGATGTGGATGCGGCCTTGTTCCGCGACGCCATCGCACGCTGGCTCGATCTGAACGGCCGGCGGGCCTCGCCGCTGTTCCTGTACGGCGAAAGTTATGGCGGCCCGCGCACCGCGGTGCTGGCGCGCCGGCTGCAGGAGGCCGGCCTGCCGCCCGCCGGCCTGGTGCTGCAATCACCGGCGCTGGACTACAACAGCAACTGCAGCGTCACCGCCACGGCCGGGGTCTCCTGCGCGGGTTACCTGCCCAGCTACGCCGCCACGGGGGCCTGGCATGGCCGCAGCACGCCGGTGCCCGCCGAAGGGGAGGTGGACGCCTGGGTCGCCGCCGCGCAGGCCGCCACCGACAGCACCTACGCGCCCGCGCTGCAGGCCTGGCTGGACCAGGGCCAGGCTGCACCCACGCTGTGGCAGCCGCTGGCCGACCTGACGGGCCTGCCCGCCGGCACCTGGCAAACCAGCTTCAACCTCGGCCCCACGCCCTACCGGCAGCAGTTGCTGCCTGGCCAGCTGCTGGGCCGCTACGACGCGCGCATGTTGGCGCCTGTCGGCAGCCCGCTCGCGGCCGAGGGTGACCCGTCCAGCACCTGGCTCACGTCGTCGTTCCAGACCGCCATCAACAGCTACCTGCGCGACACGCTGGGCTACCGCAACAGCTCCACCTACGTGATGCTGAGCAACGCCATCCAGACCTGGGATTTCAGCCACGCCGGCCGCGCGTTGCCCGACACCGTGCCCGACCTGGCCGCTGCGCTGGCGGCCGACCCGGCGTTGCGGGTGCTGGCCGTCAGCGGCCGGCACGACCTGGCCACGCCCTTCCACCTGACGCAGACGGACCTGGCCCGCCTGGGCAGCGACCGCGTGCAGGCGCTGCACTACCCCGGCGGCCACATGAGTTTTCTGGACGACGGCACCCGGCCGCGCCAGCGCGCCGATGTGGCAGCGTTCATCACCGGCGCGGCAGCCGCGCGGCCGGCGCGCCGTGTGCCACTCGCGGCGCGGCCAGGCCCGGTGCCCGACCGTGCCGGCGTGCCCGCTGCCGCCGCCGGCCTGCCGCTGCACGAACCGGCGGTGCAGGCACCGATGCGCGACCCCTGGGTGCCGCAGCGCCCCGGTCGCTGACTTCGCTCGCGCCTTTCAGGCCTGCAGCGGCAGGCGCAGCGCGCAGACCCCGTCCGCCCCGCGCGGGCCCACCGTGAACCCCATGCCCCGCGCCAGCGCCAGCATGCGGCCGTTTTCCGCCAGCACCGTGGCCGTCAGCGCGCCGGTGCCACGCGCGCGCTGGTAGTCAGCCAGGTGCTGCAGCAAACGCCGGCCCAGGCCGCCGCCCTTCAGGTCGGAGCGCACGACGATGCCGAACTCGGCCTCGGTGTTGTCCGGGTCGGCCACGGCCCGCACCACGGCCAGCGTTTCGCCGGCAACGTCCAGCAAGATGAAGGCCATCTCGCGGTCGTAGTCGATCTGCGTCAAGCGGGCCAGCTCGGTGTGGCCGATGCTGCGCCGGCTGTGGAACACCCGCAGCCGCACGTCTTCCGGGTCCAGCCGCTCCAGAAACGCGCGGTGGCGGGTTTCGTCCTCCGGCCGGATGGGGCGCACGGTGACCGGGCCGCCCTGCCAATCCCAGGTCTGCGCCAGCTCGGCCGGGTAGGGCCGGATCGCGAAGTGCGCCGCCCCGCCGGGGGCATCGGCGCGCACCACCATGCGCGCGTCCAGTGCCACCACACCCTGCGCATCGGCCAGCAAGGGGTTGATGTCCAGTTCCACCAGCTCGGGCAGTTCGGCCAGCAGGCGCGAGACGGCGATCAGCGCGTCCAGCACCGCGTCCATCTGCACCGGCGGCACGTCGCGCCAGCCCTGCAGCAGCGTCGCGATGCGGGTGCGCGCCACCAGGGCGCGGGCCAGCGGCCGGTTCAGCGGCGGCAGCGCCAGGGCGCGGTCGGCGATCACCTCCACCGCCGTGCCGCCCTGGCCGAACAGGATCACCGGGCCGAACAAGGTGTCCAGACTGGCACCGACGATGAGCTCCTGCGCCATCGAGCGTTTCACCATGGACTGCACCGTGAAACCCTGCAGCAGCGCATCCGGGCGGCGCTCGCGCACGCGCTGCAACATCGTCACCACGGCAGCGCGCAGCGCCGCCTCGCTGCCCAGGTCCAGCACCACGCCACCCACATCGCTCTTGTGTGACAGCTCGGTCGACAGGATCTTCAGCGCCACCGGGTAGCCGATCTCGCGTGCCGCCGCGGCCGCGGCATCGGCCGTCAGGGCCGTGCGCCGCGTGGCCGCCACCGGGATGCCGGCCGCGGCCAGCACGGCCTTGGCCTCGGGTTCGGTGAGCAGGCAACGGCCTTCGGCCAGCACCTGGGCGATCACGGCGCGGGCCGGCGCCAGATCGGTCTCGGGCGCGTCGCCGTGGGTCGGCGGTGTTTCCAGCAGCGCGGCCTGGTTGGCGCGCCAGTCCGCCAGCAGGGCCACCGCGGCCACCGCCTGCTCGGGCGTGTCGTAACAGGCCAGGCCGGCGGCCTGGAAGACCGCCCGGGCCTCCTGCACCGCTGCGCCACCCAGCCAGGCGCTCACCACCCGCGCCGCCTGCGGCTGCAGCAGCGGCACCAGGGCCTGCGCGATGCGCGCGCTGGGCACGATGGCGGTGGGCGCGTGCGTGAACAGCAGCATGCCGGCGGCGGGGTCGGCCAGCAGCGCACCCAGTGCGGCCACGTAGCGGGCCTCGGGCGCGTCACCGATGATGTCCACCGGGTTGGCATGCGACCAGTTGGCCGGCAGCGCCGCATCCAGCGCGGCGCGGGTGGCCGCGCCCAGCGGCGCCAGCGTGAGGCCGGCCTCGGCGGCGGCGTCGGCCGCCATCACACCGGCACCGCCGCCGTTGGTCACGATGCTCAGCCGCTCGCCATCGATGCCCGGCGCACCGCGGGCCAAGTGCTCCAGCGTCAGCGCGGCGTCGAACAAGGCCTGCAGCGTGCCCACACGCAACAGGCCGGCCCGCTGCACGGCGGCGTCGAACACCGCGTCCGAACCCGCCAGCGCGCCGGTGTGCGAAGCAGCGGCCGCCTGGCCCTGCGCCGAGCGGCCGGACTTGACCAGGATCACGGGTTTGTTGCGCGCCGCGGCCCGGGCCGCCGACATGAACTTGCGCGGCGCCTTGATCGATTCGATGTACAGCAGGATGGCGTGGGTGTGCGGGTCGTGCGCCAGCCAGTCCAGCAGGTCGCCAAAGTCGACGTCGGCACTTTCGCCCAGCGACACGAAGTGCGAAAACCCCACGCCGCGCCCGCTGGCCCAATCGAGCATGGCCGTGACCAGGGCGCCCGATTGCGAGACAAAGGCCAGCCGGCCCGGTGCGGCGCCCACGTGCGCAAAACTCGCGTTCAAGCCCACGTGCGGCGCCAGCAGGCCCAGGCCGTTGGGGCCCAGGATGCGCAGCAGGTGCGGCCGGGCGGCGTCCAGCATGGCCTGTTTGGTGGCGGCGTCGAACCCGGCGGTGAGCACCACCGCGGCACGTGTGCCGCGCGCACCCAGCGCCGCGATCAGTGCCGGCACCGTCGCTGGCGGTGTGCTGATGACGGCCAGCTCCGGCGCGGCGGGCAGGGCGGCCACGTCGGTAAAACAGTGCACGTCGCCCAGCTGCTGGTGTTTGGGGTTCACCGGCCACAGCGCGCCCTTGAATCCACCTTGGCGGATGTTCTGCCACACCGTGCCACCCACACTCGCGGGCCGCAGCGAGGCCCCGAAGACAGCCACCGAGGCCGGGTCGAATAAGGAATCGAGGTGGCGGATGCTCATGCGGTCATCATGCCTGCGTGGGCTGAGCGCATGATGACGGCAGGAGGTGTCCGATGAAGATGTTGCTCGCGGTGGATGGATCACAAACGTCGCTGCACGCCGTGCGCCATGCGCTGGCGCTGGTGGCCCAGGGCCTGCCCGCCAGCTTCGTGCTGGCCAACGTGCAGGTCCCGCCCAACCTGTACGAGGTGGTGACGGCGCACGACCCCGAGGTGCTGCGCGAGGTCCGCGGCGCCGCCGGTGCCGATCTGCTGGCTGCGGCCGAAGCGCTGCTGGACGCGGCCGGTGTCGACTACGAAAGCGAGGTCGCCGGCGGTGAGCCGGCACACCTGATCATCGAGCAGGCCGAGAACTACGGCTGCGATGCCATCGTGCTGGGCGCGGGCGAAAACGTGGCGCTGGCGGTGCTGGCCGCCAGCCCGGTGCCAGTCACGGTGGTGCCGGGGCCGCCGCTGGATTGACCGGCGTCATCCTCGCGCTTCAGGTGGTGTTCATTGCCACCGCCGAGAGTGAGGCCTCCACACACGAGGAGGCCCACCATGTCGCTGCACTGCCTGTTGTCCACCACCGCCTTGATCGGTGGCCTGCTGGTGACGTTGCCGGCCTGCGCCGGCACCTGGGGCACCACGCGCACGCTCGAAGGGCCGTTCGCCGTGTCGTCCCCCCCCCGATGCGCCACAGCTGGTGATGAACGCCGCAGGCGATGCGCTCGTGGCCTGGAATGCCACCGGCCGCCTGCGCTACGCCGAGAAGCGGCCCGGCGCTGCCTGGTCCCGCAGCGCCACCGCCCCGGGCGGTGGCACCGGGGCCGGGCCGGTGGCCGTGGCCATCGGTGGCAGCCGGGTCGGCGCCCTGGCCTGGACCACGGTGGCCACGCGGTACGTGCCGTCTAAACTGTTGGTGTCGCTGCGTGCACCCGGTGGCAGCTTCGGGCCCGCCACCGAGCTGGCGCCGGGCAGCGGCGTGTGGACACTCAAGCTCGGCATCGACTGCGACGGCGGTGTCACGCTGCTGTGGCTGAACGGCCAGGCCGTCCACACCCGGCACCTGGCCGGCCAGCCCGGGCCCGAGGCCTGCACCGGCCAGCCTGGCACGGGGCCCTGGTCCCCGGACCAGACCTTGTCGGATGCGCAGACACCCGGCGGCCTGCCGGACCTGGCCGTCAACGACGCCGGTGCGGCGCTGGCCGTGTGGCAGCAGCCCACGGCCATCGTGGCGGCGTTGCGTCCGGCCGGCAGCGCCTGGGGGCTCCCGGAGGTGGTGTCGGCAGGGACGGGACTGCCCACGTGGAACCCGAAGCCGGTGCTGGCCGCCGATGGCCGGGCCGCCGTGGGGTATCTGGATGGCGAAAGCATGTTCGTCGTGCAGACCGATCACACCGGCGCCTGGGCGCCACCGGTGAGGGTGTCCGGCACGCAGCGCGTGCTGTACCCGGCGCTGGCGGGCAACGCCCAAGGCGGGCTGCTCGCTGCCTGGCAGGTGCTGGACGCCGCCAACCAGGGGGCGGTGTGGCACAGCGTGGGGGAGGGCGGTGTGTGGGCGACCCCGGTGCGTCTGTCGGCACCCGGCGAAGCCGCCGGCTGGCCCAGCGCCGCCTGGTCGGCCGACGGCTCGGTGGCCCTGGTCGGCTGGGTGGACGACACGGCGCTGAAGGCCCGCGTGGCTGTTGGCACGCCGACCGGATGGACCCGCAGCACGCTGGGCGGCGGCTGGTGGGGTGGCACGGTGCCCGTGGCCGCCGGTGCCGGTGCGGGCCTGGCGGGCTGGGGCATGCCGGAGCCGGGCAACCCCAACGTGGCCAAGATCCTGGCGCGCGCCTGGCAGTGACCCCGGGTGTGCGGCCGGGCCGGGGAGGTCGGCAGCGGGCATCATCGCCGCATGCGCCGTTTCGCCCAGCTGTACCAGGCCCTGGACGCCAGCACCGCCACCGGTGACAAGCTGGCGGCGCTGCAGGCCTACTTTGCGCAAGCGCCCGCGGCCGATGCCGCCTGGGCCGTGTACTTCCTGGCCGGCGGCAAACCGCGCCAGGTGGTGCCCACCAAGCTGCTGCGCGAGACGGCCTGCGCGCTGGCCGGCATCGACGATTGGTTGTTCGAGGCCTGTTACCAGGCCGTGGGCGACCTGGCCGAGACCATCGCCCATGTGCTGCCGCCGCCCACGGCTGTCGATGACGAACAGGGTCTGGCGCACTGGGTCGAGCAGCGCCTGCTGCCGCTGCGCGGCCAGCCGCCCGAGGCCCAGGCCGAGGCCTTGCGTGTGGCCTGGGCGCAGCTGGGCACCGGCAGCCGCTTTCTGCTGGTCAAGCTGATCGGCGGCGGGTTCCGCGTGGGTGTCAGCAAGCTGCTGGTGCAGCGTGCGCTGGCGGCCGTGAGCGGGCTCGACAGCCAACAGATCGCGCAGCGTCTGATGGGCTGGACCGACGCACGTGCCACCCCCTGCGCCGAGCGTTACCAGGCGCTGGTCAACCCCGAAGCACAAGCGCAGCAGGACGCCGGCCAGCCCTACCCGTTTTTCCTGGCCCATGCGCTGGCCGACGATCCGGCCATGCTGGGTCCGCGGCAAGACTGGCTGGCCGAGTGGAAGTACGACGGCATCCGCGCCCAGGTGGTGCGGCGCGCGGCGCAGACCTGGATCTGGTCGCGCGGCGAAGAGCTGGTCACCGAGCGCTTTCCGGAGGTGCTGGCCCAGGCCCACGGCCTGCCTGATGGCACGGTGCTGGACGGCGAGATCCTGGCCTGGCGCCCGGGCGAGGACCGACCGGCGCCCTTCACGCTGCTGCAGCAGCGCATCGCGCGCAAGACCCTGCCGAAGAAGCTTCTGGCCGACGCGCCGGTGCGCTTCATCGCCTACGACCTGCTGGAAAGCGAAGGGCAGGACCGGCGCGCCGAGCCGCAGCACCAGCGCCGCGCGCGGCTGCAGGCGCTGTGGCCGGCGGAGCGCTTGTCTCCGCTGGTTGAGGCCGTGGACTGGCCCGCACTGGCCGCGGCGCGCGATGGCAGCCGCGTGCGGGGCGTCGAAGGGCTGATGCTCAAGCACCGCGACGCCGCGTACGGCAGCGGCCGCACCAAGACCGGCGGTGTGTGGTGGAAGTGGAAGACCGCGCCGCTGGTGGTGGACGCCGTGTTGATCTACGCGCAGGCCGGCCATGGCCGCCGTGCCAGCCTCTACACCGACTACAGCTTCGCGGTCTGGAACCGCACGCCGCGTGATGCCGACGAGGCCGCGGCTGTCGTCGAGGCCATCGCCCGCCGCGCGCCGCCGCAGCCTGATGCGCTGCAACTGGTGGCCTTTGCCAAGGCCTACTCGGGCCTGAGCGACGAGGAGTTCAAGGACGTGGACCGCGTGGTGCGCGCCAACACGCTGGAGAAGTTCGGCCCCGTGCGCAGTCTGCGGCCCACGCTGGTGTTCGAGCTGGGCTTCGAGGGCCTGAACGCCAGCACGCGCCACAAGAGCGGCATCGCGGTGCGCTTCCCGCGCATGTTGCGCATCCGGCACGACAAACCGCTGCACGAGGCGGACACGCTGGCCAGCTTGCAGGCCTTGATGGACCGGTGACTGAGCCGACGCTGAATGGCTGCCGGCGCGTGTTTACGCCACCAGCCGCGGCAGGTTGGCCATCGCGGCCATGGCCTGGGGCTTGAGCTGGTCCAGGATGGCGAGCTTGGCCGCGTCCTGCGGGTCCACGCTGGCCATCAGCCGCCCAAAGCCGTCCAGCCGGCTTTCACGCACCCAGCGGCGCAGCGCCTTGTCCTGGCCCCACTGGGCCTGGTTCCACAGGTTCACCATCATGGCCTTGGGGTAGTCGGCCAGGGTGTGTGGGAAGGGCACGGTGCTGCACAGGCGGTTGCGGGTCTTGTCGTCGTCGAAGTGCGCTTCCACATAAGCCACCAGCGCCGCGCTGAAGGCCGGCTGCGGCAGCCGCACCAGCTGCAGCACGATTTGCCCGTCCTGGAAGATGGGCTGCACGGGCCGCGGCTCGACGGCCGAGGCTGTGCAGTCGATGAACAAGGTGTCCGGCAGCACCGGCACGGTGCCGTGCTGCAGCACCATGCAGGTGGGTTCCAGCGCCTGCACCCGGCCTAGGCGCACGACGTCGTGAATGCCTTGCAGCAGGGCCACCTCGCCCGGTGCGATGGTGGCCAGGTGGAACATCGTTGGCATGCGGTCGCGGTGGATGCGCAGCAGCGCGCCGCAGGCCTCCAGGCGCAGGAACAGGTCGTCGATGGACGTGGCCTGCGCAAACGCTGCCATCTGCGCCACCTGGCCGCCGATCGACTGCTCGAAGAAGTCCATCCCGGGCTGCGTGGTGATGCGGTTGATCAACCACGAATCGCGCGGCACCACCCACTGCAGCGCCTCGGGTGGCGCGCCCGCCTGCAGCAGCCAGACGGCGGCGTCCATCGCCGTCTTGCCGCCGCCCAGGACCACGAAGCGCCGCGGCATCGGCGCGCCAGCCTGGTGCCACAGCCGCGGCAAGGCGTTGGGCGGCACGCAGCGCACACCCTCGGCCACCGTGAATGCGCGCCGGTGCGTGGCCGGCACCGAAGGCGCCATGTAGGCCGCGTTGACGATCTTCCTGCGTACCTTGAACTGCGTGCGCTGGCCCGACAGCAGGGACTCCACCTGCCCGTCGCCCAGGTGGTTGCACATCGGCAGGTAACGCACCCGCCCGCTGGGCAGCAGCCGCTGCTGCACCACCTGGTCGAAGTAGGCGTTGATCTCCGGCCCGCTGGCCAGTTCGTACAGGCCCTGGTTCAGCCCGTGGCTGTCGATGCGGCGCTGGCCCAGCTCCATCGAATTGACGCCGTAGAAGGCCGAGGGCTGGTGCAACCGCACGAAGTCGTAGGCGTCGTTCCAGTGGCCGCCGGGGCGGCCCTGGCGGTCCACCAGGGTGACGTGGGCGTCGCTCTCGGCGATCAGCGTGTCCGCGAAGGCCAGGCCGGCCGTGCCGGCGCCGATGACGAGGTAGTCGGTCTCGAAGCTGTCCATCGCCATCCCGTGCAGGCCGGCAGGCCGGCGGATGGCCGGACTCTACTTGGCGCGCGGCACGCGCCCCATCAGGAAAAACTCGTCGTTGGGCCGCATCGCGCTCAGGTTGGCCAGCCGATTGCTGAGCCCGAAAAACGCCGTGATGGCGCCGATGTCCCAGATGTCGTCGTCGCTGAAGCCGTGGGCACGCAGGGCGTCGTGGTCGCTGTCTTCGATCGTGTGCGAGGCGGTGCAGACCTTCATCGCAAAGTCCAGCATCGCGCGCTGGCGCGGTGTGATGTCGGCCTTGCGGTGGTTCACGGCCAGCTGGTCGGCCAGCAGCGGCTTCTTCTCGTAGACGCGCAGGATCGCGCCGTGCGCCACCACGCAGTACAGGCACTGGTTGGCGGCCGAGGTGGCGACGATGATCATCTCGCGCTCCCCTTTGCTGAGGCCGCCCGTTTCCTTCAGCAGCAGCGCGTCGTGCCAGGCCATGAAGGCGCGCCATTCGGCCGGCCGGTGCGCCAGCGCGAGGAACACGTTGGGCACGAAGCCGGCCTTGGCCTGCACCTCCAGGATGCGGTCCTGCAGGTCTTGCGGCAGGTCCTTCAGCTCGGGCACGGGGTAGCGAGAGATGGGGGCGTTCATGGGTTGTTTGTCTCCGTCAGGTCTTGAACTGCATCGCGTGCAGCCGGGCGTACAGCCCGCCCTGCGCCAGCAGTTGCGCATGCGGGCCTTCTTCCACCACCCTGCCGGCGTCGATGGCCACCACGCGGTCGGCGTGTTCGATGGTGGACAGGCGGTGCGCCACCACCAGCGTCGTGCGGCCGCGCATGAGCACCTCCAGCGCGGCCTGCACGGCGCGCTCGGATTCGCTGTCGAGTGCCGAGGTGGCTTCGTCCAGGATCAGGATCGGTGCATCCTTGCAGATCGCACGCGCGATCGCCAGGCGTTGCCGCTGGCCGCCGGAGAGCTGGCTGCCGTTGTGGCCGATCACGGTGTCCACACCCTGCGGCAGGCCGTTGACAAAATCGAGCAGGTGCGCACCAGCCAGCGCGTCCAGGATGCGCTGGCGCGGCATGTCTGCCCCCAGCGAGACGTTGTTGGCCACGGTGTCGTTGAACAGCACCACGTCCTGGCTCACCAATGCAAACTGGCGCCGCAGCGCGTGGGTGTCCCAGTCGGCCAGCGGCACCCCGTCCAGCCGCACGGTGCCGCTGCCTGGCTCGACAAAACGCGGCAGCAGGTTCACCAGCGTGCTCTTGCCGGCGCCCGAGGGGCCGACCAGGGCCACCGTCTCGCCGGCCCGCACCACCAGCGACAGACCGTCCAGCGCGGGCAGGCCGTCTTCCCGGTAGCGCAGCTGCACGTCCTGCAGCACGATCTCGCCCAGCGCACGTTCGGGCGCGTAGCTGCCGCCGGTCTCGCGCGGGGTCTGGTCCATCAAGTCCAGGCCACGTTCCACCGCGGCCAAGCCACGCGTGATGGGGGCCACCACGTCCGACAGGTGGCGCAGCGGCGCGATGATCATCAGCATCGCGGTGATGAAGGCCACGAAGCCGCCCACCGTGCCACCGGTGCTGCCGCTTTGCCAGAGCGCGATCACGATCACGGTGGACAAGGCACAGGCCGCCAGCACCTGCGTCAGCGGCGTGATGGCACCGGACGACGCGACGACCTTCATCATGATGCGGCGCAGGCGCTCACCCTGGCCGGTGAAACGTTGGGCCTGCGCCGCCTCGGCCCCGTGCAGGCGCACGATGCGCCAGGCGAGCACGTTTTCTTCGACCACGTAGGCCAGGTCGTCGGTGGCCTGCTGGCCCGCCACCGACAGCCGCCGCAGCCGCCGGCCCAGTTGCTGCATCACCACCGCGAGTGCCGGGAACAGCAGGCCCACCAGCAGCGTGAGCTGCCAGTTCAGCCACAGCAGATAGCCCAGCAGCGCCACCAGCGTCAGCGAATCCTTGGCCAGCGTGAGCAGCGCGCTGACCAGCATCGTCGTGCCCTGCTGAACCTCGTAGACCACGGTGTTGGTCAGCTGGCTGGCCGACTGTTTGCTGAACAGGCCGGCGGGCGAGGCCAGCAGGTGCTTGAACAGGTCTTGCCGCAGCGCCAGCACCGCGCGTTGCGCCGCCCAGGCCAGGCCGTACTGCGCAATGAAACCCGCCAGCCCGCGCACGGCAAACAAGCCGATGATGATGACGGGTACCCACCACAGCGGCCAGCTGCGCGTGGCGAACCCCTGGTCCAGCAGCGGCTGCATCAGGGCCGGGATCACGGGCTCGGTGGCCGCACCCACCGCGGCACCGAGCCCTGCACCGATCAAACCCCGGCGCCCGGGGCGCAGGTAGGGTTTCAGGCGCGCGAGGCGTTGCAGCAGGGTCGGCATGGTGGGTGGCTGCGGCATTATCGGGGCTGCCTACAATCTGCAGAGTGAACCAATTGGACAAACGCTGCTCCATCCCTGCCATGACGATGGACCTTCAGCGCAGAACCTTGCTCACCGCCTTCGGTGCGGCCGCCTTCAGTGCCCCGGCGCTGGCGCAGTTCCGCATCGAGATCACCGGCGTCGGCGCCATCCAGGTGCCGCTGGCCGTGACCGACTTCCGCGACGAAGCCGCAGGCGGTGTGGGCATCGGTGCCCTGGTGCGTGCCGACCTGCAGCGCAGCGGCCTGTTCCGTTTGATCGACGCCCGCGACGCACTGGACGAACGCAGCCAACCCAACCTGCCCGAGTGGCGCGGCCGTGGCGCCGATGCCCTGGTGGCCGGCTCGGTGACCCGTTTGTCCGACGGCCGCTTCGACGTGCGCTACAAGTTCTGGGACGCCGTGAAGGGCGAAGAACTGGTGGGCCAGAGCCAGACGGTGCTGGGCCCGGATCTGCGCCTGGCGGCGCACCGCATCGCCGATGCCATCCACCAGAACCTGATTGGCGCCCCGGGTGTGTTCGCCACCCGCATCGCCTACGTGGTGCAGCAGGGCCGGCAGTTTTCGCTGGTGGTCACCGACGCCGATGGTGAGGGTGTGCAGGTGGCGCTGAACAGCCTGGACCCCATCATCTCGCCGGCCTGGGCGCCCGATGGCCGGCAGCTGGCCTATGTGTCCTTTGAGTCGCAGAAGGCCGTGGTCTGGGTGCAGGACACAGCCACCGGCCAGCGCCACATGCTGGCCAATTTCCGCGGTTCCAACAGCGCGCCGGCCTGGGCGCCGGATGGCCGCAGCCTGGCACTGGCACTGTCGCAAGGCGGGCTCACGCAGCTGTGGCGGCTGTCGGCCGACGGCGGCACGCCCGAGCGCCTGACCACCAGCCGCGCCATCGACACCGAGCCCGTGTTCACGGCCGATGGCCGCTCCATCTATTTCGTCAGCGACCGGGGTGGTGGCCCGCAGGTCTACCGCATGCCGGCCACGGGCGGCAACGCCGAACGCATCACCTTCGACGGTGACTACAACATCAGCCCCAGCATCAGCCCGGACGGCCGCACCCTGGCCTACATCTCGCGTGTCGGCGGTGCCGCCTTCAAGCTGATGACGCTGGACCTGGACAGCGGCACCGTGCGTGCCATCACGCCCACGCGCAACGACGAAAGCCCGAGTTTTGCGCCGAATGGCCGGCTGATCGTCTACGCCACGCGGCAGGACGGGCGCGACGTGTTGATGACCACCTCTTTGGATGGCAAGATCAAGGCCCGCTTGCTGACCAGCGGTGCCGACGTGCGCGAGCCGTCCTGGGGCCCTTTCGCACGCTGATGCACGCAGATGCCCACCCACGCGCCCCTGCACCCGAATCACCCCCACAAGGAGAACACCACCATGTCGTTGCGCACTTCCCTCTCGCTCTCCGCGCTTGCCCTGGCCGCCGTGCTGGCGGGCTGCTCGTCACCGGTTGTGCTGGACGAGGCCAAGACGCCCACGACGGCTCCGGTGGTCACGGCCCAGCCCGGCACCGGTGGCAGCACCGGCAACACCGCGCGTCCCAACCCGACACCGCAATCGCAAGTGCCCACGGTGGATCTGGCCAAACAACAAGCCGAACGTGAGGCCGCTGCGCGCGCTGCCGCCGCCAACCTGCCGCGTGTGCTGTACTTCGAGTACGACAGCTTCCTGCTGCGTGCCGACGACAAACCGGTGCTCGAAGGTCATGCCAAGTTGCTGGCAGCCCAGCCCAGCCTGCGCATGAGCCTGGAAGGCCATGCCGACGAACGGGGCGGCCGTGAATACAACCTGGCCCTGGGCCAGAAACGCGCCGAGGCCGTGGCGCGTGCGCTGGAACTGCTGGGTGTCAAACCCAACCAGGTGGAGCCCGTGAGCTTTGGCGAAGAGCGCCCGGCCGAAGCCGCCAGCACCGAGGCCGCCTGGGCCAAGAACCGCCGCGTCGAGCTGAAGGGCCGCTGAGATGGCGCACGCGATCTGGCGTCCGCTGGCCCTGGCAGCAGCGTTGGCCTGGGCCGGTACGGCGCAGGCCGGCCTGTTCGACGACGAAGAGGCGCGCAAGGCCATCCTGGACCTGCGCGCCCGCATCCAGGCGGTGGACGATGCCGGCCGCAAATCGGCCACCGACGGTGCCACCGCCAACACGCAGATGCTGGAGCAGCTGACTGCCATGCGGCGCAGCCTGCTGGAGCTGAACAACCAGCTTGAAGCCATGCGTGGCGAGCTGGCCAAGCTGCGGGGTGATGGCGAGCAGATGGCGCGTGACCTGGCCACGCTGCAGCGCACGCAGAAGGACGCGAACCAGAACTTCGACGAACGCCTGCGCAAGATGGAGCCGCAGAAGGTGACACTGGACGGCCGCGAATTCAGCGCCGACCCCGCCGAAAAACGAGGCTACGACGAGGCCATGGCCATCATCCGCGAGGGCAACTTCGATGCTGCGGCAACGGCCCTGTCCAGCTTTCTGGGCAAGTACCCGAACAGCGGTTACGGCCCGACGGCGCGCTTCTGGCTGGGCAACGCGCTCTACGGCAAACGCGACTACAAGGGCGCCATCGCCGCCTTCCGCGGCCTGGTGACGGATGCGCCCGACCACGCCCGCGCGCCCGAGGCCCTGCTGGCCGTGGCCAACAGCCAGGCCGAGATGAAGGACCCGCGCGCCGCGCGCCGCACCATTGATGAGCTGCTGAAGGCCTACCCGCAATCGGAGGCCGCCGCCGCCGGCAAAGAGCGTTTGGCTGCATTGAAGTGAGCCTGCCCCGGCGCGCCTAGAATCCGCGCCCCATGCCCAACGAATCCCAGCTCCCCGGTCTGGTGAGCCAGGTCCTCTGGGCCGCGTTCGCCCTGGGCGCGGCCTTTGGCGCCGTGGCGCAACGTGCCCACTTCTGCACCATGGGCGCGCTGTCGGACATCGTCGCGATGGGCGACTGGACCCGCCTGCGCATGTGGGCGCTGGCGGTGGGCGTGGCGGTGTTGGGGTTCAACACGATGGTCGCGCTGGGCTGGGTGCAGGCCGGTGACAGCGTCTATGCCCGGCCGCAGCTGATCTGGCTGTCCAACGCACTGGGCGGGGCCTTGTTCGGCTTTGGCATGGTGATGGCCTCGGGCTGCGGCAGCAAGACGTTGGTGCGCATCGGCGGCGGCAGCCTGAAGGCGCTGGTGGTCTTTTGTGTGCTGGGCATCGCGTCGTATGCCACGCTGCGTGGCATCACTGCCGTGGCCCGTGTGGCCACCGTGGACCAGGCCGTCATCAACTTGCCCACCGGGCAGGACCTGCCCTCGCTGCTGGCCCATGGCACGGGCCTGGCCGTGCCACAGGCAGCGGCCCTGCTGGGCGGGCTGATCGGCCTGGCGCTGCTGGCCTGGGTGTTCGCACGGCCCGAAGGCCGCAGCGCCGAGACCTTGCTGGGCGGCCTGGGCATCGGGGCCGTGATCGTCGCGGCCTGGTGGGTGTCGGGTGTGCTGGGCCACCTGGCCGAACACCCGGTGACGCTGGAGGAAGCCTTCCTGGCCACCAACACCCGCAGCATGGAGTCGTTCACTTTCGTCGCCCCCATCGCCTACACGCTGGACTGGCTGATCCTGTTCAGCGACAGCGGCAAGCTGCTCAGCATCGGCATCGTCAGCGTGATCGGTGTCATCGCCGGCTCGGCCGCGGTGGCGCTGGCCACGCGCAGCTTCCGCTGGGAGGGTTTTGCCGGCACCGAAGACACCGCCAAACATGTGGTGGGCGCGGTGTTGATGGGTGTGGGCGGCGTCACGGCGTTCGGCTGCACGGTGGGGCAGGGCTTGTCGGGGCTGTCCACCTTGTCGCTGGGCAGCTTCATTGCCGTGGCTGGCATCGTGGCGGGTGCACTGGCCGGCCTGCGCTACCAGATGTGGCGGCTGGACCAGGCCGCGTGACGGCTCACGTGGGCACCGACGAAGCCGATCTGGAGCGCCGTTTCGGCGGCCTGCGCCGGCTGTATGGCGATGCAGCCTACCAGCGCCTGCGGGGCCTGGCCGTGGCCGTGGTGGGTGTGGGCGGCGTCGGTTCCTGGGCCGCGGAAGCACTGGCCCGCAGCGGCGTGGCCACGCTGGTGCTGATCGACCTGGACCACGTGTCCGAATCCAACATCAACCGCCAGGTGCAGGCGCTCACGCCCACCGTCGGCCAGGCCAAGGTGGGGGCGCTGCAGGACCGCATCGCGCTCATCCACCCGGGCTGCCAGGTGTGGCCGGTGGAGGCCTTTGTCGAGCCCGAGACCTGGCCGCAGACCCTGCCGCGCCCGGTGGACGTGCTGATCGACGCCTGCGACCAGATGCGCGCCAAGCTGGCGCTGGCGGCCTGGGCCCGCAGCAGCGGCACGCCTCTCGTCACCGTCGGCGCGGCCGGCGGCAAGCGCCTGCCGCAGCGTGTGGAGGTGGACGACCTGGCCGCCACCACGCACGACCCGCTGCTGGCCAGCCTGCGCCAGCGCCTGCGGCGCGAACAAGGCGCGCCGCGCAGCGGGCCGATGGGCCTGCGCTGCGTGTTCTCGCGTGAGAGCGTGGCGCTGCCGACGGGCGACGCCTGCGCCGTGGACGGCAGCCTCAACTGCCACGGTTACGGCTCCAGCGTGACGGTGACCGCCACATTCGGCATGACCGCCGCTGCCGAGGCCATTGAGCTGGCCTTGGTGAACCGGCTATAATCGTGGGCTTTGCAGGAAACGGGTCGTTAGCTCAGTCGGTAGAGCAGCGGACTTTTAATCCGTTGGTCGGGCGTTCGAGCCGCCCACGACCCACCATCCCCTGCGGCCACGCTAAAATGCGCGGTTGATACGAAAGCCGCACTGTCAGAGTGCGGTTTCGGGCTCTTAGCTCAGTTGGTAGAGCAGCGGACTCTTAATCCGTAGGTCGCGTGTTCGAGTCACGCAGGGCCCACCAATAAAAAACAAGGGGTTAGCGGCGAAAGCTGCTAACCCCTTTGTCTTGTGCCCGCCACGTGTAGGCGCTCATGAAGGCTGCGCGGACCTCACTCTACCAAGCGGTTGGTGCAAGCCTTCCTGATCAGCTTCGCCATTCCTCGCGTCGGTGCCTTGGGCGTCTGGCGGGTTTCGGCATCGACGCCACATATGAGCGCGTGGGCTGGGTTGTCGCAGAGGCCATGCTTCCCGTGCGTTGGATCTTCCAGTACGTCCACCCACACGGTCGATTGAGGTGTGTTGCACAGGTCTCGGACCTTGCCAGCCGTGACAGTTGCCGTCGCGACGACCATTCGCGTGACCGTTCCGCCGACCAGCTTCCCGTTGAGATCCTGGCGAAATATTTCTACGATCCGCTCATAGGGCAGGACTCTTGGCCTGCTGACCGAGATTTCGGTCTGCATGAACGCAGACGTGGAAGCGCGTTGCTGAGCCTCATCCCAAAGGGGGTGGTAAAGGGCTCGAACTAAATCTTCTTCGTCAGCAATGTCGCTCCCGCGATCCATCAGCCAACGTTGCTGGCTGAGAGATAGCGAAGCAAAGCGCTTGTGCCGATGTCGCCGACCAAGAATTCACGCTCCGAGTCGTCAGCGTCTCGGAAAGCGCGAAAAGAACTAGGAAGAAATTCCAACTCGTAAAGATCGTCGCCACTGTCAGGCCAGCTGGCGCTCAAGATACCGGCAGGCGTTAAGAACACACTCAGTCCTGCTGGAGAAAATCCTGTATCCGAAAAGAACTTGAGGAAGGCTCTAAGTGAGCCAAGGTCGAGCGCCTTTGCTCCGCGCCCGTCCCAGTTTGGCTTCAGCGTTTGAAAGCTGGTCAAGCGCTTAATGCCGTTCTCGCCAAGCGCACTACGCACGGCGGAATTTGCTTCTAGTGTTTCGGCGTCGAAGTAGCCACCAAGCAGGGGAGAGAGGGATGCGGCTGCCGATGCATCCACACGGCAAGTTGTGAAGCCTCCAACACATTTCTGTTCAAGAACGACTGCGTTCGGAACTGCTGCAATGCTACTGGTCGCGACTGCGCTCGCAAAACTGAAAGTTGCGGCAATTCCGCGGCTACCTATCCGGAGATCAGTCAGCTGCATATTGAGGCTCCAACTTGATGATTGCTTCATCAAGAAGCGAATCAAAGAATACACGCTTGTTCCGCATGCGGATATCGTCTAAAAGTGAGCGCAGGTTGCCAGCAAAGTCGGTCGGACTCATGGCAATGCCCTCGCGGACTGTGTCAATGTCCAGAATCGCGCCGGTTCTCACCCCAGTAGAACTTTGGACCACTGCAGATGCAATGACAGAAACGACAGTTACGAATCCGTCCTCAGTCAATTCCGCTCGAAGCTGAATGTTGTTGTTTGCAGATAAAGCGAATAACCCAAGTCGCAGGTTTAAGTCGATGGCTTCAGCGCCGCTAAGACTCGAGTCCTCCGCGAAGAGGTTGACGTACTTCATCGAGTACCTCTCTACCCTATCCACAAAGCCGCTCGCCAGGACAAGACCTAGAACGGCCTCGATCTGTCGCCTGAACTGGTCCCACCCCGCGTACGGCGCTGGGTTCGCGACGGCTATGCTCCGCTGACCGATCAAAAGCGCAAAGTTCGTCCAACGCACGCTAACAAGCGGGGAGTCTCTCAACCCAGGCTCATTCGCGCGTACGGCGTCTGGAACCTGGGCTGCCGCCAGCTGCTCAATCACGGGTTGATCGCAGATTCCCTTGGCTACAAGGTATCCGGGCAACACGGTGTGAAGGCCGACTTTTGATGAGACACGAACTTCGCAGACTGCCTCAAGCAGCGGTTCCTTCCCCAACTTGAAGGGCAGACGCTTTGCCATGCTGTTTGCAAACAATCCTAGTGCTGGAGCGGCCGAATGCCATCCCTCATTCGAACGGTATCATATGGAACAGCGGCCCTTTGAGCGACGAGTTCAGGCGAAAACTGCCTTCTACCTGTTTAAGCCTCGCCGGCGCCAGGGCCCGGCAGTCACACCAGCGCCACGACCTCGGCCACGCCGGCCAGGAACGCCCGGGTTTCGGCGTCATCCTGCAGCGCGGCCCGTGCGGCGATCTCGCGGCCTGTGATCGCTTCCACGCACCCAGGCCCGCCAATCGCCATGCGGCGGCCCAGTTCGTTGTCGATCATCCCGCGCAGGTTCATCAGCTGCACCAGCATCGGCCACGGCATGGCGTCGGCCGCCAGCCGTCGGCCCGCCTCGAACGCCCGTTGGTTTCCTGGATGACCTCGGTGAAGGTGGCGCGCCCAGTGGCCGCGGCTGCATCAAGGTCGCCCTCGACATAGCGCCAGCCCATCGAGACCAACTGCTCGACGAACGGGCGTTCCACCGCATCCAATTCCCAGCCCATAACCCTCCCCGGGCGGCGCTAAGTTATTGAATCACCGATACCGCCACCGTGGCGGCACGTCCAAATGAGTCCATATCCACGTCCATAACAGTCCATAACCGTCCATAACCGGGTCAGCCCGGCACCACCTGCCCCAGCGTGTAGTGCGCGCCCCGGCGTTCGCCCTTCTGCACCAGGTGGCCGGCCAGCTTGAGGCGCTTCAATAGGTCCCGCGCCTGCGCCTGAGTCAGCCTGCACAGGTCAACGACCTCGCTGCGCCGGATGGCCGCGGGCGGCGTAGCGGGAAAGCTGTGGCCAGCAGGGCCAACGCGCGGCGCAGCGTGGTGGGGAATGGCGACCTGGAGACCTCCGGAAGGGATGAACGCCGGAATCGGCGTGTGCGCATCCAGTGTCCCGATGCCGCAGGCTCAGGTCCTCAAGCGGCCCCAAAAGATCGCCAAATCACGACCCCAGCGCCCGCACCTCTTCTTCACCCCGTGCCCGCAGCGCCGAGATGTCCCGCCCCGGCGGCGCGCCGTACTGCCGGCTGTACTCGCGTCCGAACTGCGAGGGGCTTTCGTAGCCCACGCGGTAGGCGGCGGTGGCGGCGTCCAGGTGTTCCAGCAGCATCAGCCGGCGTGCCTCGGCCAGGCGCAAGACCTTCTGGTACTGCAGCGGGCTCAGCGCCGTCATGGCCTTGAAGTGGTGGTGGAAGCTGGAGACACTCATGCGCACCTCGCGTGCCAGTTGCTCCACCCGCAGCGGCGCGGTGTAGTGCTGCTTCAGCCAGGCGATGGCGCGTGCCACCTGCTGGCCCTGGCTGCCCACCGCGGCCACCTGGCGCAGCCGGGTGCCCACCTCGCCTGTGAGCAGCCGGTACAGGATCTCGCGCTGCACCAGCGGGCCCAGCACCGGGATGTCCTCGGGCCGCTCCAGCAGGTCCAGCAGGCGGCTGCAGGCGTCCAGCAGCGGCTGCGTCACCGCACCGGTGGCCATGGCCCGGCCTTCGTGCTGCGGGCCGGTGGCCGGCGGCACCTCGCCGCCCAGCACCAGGCTGGCGATCTGGCGCAGGTCCAGCCGCAGCACCAGGGCCAGGTAGGGGCGCTCCGGGCTGGCCTCCAGCAGCGTGGCCATGGCCGGCACCTCCAGCGAAGTGACGAAGTAACGGCCCTCGTCGTACACCAGCGTGTCGCCGCCCACCACCACGCGTTTCCTGCCCTGCACGACCAGCGCCACACAGGGCTCGTACACGGCGCAGACCTTGCCCTCCAGCCGGTCGCTGCGGAAGAGCATCAGGTCAGGCAGGGCCGGCGGCAGGTGCAGGCCGTTGCCCGGGGTCAGGCGCGCCATTTGTGCCGCCAGTGCCGCACGGGCGCTTTGGATCGCGGGATCTTCGCTCGGAGGGGAGGTGTCGGGCATCGTGGGCCGCACTCTAGCCAAGTGCGGGTGACCCCACGGCGCCGCGGGCCCGCCCTTGCAGGATCAGGCCAGCAACTCGCAGCTTCAGGCTACCGCCGTCACCCGCCGTCCCCGGACACTGCGGCACCCGGATCAACCCCCTCACCACCCATGGCGAAGCTGAACGTCAACGGCCGCGAGCAGACGCTCGATGTCGACCCCTCGACCCCCGTGCTCTGGGCCGTGCGCGACACGCTGGGCCTGACCGGCACCAAGTTCGGCTGCGGTGCCGCGCTGTGCGGCGCCTGCACCGTGCATGTGGACGGCCAGGCCATGCGCTCCTGCGTGACGCCGGTGTCGGCCGTGGCCGGCCGGCGCATCACCACCATCGAGGCCGTCACCGGCGGCCAGGACCGTGTGGGCAGCGCCGTGCGCGACGCCTGGGTGAAACACGACGTGGCGCAGTGCGGCTACTGCCAGAGCGGCCAGATCATGACGGCCACCGCCTTCCTGAAATCCCTGCCCAAGGGCAAACAGCCCAGCCCGGCCGAGATCGATGTGGCCATGGCCGGCAACATCTGCCGCTGTGGCACCTACGCCCGCATCCGCGCCGCCGTGGCCGACGCCGCGCGCAGCCTGGCCTGAACGAGGACGCCCCACCATGTTCAACACCGCCTTGACGCCCGAGATGGCCCACGAACTGCCGCGTGCGCTGCAGCACCTGCTCGCCCGCGAAACCACGTCACCGTCCGATGCCGCGTCCTTGCCGCGTCGCAGTTTCCTCAAGATCGCCGCCGGCAGCGGCTTTGCCCTCGGCGCTTTTCCCGGCCTGGTCGCTGCGCAAGCGCCGGCCGCCGTCGGCCTCAAACCCACGCAGCAGCCATCGGCTTTTGTGCAGATCGCCCCCGACGGCACGGTCACCGTCACCATCAACCGGCTGGACTTCGGCCAGGGTGTGCAGACCGCGCTGCCGATGATCCTGGCTGAAGAACTGGATGCCGACTGGTCGAAGGTGCGCAGCCAACATGGCAGCAACAACGCCGCCTATGCCGACCCCTTGTTCGGCATGCACCTGACCGGCGGTTCCACCGCCATCAAACACAGCTTCACGCAGTACCGCGAGCTGGGTGCCCGGGCCCGTGCGATGTTGTTGTCGGCCGCTGCGGCGCGCTGGCAGCAGCCGGTGTCGGCGCTGCGCACCCAAGCCGGTGTGGTGCTGGGCGCTGGCGGCCGGCGGGCCCCCTACGGTGAGCTGGCGGCCGAGGCCATGGCCTTGCCCGTGCCCGAACAGGTGAGCCTGAAGGACCCGAAGGCCTTCCGCCTGATCGGCAAAGCAACGACCCGCCTGGACGCGCGCGCCAAGAGCAGCGGCCGGCAGGACTACGGCATCGACGTCAAGTTGCCCGGCCTGCTGACGGCGGTGATCGCCCGCCCGCCGGTGTTCGGCGCCAAGCTGGCCTCGGTGGACGACAGCGCCGCACGCGCCGTGCGCGGCGTGAAGGCCGTGCTGCGTGTGCCGCTGGACGGCGGTGCCGAAGGTGTGGCCATCGTGGCCGATGGTTATTGGTCCGCCAAACAAGGCCGTGATGCGCTGAAGCTGCAATGGGACACTGAGGCGGTGCAGAAGGTGGACAGCGTGCGCCAACTGGCCGAGTACCGCACGCTGGCCACGCAGCCCGGCCCGCGCCACTTCGACGCCGACATGGCGCCGCTGGCCGGCGCGCCGCAGCGCATCGAGGCGGAGTTTGTATTCCCCTACCTGGCGCATGCGCCGATGGAGCCGCTGAACTGCACGGTGCGTGTGTCGGCCGCTGGCGCTGAGCTCTGGGTCGGCTCGCAGATGCCGGGCCTGGACGGCCAGGCCGCGGCCCGTGTGCTGGGCCTGCCACCCGAGCAGGTGAAAGTGCACGTGCAGATGGCCGGCGGTGGTTTTGGCCGCCGCGCCATCCCCAGCAGCGACTACGTGGTCGAGGCCTGCGGCATCGCCAAGGCTGCGCGCGCGGCCGGCCTGGACGCGCCGGTGCGCACGCAGTGGAGCCGAGAGGACGACATCCACGGCGGTTATTACCGCCCGATGCACCTGCACCGCGCGCAGATCGGCTTCGACAACCAGGGCCAGGTGCTGGCCTGGGACCATGTGATCGTGGGCCAGTCCATCATCGCCGGCACCTTCTTCGAGCCGATGATGGTCAAGAACGGCATCGACAACACAGCGGTGGAGGGCATGCGCGCGCCGTACCCGCTGCCGATGCGGCTGACCGTGCACCACCCCAAGCAGAACGTGCCCGTGCTGTGGTGGCGCAGCGTGGGTTCCACACACACGGCCTTCGTGATGGAGACCCTGGTCGATGAGATCGCGCGCCGCACGCAGCAGGACCCGGTGGCCTACCGCCTGAAGCTGATCGGGGATCAGCACCCGCGCCACCGCGCCGCGTTGCAGTTGGCGGTGGACAAGAGCGGCTATGGCAAGAAGCAGCTGCCCACCGGCCGCGCCTGGGGCGTGGCGGTGCACGAGTCCTTCGAGTCGGTGGTGGCCTATGTGGTGGAAGCTTCCATCGCCCAGGGCCGGCCGGTGCTGCACCGGGTGACGGCTGGGGTGCACTGCAACCTGGTCGTGAACCCGCGTACGCTGGAAACCCAGGTGCAGGGCGCGGCGTTGATGGGTCTGGGCCTGTGCCTGCCCGGTTCGGCCATCACGCTGAAGGACGGCGTGGTCGAGCAGAACAACTTCGGCGATTACCAGGTGCCCCGCATCACCGACATGCCGCAGATCGCCGTGCACACCGTGCCCAGCGCCGACCCGCCCACCGGCATGGGCGAGCCCGGCCTGCCGCCGCTGGCACCTGCGCTGGCCAATGCGCTGGCGCGGCTGGGGCAACCGCAGCGGCAGATGCCGTTTGTGGTGACGTGATGTGACAGCCTGAGCCGGGCCCCGGTCCGGCTGCTTAAGGCCGGGTTAATCCCCGGCCGCCAACATCACCCTCGTCGAAACAGGTCTCCCAGCCGGGGGGCCTGGTTCCCCGATCCGAGGAGTGTCTGTGTTGGCCTTGAACCTGCCGCCAAAGGCGGACCTGAATGCATCCCCCGCCGCAGCCCAACGGCCCGCGCCGCGCCTGCAGGTGCATGGCCCGCTGGACGCGCAGCGTGCCCCGGTGGAGCAGTTCATCCGCAGGGTCTACCGCGAACGTTACGACGCCGATGTGCGCCAGTTTGCACCGGTGCTGCTGAGCTTGCGGGATGCCGACGGTGAGATCGTCGCCGCTGCCGGTTACCGCCCGGCCGATGCCGGCCCGCTGTTTCTGGAGCGTTACCTCGGGGCGCCGGTGGACCAGCTGCTCGCCCGTGACCAGGCCGACAGTGCCACCCGCCCGGCGCGTGGCAGCATCGTCGAAGTCGGCCACCTGGCCGCCAGCCGTGCCGGTGAAGGCCGGCGCCTGATCACGCTGCTGGGCCCGCACCTGGCGGCCCAGGGTTACCAGTGGGTGGTGAGCACGCTCACCGAAGAGCTGCGCCACCTCTTTGTGCGCCTGGGCATCGTGCCGATGGCGCTGGGTGTGGCCGACCCTGCGGTGCTGGGCGACCAGGCCGCCGCCTGGGGCAGCTACTACGACCACCGCCCGGTGGTGCTGGCCGGCCACATCGAGCAGGCGCTGCAGCGCCTGGTGCGGCGCGGGGCCACGCAGTGAGTGCGGCGCTCTTCGACGGCCACGTTGCCTGGTCGTCGTCCGATCTGGCGGCAGCGGTGCAGGCCGCCCGCAGCCAGCTGCAGGCCAGCGGTACGGGTGTGCTGGCCACCGTGCTGGACAACGGCCCCGCCTTCGTGGTGCTGGACGAAGCGGCGCGCGCTGCGGGTGTGGTGCACGTGCCGCTGCCGCTGTTTTTCACGCCCGCGCAGATGCAACATGCGCTGCAGGCGGCGGGTGTGGACACCGTGCTCACCACGGGTGAGTGGGCGGCCCGCATGGCCGGCCTGCCGTGGTCGGCTGTCACGCTGGCCGGCCTGCCATTGATGCAACTGCGCCTGCCTGCCGCGCCCGTGGCACTGCCCGCCGGCACGGTCAAGATCACCTTCACCTCGGGCACCACCGGCACGCCCAAGGGTGTGTGCCTGGGGGGGCCGGCGCTGGACGCCGTGGCCGCCGGCCTGGTGCAGGCCCTGGCGCCGCTGGGCCTGCAACGCCACCTGAGCGCGCTGCCGTATGCCGTGCTGCTGGAAAACATCGCCGGCCTGATGGCGCCGCGTGCCCACGGCAGCACCATCGTGGCGCTGCCGCTGGCGCAGATCGGCCTGACGGGTTCGTCGGCCTTCGATGTGGCCATGTTCCACCGTGCCGTGCTGCAGCAGCAAGCCGACAGCGTGATCCTGCTGCCGCAGATGCTGCGCGCCTGGGTGGGCCTGCTGCAGCTCACCGGCCAGCGCGCGCCGGCCTGCCTGAAGCTGGTGGCCGTGGGCGGTGCCGCTGTTGGCGCGCCGCTGGTGCTGGCGGCACAGGCGCTGGGCATCCCGGTGGCCGAAGGTTATGGCCTGTCGGAGGGGGCGTCGGTGCAGACGCTCAACCTGCCGAATGCACCGCAAGCACCGCAAGCCAACCGCCCCGGCAGCGCCGGCCGCCTGCTGCCCCATGCGCAGATGCGCGTGGCCGACGACGGCGAGCTGCTGATCGCCGGCAGCCTGTTCAGTGGTTACCTGGGTGACCCTGCGCCGGTTCCGACGTGGTGGCCCACCGGCGACCTGGGCCACATCGACGCCGACGGTTTTGTGCACCTGCAAGGCCGCAAGAAAAACCTGCTGATCACCGGCTACGGCCGCAATGTCTCGCCCGAGTGGGTGGAAACCGCGCTGCGTTGCCAGCCTGCGGTGGGGCAGGCGGTGGTGTTCGGTGATGCACAGCCGGCGCTCAGCGCCGTGTTGTGGTCGGTGCGACCCGACGCCGATGACACCGCCTTGCAGGCCGCGGTGGACGCCGCCAATGCCACGCTGCCCGACTACGCCCGCATCGCACGCTGGGTGCGCGGCCGTGCCGCCTTCGACACCGCCAGCGGCCTGGCCACGGCCAACGGCCGCCCCCAACGCCCCGCCATCTGGCAGGCCCACGCTGATGCGCTGAATCATGCGCTGGACCCGCTGACCCCCGTTTGAGGACACACCCATGAGCTTCCACGCCCAGTTGCTGCAAGACACCATCACCGCCCGCCAGGGCCTGCTGGCCACGCCCATCATCCAGGGCGCGCTGCGCGGCGAGGTCTCGCTGCCGAGTTACCTGGCCTTCCTGCGCGAGGCCTACCACCATGTGCGCCACACCGTGCCGCTGCTGCAGGCCATGAAGGCCGCGCTGCCGCCGCAACACGCCTGGCTGGACAGCGCGCTGGACGAGTACATCGAAGAAGAAGCCGGCCACGACGAGTGGATCCTGGACGACATCAGCGCCTGCGGGGGTGACGCCGACGCCGTGCGCAACGGCCGGCCCGGCCACGCCACCGAGGTGATGGTGGCCTACGCCTACGACACCATCGCGCGTGGCAACCCGCTGGGTTTCTTCGGCATGGTGCACGTGCTGGAGGGCACCAGTGTCTCGCTGGCGCTGATGGCGGCGGACGCGATCCAGAAGCCGCTGGGCCTGCCGGACGCCGGCTTCAGCTACCTGCGCTCGCACGGCACGCTGGACCAGGAACACACGGCGCACTTTGCGCTGCTGATGGACCAGATCGAAGACCCCGCCGACCAGGCCGCCATCGTGCACGCCGCACGCGCGTTCTTCCGTCTGTACGGCGATGTCTTCCGCAGTCTGCCGCTGCCGCAAGTGGTGTCGCAAGCCCAAGCGGTGGCCGCATGAAGGCGAACCAGGCGCGTGTGTTGCTCACCGGCGCCAGCGGCGGCATCGGCCAGGCCATGGCGGCCACGCTGCGCGGTGCAGGCGCCCAGGTGATGGGTGTGGGCCGCCACCCCGCCGCGCGCACCGACCAGGCCTGGGTGCAGGCCGACCTGACCACAGTGGAAGGCCTGGCCGCGGTGGCCGGCGCTGCCGCCGCCTGGCGTGCCAACGTGGTGGTGCACGCCGCCGGTGTGCCGGCCTTCGGGCCGCTGCCGGGCACCCCCCCGGCGCAGATGATGGCCGTGCTGCAGGCCAACCTGCTGGCGCCGATGGCGCTGACCCAGGCCCTGCTGCCGCAGCTGCAGCGGCTGCCGAAGGCGCAGGTCGTGTTCGTCGGCTCGGCGCTGGGCCGCATCGGCCTGCCGGGTTTCAGCGTCTACGGCGCCAGCAAGGCCGGTCTGCACGGTTTTGCGGAGGCGCTGCGGCGCGAGCTGGCCGGCGGCCCGGTGAAGGTGCAGACCCTGGCCCCGCGCAGCACCCGTACAGCCTTCAATGGCAGCGCGGTGCAGGCCTACAACCAGGCCACCGGCACCGCCAGCGATGCGCCCGAGGTGGTGGCCGCTGCGCTGCTGGCGCTGATTCAAAACGAAGCCGCCGAGGCCTTCCTCGGATTCCCCGAACGCCTGGCCGTGCGTCTGAACGGCCTGTTGGGCGCGCTGCTGGACGGCAGCTTCGCCAAACACCGCCGCAGCCTTCAAGCCGCGCCTGCCGACCACTTGAACCCTGGAGGAACCACCCCATGAAAAAATCCCTGCTGATGCTGGCCCTGTTGCCTGTCGCCGCCTTCACAACGTGGGCCGCGCCCGTGGACGATGCCGTCACCGAGCTGCAGCGCGACTGGGAAGTGATCCGCTACCAGACCCCCGCCGCCGAGCGGGAAAAACGCTTCGAATCGCTCTCGGCCAAGGCGCACAAGGTCACCGAGGCCTTCGCCGGCCGCAGCGAGCCGCTGGTCTGGGAAGGCATCATCGTCAGCTCCTGGGCGGGCGAAAAGGGCGGTCTGGGCGCTTTGAGCCTGGTCAAGCAGGCCAAGGGCCTGTACGAGCAGGCGCTGCAGATCGACGACAAGGCGCTGGAAGGCTCGGCCTACAACAGCCTGGGCGTGCTATACTACAAGGTGCCGGGCTGGCCGCTGGGGTTTGGCGACAAGGCCAAGGCCAAGGAGTTGCTGCAGAAGGCGCTGGCGATCAACCCGCAGGGCATCGACCCGAACTTCTTTTACGGCGAGTACCTGGCGGAAAACGACCGCATGGCCGAGGCCGTGACCTACCTGGAAAAGGCGCTCAACGCACCGCCGCGGCCAGGCCGTCAGGTGGCCGACACCGGCCGGCGCGAAGAGATCCGCGCGTTGCTGGCCAAGGTCAAGCCGCGTTGAACGGCGGGCTCAGTTCGGCCGTGACGCCGCCTGCGCCTCCTTCGTCACCACTGCGGTAGCGCAGCACCAGCCCGTGCAGCGCCGCGATGCGCTGCACGATGGACAGGCCCAGGCCGCTGCCGCTCTCGGCCTGGCCATCCACGCGGTGGAAACGTTCGCCCAGGTGTGCCAGCGTCTCGGCGGGCAGGCCGGGGCCGGCGTTGTGCACCAGCAGCCGGTCGGGTGCAAACCGCAACGTCACGGTGCTGCCTTCGGGCGCGTAGCGCACCGCGTTGTCCACCAGGTTGCGCAGCAGCACGGCCAGCAGGCCGGCATCGCCCTGCAGCGGCAGCGCGGGCTGGCCGTCGGGCGGCCAGTCGCAGGCCAGCTCGATGTGGCGGCGTTCGGCCAGCGGCAGCACATCGCCCATCACCTGGGCCACCAGCGGCTCCCAGTCCACCGGTTGGGCCTGCGCCAGGTGGTCCGTCGCTTCCAGCCGCGCCAGCGCCAGCATCTGCGTGACCAGCCGGTCCATGCGGTCCAGGCCGGCGCCCAGCCGGGCCTCGGCCTGCAGGCGCTCGTCGTAATGGGCGGCGCGGCGCAGCACGTCCCACTGCAGGCGCAGCACGGCCAGCGGTGTGCGCAGCTCGTGGGCGGCATCGGCGGTGAAGCGGCGTTCGCGCGCCAGCGTGTCCTCGATGCGCGCGAACAGGCCGTTCATCGCGCCTACCAGCGGCTGCAGCTCGCCGGGTGCGTGGCTGGCGGGCACGGGCTGCAGGTCATCGGCGCCGCGCCCCTGCAGCTCGGCCGTCAGCGCACGCACCGGCGCCAGCGCCTGGCGCACGGCCCAGGCCATGGCCAGCAGCAGCACCGGCAGAACCAGCAACCACGGCAGCAGCTGGCTGCCGACCAGGTTCCAGACCAGCTCGTCGCGCTCGTGTTCGCGCTGGCCGGCGGCCACCAGCCACTCGCCCTGCGGCGAGTGCAGGTAGTACACGCGCCAGGTGCCGCCGTCCAGCGTCAGGTCCACGAAGCCGGCGTTGTCGGTGCGGCGCGGCAGCTGCACGCCTTCGCGGTCCACCAGCAGCAGCCGGCCCTGGCGGTCCCAGACGGCGATGGCCAGGTCGCGCAGGTCGGCCTCACCGCCCATCGGTGAAGGGGGCAGCGGCTGCCCCGGGCTCTGCAGCCCCACCAGCGTGGCCTGCACCTGGCGCGTCAGGCGGATGATCTCGGTGTCGAAGAGTTCGTTCACCTCGTGCCGCGCACGGTCGGCCGAAGCCACCAGCGCGATCACCCAGACGATGGGTGCACACAGCAGCAGGTAGACGAGCAACCTGCGCTGCAGGCTCATGACGTTTCCTCGGCAGCGCCGAGCGCATAACCCACGCCGCGCACCGTGCGCACGATGCCGGGTGCGATCTTGCGGCGCAGGTGGTGTACATGCACCTCCAGCGCGTTGCTCTCGGGCTCGGCGCCGCTCCAGTCGTAGAGTTTTTCCTGCAGCTGGGCCTTGGAGAGCACGCGCTGCGGGTGCATCAGCAGCGCCTCCAGCAGCGCCAGCTCGCGCCCCGTGAGATCGACCGCCTGGCCCTGCCACTGCACCTGCTTGGTGGCGGGGTCGTACTGCAACGCGCCATGCGTCCACACCGCCTGTGCGCGGCCGGTGGCGCGGCGCAGCATGGCGCGCAGGCGGGCCGCGAGTTCGTCCACGCCCAGCGGCTTGATCAGGTAGTCGTCGGCACCGGCGTCCAGGCCGGCGATGCGCTGTTCGGTGCCGTCGCGGGCGGTGAGGATCAGCACCGGCAGCGTGATGCCGCGTGCGCGCCAGCGCTGCAGCCAGACCATGCCGTCGGCGCCGGGCAGGCCCAGGTCGAGCACCATCGCGTCGAAGGGCGCACCGGCCAGCGCGGCATCGGCGGCAACGCCGTCGCGGAACACGTCCACCGCATGCCCCAGCTGGCGCAGGCCGGTGGCCAGGGCTTCGCCGAGTTGGTGGTCGTCTTCCAGGATCAGCAGGCGCATGGCGGCTGGATTATGGGTGTCAGCCCTGAAGCTGTTCCATCGCCAGCCGGTGCGTGCGGGCGGCCGGGTCGGCCAGCGTGTGCAGCACGTTCATGTGGTGGTGGCCGGGCACTGGTTCGCACACCGGCACCACGCCCGCCCCCCAGGCGCGGCGGATCAGCCGGTTCTGGCGCTGGAACTCGGCGCTTTCGACGCCACCCACCAGGGCCAGCAGCCGGCTGCCCGCGGCCGGTGGCGCAAAACGCGCCGGGCTCAGCTGGCGTGCGCCCGCGGCTGTGAGGCGCAGGTCTGGCGCCAGAAAGGGTGCGTGGCGCAGCGGCTCCAGGTCGTACACGCCGGAGAGCGACAGCGCGGCACGCCAGGGCCCAGCCGGCATGCCGGCCAGCACTTCGGGCCAGCGGCAGGCCAGCATCATCGTCGCCAGGTGGCCACCGGCCGAATGCCCCGCCACGACGATGCGGCGCCGGTCCACGCCCAACGCCGGCGCCTGCTGCCAAATCCAGGCCAGGGCCTGCACCATCTGGCGCACGATGTGCTGCACGCTGACCGCTGGCGCCAGCGCGTAGTTGGGCAGGATCACGGACACGCCTGCCGCGACGAAGGGCGCGGCCACAAAGCTCTGGTCGGATTTGTCCAGCGCGCGCCAGTAACCACCGTGGATGTAAACCAGCAGAGGTGCTTGCCGCTGCGCGGCAGGAAAGAGGTCCAGCGTCTCACCAGGCCCGTCGCCATAGGCCAGGTCCAGCCGCGCCGGCAGCGCTGCGCGGGTGGCGACCGAGCGTTCAGTCCACTGCGTCAGGATGTCCAGCGCCTCGGGGATGCCGGCGCGTGTGTGGTACTGGGCGTCGTACCAGGCGGCGGGGTGGCGCGGCATCGTCAGCCTTTTGCGTTGGTATTTGCGTTGGTTTTTTTTGCGCTGGTCTTTGCGCTGGTCTTGCGTGCCGGCTTGGCCGCGGGCAGCGGCAGTCCGGCCTCGCGCAGTGCGGCGTCCAGCAGCGCGTCGGCCATCCACAGGGCGGTGCGCTCCACCTCGCGGTCGGACACACCCCAGATGTCCTTCAGGATCACGTAGGGCTCGATGCCATAGACCACCGACAGCGCGCGGTGCAGCCGGTCGTGCACGGCGGTGGGCAGCTGCGGTGCCAGCGGGGCCAGCGCGTGCTCCAGGATGCGCACGCGGTGGCCGCGGCGGTACGGTTCTTCTTCCAGCAGGCCGGCACGCTCTTGCGCCCATTGCTCCAGCGAGAGTTGCGCCGCGGCGCGCAACTGCGGCTCGAACTCCTTGAAGCGCGGGAAGGTCTGCTGGAACAGCTCGTGCAGCCGTTCGCGGGTGCCGGGCAGGTCGGACGCGTGGTTGCGCACGGCACCAAGCGAGGTCTCGATCACCGCCGTGACCAGCGCACTGCGGCTGGGGAAGTAGCGGTAGGCCGTTGCGCGCGAGACCTTGGAGCGCACCGCGGTCTCGGCGACAGAAGGGATGCGGCCTTCCTGCTGGATCAGCGCCATCGCGGTGTCCAGCAGCAGCTTGAAGGTGGCGGCTTTCACGCCACGCTCGGGGGCGGCGGGCGGCGGGTTCGGTTGGTGTCTGGGACGCGCCATGCGGGTTTTTCCGGGTCGGTGCGGGCGGTTTGCTTCTTGTGAGGGCCGGCGCTTGCTGCTTATGATGCACCCATCCCGATTTGAGACGCAAGTCTCATTTCTGCCTACAGACCCTGCAGCCGGCCCACCATGGCGCGTGCATGCGGGGCAGCACGGAGACAAGACACATGCGGTTCGCCAGCTGGCGCTGGGGTGGTGTTGACCATGTCGGGCTGATCTCGCCCGACGGCCGCGAAGCCACGCCCCTGGCCTGCCGCGATGCAGCAGCCGGTGTGCTGCCGCTGATCGAGTCACTCGCCCGCGGCGAGCCGCTGCCGCCGGCCGCCGGGCCGCGGCTGCCGGTATCGGCCATCACTTTGCGCGCGCCGCTGCCCAAGCCCCGGCGCAACCTGTTCTGCGTGGGCCGCAACTACCGCGCGCATGCGGCCGAGCTGGCCGGCACCGTCTTCCGCGACAGTCTGCCGAAAGAAGACACTTGGCCCATCGTCTTCACCAAGACACCCGAAACGGTGATTGGCCCTTTCGACACCGTGCGCCTGCCGGGCCGGGCCGTCACCGAGCAGATCGACTACGAGAGCGAGCTCGCCGTCATCATCGGCCGCCATGGCCGTGACATCCCGCGCGGCCGCGCGATGGACCATGTCTTCGGCTACACCGTGGTCAACGATGTGAGTGCCCGCGACGTGCAGGTGCGCCACCAGCAGTGGGATCTGGGCAAGAGCTTCGACACCTTCTGCCCCATGGGCCCGTGGATCGTCACCGCCGATGAGCTGGACGGCCGCGACACCCGCGTGCGCGGCTACGTCAACGGTGAGCTGCGCCAGGACGGCCACACGCGCGACATGATCTTCGACATCCCGACGCTGATCGAAACCTGCTCGCGTGGCATCACGCTGCTGCCGGGCGACGTCATTGCCACCGGCACCCCCAGCGGCGTGGGCATGGGTTTCACGCCACCACGCTGGCTGCGCGCCGGCGATGTGTTCAAGGTTCAGATCGACGGCATCGGCGCCATCGAAAACCCGTTCCGATGAAGCTGCACCAGATCGAGCGTGTCCTGAGCGAGGACGAAGGCGAGGGCGATGCCGTGCTGTGTCTCCACGGCCTGGGCGGCAGCGCCAACACCTTCCAGCCGCTGATGCCGGCGCTGGCCCGGCACCGCGTGCTGCGCATCGACCTGCCGGGCAGCGGACGCTCGCAGGCCGCCGAAGGCCCGCTGGACATCGCGCGTTACGTGCAGGCCGTGCTGGCCTTGTGCAGCCGCGCCGGTGTGACACGCGCGCATGTGCTGGCACACTCGATGGGCACCATCGTCGCCCAGCACCTGGCGGTAGAAGCGCCCAAGCTCGTGCGCAGCCTGGCGCTGTTCGGCCCGCTGATCGCGCCGCAAGAGCCGGCGCGTGTGGCGATGCGCGCACGTGCCGACAAGGCCAGGCGCGAAGGCGCCGAGGGCATGCAGGCCATCGTGACGGCGCTGCTGCAGGCCGCGCTGTCGTCCGACACCCGCCAGCGCCAGCCGCTGGCCGTGGCCTTCGTGCGCGAAAGCCTGATGCGCCAATCGCCCGAGGCCTATGCCCGCAGCTGCGAAGCCCTGGCCAGCGCGCCGGCCGCGGCGGTGGACCGCATCAACTGCCCGGTGCTGCTGGTCACCGGCGAAGAAGACGGCGTGGCACCGCCGCAGGCCGTGCGTGCGATGGCCGAAAAACTGACGTCCGCCCGCGTGGTGGTGCTGCCGCGCTGCGGCCACTGGACGCCGGTGGAAAAGGCTGATGAGTGCCAGCGTGAGCTGCGTGATTTTCTGGCTTCGGTAGCCAGGAGCTGAGATGAAGACAGCGTGCGTCGAATTGCTGGGATCGCGGCGGCCAGGCCGGGCGCGGGTGGCCCGGGCCGGGCTGAACCCGCGGTCCGGCCCGTGGCCGGACTGCTCTGCGCTGCTCGCCCACACGGACCCGGCGCTGAACTCGCGGCGTTCGCTGCGCTCACTCTGCTCAGACAGTCGCGCC
>JADMJD010000056.1:25781-41608 GCA_018780805.1 Rubrivivax sp. | reverse complement strand
TGGCCTGGTACGACAACGAGTGGGGCTACTCCAACAAGGTGCTGGAGATGGTGCGCGTCATCGCCTGAGCGCGACGGCCCGGCGCCGCGACCCCGCGGCCGCCAGGCCGGCACCGCCCAGCGCCAGCAACAGGGCGCTGGCCGGCTCCGGCACCGGCATCGCCTGCACCACCAGCAGCGGCCGCTGGCCGGCGACGCCCGATTGCAGGCTGTCAAAACGTTTGGCCACCTGGGCGTCGTCTTCACGCCCGATCAACATCCAGCCGAAGCTGCTGGTCGGGTCGTCCAGCCAGCCCTGCACGTCGGCCACCAGGCCGGGGTTGCTGTCCCAGGTGTAGGACGCGTTCTGGGCGCCCACCCGCAGCGTGGCACTCGCCTCGGTCACAAAGTCCCCACCGCGTGTGGACCACTCCGACACCCCGTAGTCCCGCCAGCGCCAGGTGGCATCGCCGGCCTGGGCCGGGGCGCCTGTGCCCACACCGCCGCCGTTGGAGCCGCCTTCGCCCCAGCCCGCCAGCAGGCGGTGCAGGCCGATGTCGTGGTCGTCGCGCGAGCGGGATTCGTACAGCGTCAGCGTGGCCGAGACCACGCGGTAGCCGTCCGGGATCGTGCCGAGGTCAAAGCGCACCAGGCCGCGCCGCACGATGCCGCCGCCCGTGGTGCTGACCCAGATCGAATCGCTGCCGGCGTCGCTGACGTCGTCCCAGCTGCTGGCGCCGCCGCCGACGTTGGCAAAGATCGAGGTGTCGGCCACCGGGTTGAAGCGGAACTCTTCGGCCAGCGCCGCCCCGGCCACGCTGAAGCACAGGGCCAGGCTGAAGAGCGTGCGTGTCATGGGGACTCCCGGCAGTTGAGCAAACAACTCACGCTAAGGCGACCGCTTGTCAGTCGCGTGACAAAACCCTGCGCCCAAAAAGAAGCCGGGCCCGCAGGCCCGGCTGTTCAACGCGGGTGGAGCGTCGGCTGGGTCAGAAGCCGCTCACGTCCAGTCGGCCGCCGGTCACCGTCTTGCCGGCCAGCGAAGGCGTGGGCTTGGCGGCGGCCAGGATGGCGGCCTTGATCTGCGCGGCCGTGGCCGCCGGGTTCAGCGACGCGTACAGCGCGACAGCACCGCTGACGTGCGGCGTGGCCATCGAGGTGCCGCTGTAATTGGCGTAGCTGGACTGGAACCGCTTGGCGCCTGGCACGGTGGACACGATGCCATTGCCCGGCGCGCCGATGTCGACCGAGGTCGCACCGTAGTTCGAGAAGCTGGCCAGACCGCCGGTGGAGGTGATGGCGGCCACCGAGATCAGGTTGGAGCTGGTGTAGGACGCGGGGTAGAACGGCGAAGCGTCGTTGTTCGAGCCGTTGTTGCCGGCTGCCGCGATGAACAGGATGTCGGCCGCGCCGGCGCGGTCGATCGCGTCCTTCATGGCCTGCGAGAAGCCGCCGCCGCCCCAGCTGTTGCTGGTGGCCACCAGCTTCAGGTTCTGGCTCGTCTTCAGGTCGGTCATGTAATCGATGGCCTCGATGCCGTCGGCCGTGGTGCCGCCGTTCGCGCCCAGGAACTTGCCGCTGATCATCTTGACGTTCCAGCACACGCCGGCCACGCCCTTGCCGTTGCCACCGACGCCGCCGATGGTGCCCGACACGTGGGTGCCATGGTCGTCGGCCGCACCGTCGAAGACACTCTTGTCGTTGGAGACGAAGTCCCAGCCGTTCACGTCGTCGACGTAGCCGTTGCCGTCATCGTCGATGCCGTTGCGGGCGATTTCGCCGGGGTTGACCCAGACGTTGGGCCGCAGATCCTGGTGGGTGACCTGCATGCCTTCGTCGATGACGCCGATGACCACATCGCTGCTGCAGGTCTTGCCGGCGGCCCAGGCGTCGGCGGCGCCGCTGCCGTATTGGTTCGGGGGCGTGCTGGTGGCGCTGTACATGCCCCAGAGCTGGCCGTTGACGTAGTAGGTGTCGTTGGACGTGGCCTGCGTGGTGTAGATCCAGTTGGGTTCGGCAAAGTCCACGGCGTCGTCTTCCTGCAGCGCCTTCAGCAGCGCGGCCATGGCCAGCGGCGAGCGCACACTCACGCGGTGCAGGTCACCACGGCCGTCGCTGCGCTTGGCCTTGGAACGCAGCATCTTGACCAGGCTGCCTTGCACACGGGCCAGCGCAGCGGCCTTGCGGGCCTCGGTCGCGTCGGCGCGGAACTGCACCAGCACTTCACCCGGCACGAAGCGCGCCTGGGCTGCCAGCGAGCGTGCGACCAGATCGGCTCGGCCCTGGGCCTGGGCCGGCACGGCGGCGGCAACGGCAAGGGCGGCGATGCAAAGGGCGGAAAGTTTGAGCTTCAAACGGAACTCCTGGCAACAAATGAATGGGACACTGACTATGCATGGCCCGTGCCACCCTTGCCACCCCACGTCCGAAGGACGTGACGCCGTGTGTTGTGGCGCAAACCCCGTGTTTCCCCGGAGTGTCAGACCCGAACCTACACTGTCCAGATGAACATCCTGCGCACGTTCCAGGCCCTGGCCGTGGTCACCGCCCTGGTTTTGCCTCTGGGGGCGCGGGCGGCACCCGAGGCCCGCGTGATCGTGGCCTTCAAACCCGAGGCCCCGGTTCTGAAAGGCGAAGCCCGCCCCTTGGCGGCAGAAGCCACCGCCCAGCGCTCGCAGCGCCTGCAACGCCGCGCCGATGCGCTGGTGGCCCGCGCAGGCCGGCCGCTGGCCACCGGGCAGGCCCTGACCGAGCGCTGGCAGGTGCTGCACGCCAGCGGGGTCAGCAGCGAAGCGCTGGCGGCCCGGCTGGCCGGCCACCCCGACCTGGCCTGGGCCGTGCCCGACCGCCGCCGCCGCGCCAAGATGGTGCCCAACGACCCGCTGTACCCCGCCAGCTCCAGCCGCCCGCTGGGGCCGGATGCAGGCCAGTGGTACTTCCGCGCGCCGGACACCACTTTTGTGTCGGCCGTCAACGCCGAAGCCGCGTGGGCACGGCGGCCGGCCGGCGGTGAAGGCATCGTCGTGGCCGTGCTGGACACCGGCGTGCGTCTGGACCATCCCGATCTGGTCGGCCGCCTGCTGCCGGGCATCGACACCATCGTCGACATCACCACTGCCAACGACGGCAACGGCGCTGACGCCGACCCCAGCGACCCGGGCGACTGGGTCACCGCCGCCGAGAGCCGCAGTGGCCCGCTGGCCGGTTGCGGTGCCAGCGACAGCTCCTGGCACGGCACCCAGGTGTCCACCATCCTGGGTGCGCTCACCAACGACAACAACGGCATGGCCGGTCTCGCCTTCGGCGCCCGCATCCTGCCGGTGCGGGTGCTCGGCAAGTGCGGCGGCTACGACTCCGACATCATCGCCGGCATGTTGTGGGCCGCCGGGCTGGAGCCGGTGGCCGGCATCGTCAATGCCAACCCGGCGCGCGTGCTCAACCTGAGCCTGGGCGGCGGCGGCGCCTGCGAACAGAGTTACATCGACGCCGTGCAGCGCATCAACGCCGCCGGCGCCGTGGTGGTGGCCGCCGCCGGCAACGACACCGGGCAGGCCGTGGGTTCGCCCGCCAACTGCGCCGGGGTCATCGGTGTGGGTGGCCTGCGCCACGCCGGCACCAAGGTGGGTTTCAGCGACCTGGGGTCGCAGATCACGATCAGCGCACCCGGTGGCAACTGCGTCAACATCGACGCGGGCGAACCCTGCCTGTACCCCATCCTGGCCGGCAGCAACAACGGCACGCAGGGCCCGGGTTCGCCGATCTGGACCGACAGCTACAACATCACCGTGGGCACGAGTTTTTCGTCGCCCATCGTCGCCGGCACGGTGGCACTGATGTTGGCCGGCCGGCCAGCGCTGACGCCCGACGAGGTGAAAGCCGCGCTGCAGGCCAGCGCCCGCGCCTTCCCCACCACCGGTGCCGACAACGGCCCGGACGACCCCACGCCGGTGCCGCAATGCCGCGCCCCGGGCGGCGCGGACCAGCTGCAGTGTTATTGCATCACCGGCCTGTGCGGGGCCGGCATGCTGGACGCGGCCGGCGCCGTGGCGGCGGCTGACGGTGCGTTCACGCGCATCGCCGTCACCACCCCCACCCCCACGGCGGGCGCCACCGTGCAGCTCGACGGCACCGGCAGCCTGGTGGCCGTGGGCCGCAGCATCGCCAGCTACAGCTGGGCGCTGCGGGGCACTGGCGGCATCGTCAGCGGCTTCAGCGGTGCGGCCGACGCGGCCACGGCCAGCCTGGTCCCGACCGGGGCCGGCAGCTTCAGCGTGCAGCTCACGGTCACCGACGACCAGGGCAACACCAGCGTGGCCCTGCGCAGCGTGACGGTGGCCGCGGCAGCACCGGCCCCCAACCCGACGCCCACCCCGACCCCGAGCGGTGGTGGCGGTGGTGCGATGGGCGCCGGCTGGCTGCTGCTGCTGGCCGTGGCCAGCACCGCGCTGGCCCGGGGCCGCGCGCGCCGCTGAGCCCGGTAGGGCCCGGCAGACCCCGCGTCAAGGGCAGGGCTTGAAGGCCTCGCCCAGATCAGGTTCTTGCAGCGCCTGCAGCAGCAGCTGCTGGCCGGTGTCGGCCTCGGGCACACGCAGCAGCGAGCCGCCGTCCACCGGCACACGCTGCCAGGCGGCGGTGGGCAGGCCGGCGCGCGCCACCACGGCGGCGGCGGCGGGCCAGCGTTCGTCGCTGTAGGGCCCGGCCTGCAGGCAGGCGGCAGCGGCCAGGCGGCGCGCTTCGGCCGAGGGCAGGATGCGCACGCTGTCGGGCCGCTGCTGCGCGGCCAGGCGCTGTGGCTCGCGCTGCGCCGCCTCGGTGGGGAAGGGCAGGGCCGTGGCCGGCAACCAGCCCTGTGACCAGGCCCACCACGCGGCATTGGCCAACAGCAGCAGGGCCAGCAGCGTCCTCAGCATGGTGTGGCGGCTGGGGTCTGCAGGCGCACGCTGACTTCGCCGCTGCTGATGCGGTGCAGCGTGCCATCGGCACTGCGCAGCAGCAGGGCACCGTCGTGGTCCACCCCTTCGCCGCGGCCCTGCAGCGCCGGCTCGGCACCCGACGTGGCCAGGGCCTGGCCGGCCAGCAGATCGCGCCGTGCAAACGCCGCGTGGAAGGGCGCAAACCCTTCGGCCTCGAAGCGCTGCAGCGCCAGCACCAGCGGGCGCGCCACGGCGGCCAGTGCGGCCGGCGCGGTGCATCGGCTGTCCAGCTCGCTGATGCTGGCCAGGCCGTGGCTGAGGCTGCTGCCATCGGCCTGCGGCTGCGGCTGGACGTTCAAGCCCACGCCCACCACGGCCAGGCGTTGTGCGCCTGCGGCCACGGTCTCGATCAGGATGCCGCCCAGCTTGCGCCCACGGCCGGGGCCGTCCAGCAGCCACAGGTCGTTCGGCCACTTCAGGGCCAGCCGGGGCGGGGTGGCGGCTGGCTCCGGCGTGTCTTCGAGTGCAACCTCGAGTGCATCAGCGAGTGCACAGCCCACGGCCAGCGACAAACCAGACCAGCTGGCCGGCGCCAGCGGCAGCAGCAGCGAAAACGTCAGCGATGTGCCTGCTTCCGACACCCAGCCGCGGCCCATGCGGCCACGGCCGGCGGTCTGGTGTTCGGCCACCAGCAGCTGCGGCGGGCAGGCGCCCGGCGCGGCGGCGCGGGCCAGTTCCAGCAGCCGGGTGTTGGTGGAGCCCAGCTGCGCCTGCACCTGCACACCGATGCCGGGCAGCAGCGGCGCGAGCTGCTGCGCCAGCACATCGGCGCGCCAGTTCAGGGCGATGGCAGGCTGCATGCCGGGCTCAGCGCCGCTTGGGCGCCAGCATGGTGCCGCGGCAGCTGTCCGCGCCGCAGCGGCAGGCGTACTCTTTCTTGAGCTTGGGGGTGTAGCGTTCGTCGATCACCAGGCCGTAGTCGTAGAACAGCTCTTCGCCGGGCAGCAGGTCACGCAGCGCCTTGATGAAGACACGCCCGTCGGTGGTCTCGGATTCGCAGTTGGGCGCGCAGGCGTGGTTGATCCAGCGCGCCGTGTTGCCACCGTACTTGGCGTCGATGACCTGGCTGTCATCGATGTGGAAGTAAAAGGTGTGGTGCGGGTCCGTGGGGTCGTGCGGGTGGCGGCGCAGCGCCTCGGGCCAGCTGATGCGCTCGCCGGTGTACTCGATGACGCGCTCGCCGGCGGCGATGGGCTGCAGGGCATAGACCCCCTTGCCGTGCACGCCAGAGCGCCGGACCTGGATGCGTCGTCCATCGACCTTGGCTTGCACGGGCTTTTTCATTGGGTACATTGAATGGTGGGCGTGCGCGCGTGTGTGTGCGTGCGCGAGAGCAGCGGCATTGTAGGCAAGGCATCAGGCGATACATGGCAACAGGTACGGGTAGCGACAAGGCAGCGGGCAAGGCCATCATCATTGCGGAGAAGCCCAGCGTGGCGCAGGACATCGTCCGCGCGCTCACGCCCAGCAGCGGCAAGTTCGAAAAACACGCAGACCATTTCGAGAACGATCGTTTTGTGGTCACCTCGGCGGTGGGCCACCTGGTGGAGATCAAGGCGCCGGAGGAATACGACGTCAAACGCGGCAAGTGGAGTTTTGCCAACCTGCCGGTGGTGCCGCCGCACTTCGACCTCGCGCCCATCGACAAGGCCAAGACACGGCTGAACGCGGTGGTCAAGCTGGTCAAGCGCAAGGACGTGACCGAGCTGATCAACGCCTGCGACGCGGGGCGCGAGGGTGAGCTGATCTTCCGCCTCATCGTGCAATACGCCGGCACCGCGGCCAAGCCCATCGACAAGCCGGTCAAGCGCCTGTGGCTGCAGAGCATGACGCCGCAAGCCATCCGCGACGGCTTTGCGCAACTGCGCAGCGACGCGCAGATGCTGGGCCTGGCCGACGCGGCACGCAGCCGCTCCGAGGCCGACTGGCTGGTGGGCATCAACGGCACCCGCGCGATGACGGCCTTCAACTCGCGCGACGGCGGTTTTTTCCTCACCACGGTGGGCCGCGTGCAGACCCCCACGCTGAGCATCGTGGTGGAGCGTGAAGAGAAGATCCGCCGCCACGTGTCGCGCAACTACTGGGAGGTGCGTGCCAGCTTTGGTGCCGCGGCCGGTGAATACGAAGGCAAATGGTTCGACCCGGCCTGGAAGAAAAACGCCGACGACCCTGAGCAGCGCGCCGACCGCATCTGGACCGAAGCCGACGCCCAGGCCATCGCGCAGGCCTGCCGCGGCCAGCCGGCCACCGTCACGGAAGAGGCCAAACCCAGCAACCAGGCCAGCCCGCTGCTGTACGACCTGACCACGCTGCAGCGCGAGGCCAACTCGCGCTTCGGTTTCAGTGCCAAGACCACACTGAGCATCGCGCAGGCCCTGTACGAAAAACACAAGGTCCTGACCTACCCGCGGACCGATTCGCGCGCCCTGCCCGAGGACTACCTGGACACGGTGAAGAGCACGCTCGGCATGCTGGCCGACGAGGACCTGCCGGGCCCGCTGCGTGATCTGTCCATGCACGCGCGCAAGGCGCTGAACGACGGTTACGTCAAACCCAGCAAGCGGGTGTTCGACAACGCCAAGGTGTCGGACCACTTCGCGATCATCCCCACGCTGCAGGCGCCCAAGAGCCTGACCGAGATCGAGCTCAAGCTCTACGACATGGTGGTGAAGCGCTTCCTGGCGGTGTTCTACCCCAGCGCCGAGTTCATGGTCACCACGCGCTGGAGCCAGGTTGGCAAACACCGTTTCCAGACCAACGGCAAGGTCTTGGTGCGCCCGGGCTGGCTGGCCGTCTACGGCCGCGAGGCGCAGGAAGACGATGCCAACCTGGTGCCTGTCACCCAGGGTGAGGTCGTGAAAACCGAAGCCGTGGACGTGAAGGCGTTGCAGACCAAACCGCCGGCACGTTACACCGAGGCCACGCTGCTGAGCGCGATGGAAGGTGCAGGCAAGCTGATCGAAGACGAAGAATTCCGCGAGGCCATGGCCGAAAAAGGCCTGGGCACACCGGCCACGCGCGCGCAGGTCATCGAAGGCCTGTTGATGGAGAAATACATCTACCGCGACGGGCGCGAGATCGTGCCCACGGCCAAGGCCTTCCAGCTGATGACGCTGTTGCGTGGCCTGGGCGTGGAAGACCTGACCAAACCCGAGCTCACCGGCAACTGGGAGTTCCAGCTGTCCGAGATGGAGCAAGGCCGCCTGAAGCGCGACGCCTTCATGGCCGAGATCGCGAAGATGGCCGAGCGCATCGTCAAGAAGGCCAAGGAATACGACCGCGACACCATCCCGGGCGACTACGCCACGCTGGCCACGCCCTGCCCCAACTGCGGCGGTGTGGTGAAAGAGAACTACCGCCGCTTTGCCTGCGAGGCGTGTGACTTCAGCATCGCCAAGATCCCCGGTGGCCGCGCCTTCGAGGTGGCCGAAGCCGAGGCCCTGGTGCGCGACAAGAAGATCGGCCCGCTGGAGGGCTTCCGCTCCAAGGCCGGCTGGCCTTTCACGGCCGAGCTGAAGCTGGTGCACGACGACGAGATCAACAACTGGAAGCTGGAGTTCGACTTCGGCGACGACGCACGCCAGGCCGAGGCCGATGGCGAGCCGGTGGACTTCAGCGCGCAGACATCGCTCGGCGCCTGCCCCAAGTGCAAGGGCCACGTGTACGAACACGGCAGCAACTACCTGTGTGAACACGCGGTCGGTGCCAAGCAGACCTGCGATTTCAAGACCGGCAAGATCATCCTGCAGCAGCCGGTGTCGCACGACGAACTGGCCAAGCTGCTGAGCACCGGCAAAACCTCGCTGCTGGACGGTTTTGTCTCCAACAAGACCCGGCGCAAGTTCAAGGCCTTCCTGCAGTACGACGCCAAGGAGGGCAAGGTGAGCTTCGAGTTCGAGCCCCGGCCGGCCAAACCGGCGGGCAAGGTGGCGGCCAGGAAGGTGGCGGCGAAGAAGACGGCGTGACGACGGCGTGACCGGGGCGGTTTTCTACAAGCTGCTGGCCATCTTCTTGACGGTGGGCCTGGGTTATGTGGCCGGCCGTTTGCGCTGGCTGGACAGCGGCACCGAAGCCCGCGACCCCGCGCGGGTGTTGGGCAACGCAGCGTTTTCCATCTTCGTGCCGGCGCTGCTGTTCCGCACCACGGCGCGGCTGGATTTTGCGGCCCTGCCGGTGCGCACGGTGGCCGCTTACTTTGTGCCCGCCGTGGTGTTTGCGCTGGCGGTTTACGGCTGGCAACGCTGGCGTCTGTCGGCGCAGGCGCCGGTGGCGCAGCCGGCGGCGCGGGCCATCACGGCGTCTTTCGGCAATTCGGTGCAGCTCGGCATTCCACTGGCCGCCGCGCTGTTCGGCGAGCCCGGGCTCGCCATCCACATCGCCCTGGTGAGCCTGCACGCGCTGATCCTGCTGACCTTGCCGACGGTGCTGGTGGAGCTGGACCTGGCGAGTGCCCAGGCCCAGGCCGGCCCGCGCGACATCGCCGCCACGCTGCGCAGCACGGTGCGCAACACCGTGCTGCACCCGGTGGTGCTGCCGGTCCTGGCGGGCCTGGTGTGGAACTTCACCGGCCTCGGCCTGCACCCGGTGGTGGACGAAACCCTGGCCGTGCTGGGCTCGGCCGTGGTGCCGGTGTGCCTGGTGCTGCTGGGCCTGTCATTGGCCTACTACGGCGTGCAGGCCTCGTGGCGCAGCGTGGTTGCGCTGGGGGTGCTGAAGCTGCTGGTGCTGCCGGCCCTGGTGCTGGTGACGGCGCACTGGGGCTTCGGCCTGGACGGTGTGCCGCTGGCGGTGCTGGTGCTGATGGCGGCGCTGCCCACCGGCAGCAACGCGCTGATCTTTGCGCAGCGCTACGGCACCGGGCAGGCCGAGGCCACGGCGGTCAGCGTGGTGTCCACCGTGGCCTTTGCGCTCACCGCTTCGGGCTGGATCGGCGTGCTGGCCTGGCTGGGCTGACGGCCGTGCCGTGGCCTTCAAAGGCCACGTTTGGCGCGTGTCAGCAGCGTGGCCACTTCGGTGGAGCAGCGGGCGAAGTCCGAACCCGAGCCGATCAGGCGCTCGGCGTCGGCATAGGCGCCGCTGTTGATGCGCTCGGCCACCTGGCCGGCGGCGCGGTGGAACTCGGCATGCCGCTCCAGCAGCGCGGTGAAGCCGGGCTGCCCACCCCAGCGCTTGCCGCCCGGCCCGTGCAGCCACTGGCCCAGGGGGCAGGCGTTGTCTCGGCACAGGGTGGTGGCATCGAGGCGGCCCCGCTCGGCAATCGCCTGGCGCAGCCGCACCTTCCATTGCCGGTGCGCCTCGATGGCCTTGTCGAAGTTGAAGTCGGCGTCCACCGGTGACGCCGAGACAGCCGTCTCGGCCTGTTCCGGTGGCAGCTGGAAGCGCGCCACCTCGCGTGCCAGCGTGTCTGCCTGGTCGCGCATGGCGCTCGCGGCGGCGGCGGTCTGTTCCACCAGTGCGGCGTTCTGTTGGGTCATGCGGTCCAGTTCCTGCACGGCGCCACCCACCTCGCCGATGCCACTGCTCTGCTCGCGGGTGCCGGTGCTCACGTCGCCCAGCAGCGCGTTCACGCGGGTGGACGAGGCCACGATGTTTTCGATGGCCGTGCCGGCGCGCCGGACCACGGCGGTGCCGGCTTCGACCTGGTCGACGCTGGTACCGATCAGGGTCTTGATCTCGCGCGCCGCTGCGGCCGAACGCTGGGCCAGGCTGCGCACCTCGGCCGCCACGACGGCAAAACCGCGCCCTTGTTCGCCCGCGCGCGCAGCTTCGACGGCGGCGTTCAGGGCCAGGATGTTGGTCTGGAAGGCGATGCCGTCGATGGTGCCGATGATGTCGCCGATGCGGGTGGAGGACGCGTGGATGTCGTCCATCGTGCGCACCACCTCGTGCATCGCTCGGCCGCCGTCGGTGGCCACTTCGGCGTTGTTGCGGGCCACTTCGGCCGCCTGTGCCGTGGTGTCGGCCGTGTGACGCGCCGTGACCGTGATCTGGTCCATCGCCGAGGCCGACTTCTCCAGGTTTGCCGCGGTCTGTTCGGTGCGGGTGGACAGGTCCAGTGCGCCGCTGGCGATTTCGCCGCTGGTGTGCACGATGACGTTGCTGGAGTGGCGCACGCCGCGCACCATGTGGCGCAGCGACTCCTGCATCTGGCGCAGGTCCAGCATCAGCTGCGCGGCCTCGTCGCGGCCCCAGGGTGTGGGCGATTGCGTCAGGTCGCCGTCGGACATCGCGCGCAGGTGGCGCCGGGTCTCCTTCAGGCCGCCGTCCATCACGCGGAAGAAGCTCAGGAACAGATAACCCGCCATCAGCACGGCCAGCAACAGTGTGGCGCCCACCCACTGCAGCCGCGCGTTGGCAGCGCTGCGCAGGTCGTCCACGTACAGGCCCGAGCCGACCACCCAGCCCCAGGGTGCAAAACCTTTCACATAGGACAGTTTGTCCACCGGCGCCGTGCTGTCGGGGCGCGGCCACTGGTAGGCCACGAAGCCCTGGCCGTCGCGTTTGACGCGGTCGACAAAGGCGCCGAAGACGGCCAGGCCGTTCGGGTCTTTCACGGCGGATACGTCCTGCCCTACCAGTTCAGGCTTGACCGGGTGCATCACCACCCGTGGTTGCATGTCGTTGATCCAGAAGTACTCCCGGCCGTCGTAGCGCAGCTTGGAGACGGCATCGCGTGCCAGGCGCTGGGCCTGTTCCCGCGGCAGTTCGCCGGCCGCCTCCTTGGCATGCGCCCATGCGATCACGCCATGGGCCACCTCCACATGCTGGCGCACGCTGTCCTGGCGTGCCGCCAGTGCGTCGTCGTGCATGTCGTTCAGCAGCCAGCCCAGCAGGCCCACCAGCGGCACCAGGAAGACCAGCGACAGGATCACCGCCTTGGCGGCGAAGTTCAGGTTGCGGAACAGCCGCACACCGGGCGCCCAGACGCCGTGGTGGGCAAAGAAGCCGGCTGCGGCCGGGCGCAGGGAAGACGGGAGGCGATCGGTCATGGGGGCTTATCGACGCGTCTCCGTGCAACTTGACCCGAGACAAACGGCCAGCGCCCGCTGTTTGCCGTGTCGGCCACGGCATTTGGGACAATGCCGCATGCAGATCGACGACATCGCCGCCTACATGGCCCACGTCGGCGCGGCCGCCCGCGCTGCGTCCACCACCATGGCCGCTGCCCCCACCGCCGCCAAGGACCAGGCCCTGCGCGCCCTGGCCCGCCGCCTGCGGGCCGACACACCGGCCCTGCAAGCGGCCAACGCACGCGACATTGCCGCCGCCCAGGCCGCCGGCCTGGCCGCGGCGCTGGTGGACCGGCTGCGCCTGGGCGATGCCGTGATCGCCACCGTGGCCGAGGGCTGCGAGCAGATCGCCGCCATGGCCGACCCGGTGGGCGAGATCAGCGGTGTCAAGCGCCGCCCCAGCGGCATCAGCGTCGGCCAGATGCGTGTGCCGCTGGGGGTTTTCGGCATGATTTACGAAAGCCGGCCCAACGTCACCATCGAAGCCGCGTCGCTGGCCATCAAGAGTGGCAATGCCTGCATCCTGCGTGGCGGCTCCGAGGCGCTGCACAGCAACCTGGCGCTGTGGCATCTGGTGCAGGCGGCGCTGGCCGAGGCCGGCCTGCCGCCCGACGCGGTGCAGCTGGTGCAGACCACCGACCGTGCCGCCGTCGGCCGCCTGATCACGATGCCCGAGAGCGTGGACGTGATCATCCCGCGCGGCGGCAAGGGCCTGATCGAGCGCATCAGCGCCGAAGCCCGTGTGCCGGTGATCAAGCACCTGGACGGCAACTGCCATGTCTACGTCGATGCCGAGGTCGACCTGGACCTGGCCGTGCGTGTGACCGACAACGCCAAGACGCAGAAGTACAGCCCCTGCAACGCGGCCGAATCGCTGCTGGTGCATGCGGCGCAGGCGCGTGCCTTCTTGCCGCGCATCGGCGCCATCTTCGCGGCCAAAGGTGTGGAAGTGCGGGGCTGCGGACGGGCGCGTGCCCTGCTGCCGCAGGCCGTGCCGGCCACCGAGGCCGATTGGGACACGGAGTACCTGGCGCCCATCATCAGCGTCAAGGTGGTGGACAGCCTGGACGAGGCCATCGCCCACATCAACCGCCACGGCTCGCACCACACCGACGCCATCCTGACCTCGCACCACCCGAGCGCCATGCGTTTTTTGCGCGAGGTCGATTCGGCCAGCGTGATGGTCAACGCCAGCACCCGTTTTGCCGACGGCTTCGAGTACGGCCTGGGCGCGGAAATCGGCATCAGCACCGACAAGTTCCACGCCCGTGGGCCGGTTGGGCTGGAGGGCCTGACCTCGCTGAAGTGGGTGGTGCTGGGCCAGGGCGAAGTGCGCACATGACAACCCCGGCGCTGCTGGCGCTGCTGGGCGCTGCGGTCCTGGTGTTCTGGGTGCTCGGGGCCTACAACCGCCTGGTGCGCCTGCGCAACGCCATCACCGGGGCCTGGCAGCTGGTGGACGAAGCCCTGGCCCGACGCGGTGAGCAGGTGTTGCCGCTGGTGGCGGCCGTGCGCCCGGGTCTGGCCGGAGAAGGGGCGGCGCTGGACGCGCTGCTCACCGGCCAGGCGCAGGTGGCGGCGGCGGCCGACAGCCTGCGCCCGCGCCCGGTGGTGGCCGATGCGGCGCTGGCCCTGGCACGCGCCGAGGCGGTGCTGGCACCCGCCAGCGCGCGGGTGCTGGCCCTGCTGGACCTGCAGCCCGAACTGCGCGCCGCCGACGCGGTGGCGGCGCCGCTGGCCGTGCTGCGCGAGGTCGAGCCCCGCCTGGCCTTTGCGCGCCAGGTCTTCAACGAAGCGGTGCAGGCCTACAACGACGCCGTGCGCCAGTGGCCCACCCAGGCCGTGGCCAGGCTGGTCGGCTTCGGCACCGCCGGCCGCCTCTGACCCCCCGGCGCGGCCCCGGCCGCGCCGTTGCACGCAGCCGACACCCGCAAAGCAGGGGACAGTCCTTCTCGCCAGAAGTGCGTCCACGCGTTACAACGCCAAGCGTCCGGAGATGTTTCCGGATGTGAAGAAGATCCGTGGTCGGCAGGGGCTGTTGGCCCCCCGGCACTGCGGGCGCCGCCGGGGGATCACCTTTGCCTGTCACCTTCTGGACCTTGCCCAGCCGCTGGGCCGTGGCCTGCATGATCGGCTGCACGAGCGGCCTGGCCGGCGCGCAGACCGCGCCCCCTGCGTCCCCGCCGCCGGCCGAAGCGCCCCGTGCGAACGTGCAGCGCTGGCAGGTCCAGGGCAACACCCTGCTGCCGGCCGATGCACTGGCCGGCGTGCTGCAGGCCTTCACCGGGCCGCTCACCAGCACGCGGCTGCGCGAGGCCACGCTGGCGGTGCAGGCGCTTTACCGTGACGCGGGTTTTGGCGGCGTGGTCGCCTTCCTGCCCGAGCAGGACCTGGCCGGCGGCCTGGCGCTGCTGCGTGTGGTCGAAGGCCGGCTGGCGCAGGTGCAGGTGCGCGGCCAGCAGCAGTTCAGCGAGGCCAACGTGCGCGCCAGCCTGCCCAGCCTGGCCGTGGGCCGCACGCCCGCCGTGCGCCGCATCGACGCCGAGATCCAGATGGCCAACGAAAACCCGGCCAAGGGGGTGCAGGTGCTGCTGCAGCCGGGCGCAGGCACCGGCGAGATCGTGGCCCAGGTCACGGTGGCCGAGCAGCCGCTGCAGCGCTTCAGCGCGCGGCTGGACAACACCGGCGCACGCGCCACCGGCCGCTGGCGCGCGGCCCTGGGCTGGCAGCACGCCAACCTGTGGGACGCCGACCACGTGTTCGCCACCGAAGTGCAGACCGCGCCCGAGAACCCGGGCGCGGTGCGTGTGCTCAGCGGCAGCTACCGCGCGCCGCTCTACGGCCGAGCGATGGCGCTGGACGCCTACGCCGCCTGGTCGGATGTGGACGCCGGCAGCGTGGCCACGGCCGCGGGCGACCTGCAGTTCTCCGGCAAGGGCACGGTGGCCGGCCTGCGCCTGGGCCTGTACCTGCCCCGCCTGGGCAACACCGACCAGCGGGTGCTGGTGGGCGTGGAACACCGCGACTACCGCAACAGCTGCACCCTGCTGGGCCTGGGGCAGGCGGCCTGCGGCGCCTCCGGGGCCAGCGTGTCGCTGCAACCCGCCAGCCTCACCTACACCGTGCAGGCCAGCGGCGAATGGCGCTGGGGTGCCAGCATCGGCCTGCACAGCAACCTGGCGCTGGGCGGCCGGCACGCCCAGGCGGCCGATTTCGAGGCCGTGCGCAGCGGCAGCCGCGCCCGCTACAGCCTGCTGCGCGGGGCTGCGCAGCTCAGCCTGCCGCTGGGGGAGCAGGGCCAGGCCAGCGCGCGCCTGAACGCGCAGTACAGCGGCCAGCCGCTGGTGCCGGGCGAGATGTTCGGCGCCGGCGGCGCGCAGTCGGTGCGGGGTTACGAAGAGCGTGAGCTCAGCGGCGATTCGGGTTTCACGCTGAGCCTGGAGGCGCAGGGCGCCAACCTGCTGCAGGCCTGGCCGGCCGCCGCCGGCATCGACCTGCGTGCGCTGCTGTTCACAGACGCTGGCGAGGTGGCCAACGCCAACGACTCGCAGTGCCTGGCCGGCCGCAGCCGCTGCACGCTGGGCAGCCTGGGCGGGGGCCTGCGCCTGAGCTGGCAGAGCCTGCAGGCGCGGCTGGACGTGGCACGTGCGCTGGCCTCGGCCAGCAGCACGGCCGCGGGCGATTTGCGCGCCCACGTCAGCCTGTATTACTCCTTCTGAACACGGGTTCCCCGATGCGCCGTCACACCATCCGCCGTCCCGCGTTTTTGCTGCAACCCCTGCCCCGCGCCGTGGCGCTGGCCTGGCTGCTGGCCAGTGCCAGCGGCCTGCAGGCCGCCGGGCCGGCGCCGGCCACCTTGCCCACCG
>JADMJD010000056.1:13170-25771 GCA_018780805.1 Rubrivivax sp. | reverse complement strand
CTGGCCAGCAACCGGGCCGGCCAGGCCAGCATCGCCATCCAGGGCGCGCAGATGACGGTGCAGAACACGCCCGGCGCGGTGCTCGACTGGCGCAGTTTTTCCATCGGCGCCGCCGCCGGTGTGCACTTCCAACAGAGCAGCGCCACCAGCAAGGTGCTCAACCGCGTCAGCGGCACCGACCCCTCGCAGATTTTCGGCTCGCTCACCAGCAACGGCCAGGTCTGGCTGGCCAACCCGCACGGCGTGCTGTTCGGTGTCAGTGCACGGGTGGACGTGGCCGGCCTGGTGGCCAGCACGCTGCGCCTGAACGACAGTGACTTCCTCGCCCAGCGCTACCAGTTCAGCCTGGACGAGACCCTGCCTGCTGCCGCTGTGCGCAACGAGGGCAGCATCAGCAGCCACTGGGGCGGGCAGGTGGTGCTGCTGGGTGAGCGGGTGGAAAACCTCGGCGAGATCAGCACCCCGGGCGGCCACCTGCACCTGGCGGCCGGGCGCAGCGTGGAACTGCTCGACACCGGCCTGCCCAACCTGGCCGTGCGTGTGCACACCCCCGCCGGCGAGGTGCTGAACCTGGGCCGGCTGGTGGCCGATGGCGGCACCGTGGACGTCTTTGGTGCCATCGTCAACCAGCAGGGCCTGGTGCAGGCCGACACGCTGCGGCCCGATGCCAGCGGCCACATCGTGCTGCGCGCGGCCGACACGTTGATGCTGGGCGACGGCAGCACCACACGCGCTGGCAGCGCCAGTGCCAGCCTGCCGGGCGGGCAGATCGACCTGCTGGGGGCGCAGGTGGGCCTGGCCGGCAGCGCGGCGGTGGACGCCTCGGGCAGCACCGGCGGCGGCCAGATCCGCCTGGGCGGTGGCCTGATGGGCCGGGATGCCGAGGTGCCGAATGCGCTGGCGGTCTACATCGGCCCCGAGGCCCGCGTCAGCGCCGACGCCACCGGCGATGCCGGCACTGGCGGCCGCATCACCGTGTGGAGCGACACCGCCACGCGTGCCTTCGGCCACTTCAGCGCCCGCGGCGGCGCGCTGCGGGGCGACGGCGGCTTCATCGAGACCTCCGGCGGCTGGCTCGATGCACGGCCGGCCTCGGTGGATGTGGGCAGCCGCGGTGGCCGCCCCGGCACCTGGCTGCTGGACCCGAACGACATCTTCATCGTCAGCAGCGGCAGCGACAGCAACATCAGTGGCGGCCCGGTGTTCACCAGCACCGACGACAGCTCCATCATCACCACCGCCACACTGGCCACGGCGCTGAACGCCGGCAACTCCGTCACCGTGCTCACCGGCAGCGGCGGCAGCAACACGCAGGCCGGCGACATCGTGATGAACGGCGCCGCGCTGGCCGTGGCGCCACCCACCGACGTGACGCTGACCCTGAGCGCGGCGCGTGACGTGGTGGTGCACAACAGCAGCATCGCCACCAGCGCCGCGCCACTGAACCTGGTGCTGACGGCAGCCGGCGCGGGCGCGGGCGTGGTCGAGGTCTACAACAGCAGCATCACCACGGGTAACGGCAACGTCACGCTGGAAGGCGCCTCCGCGCAGCAGCTGCCGTTGCCGAACGGGCTGTTCACGCCCGACCTGTACAAACCCGCCATCGCGCATGGCGCCGGCGGGTTCACGCTCAGCGGCGGCCAGGTGGCCGTCAACGTCGAAGCGGCCACGCTGGACCTGGGCACGGGCCGCTTCCGCGCCACCGGGCTGACGAGCTTCGACAACCGCGACGGCCTGCGCATCGGCAGCAGCAGCGGTGCGCCCACGTTCATCAGCGCCGGCCACATCGACCTGGTGGGCGTCAGCTTCGTCAGCGCGCCGGTGAACATCGATGTCGGCGTGATGGTCCAGGGCGACAGCACCAACCTCACGGCCACGCAGTCCTTCACCGTCGACGGCGCCGGCACCGAAGGCATCTCCATCGAAGCCGGCGCCCGGCTGGCGCTGAACGCCAGCGGCTTGTTCGACACCGCCATGACGCTGCGCGGCGTGGGCCAGGGCAGCCATGGCGTGGTGATCTTCGCCGACGACATCGACACCGGCCTGGCCGGCCGCGGCACGCGCATCACGGTCAACAACGCGGCACTCAACGTCACCGGCAACAGCTATGGCGATGCCGGCTTCGTGATCCGCAACGACGCCGGTGCGCCCGGGCCGGTGCTGGACCTGGCGGGCGCCACGGCAGCGACCTTCCTGGTCGAGCGCTCGGTGTTCGCCAACGGGTTTTCCAACGCCGGCTATTGGCTGGACGTGGACGTGGTGCTGCCCACCGGCGGTGCCACCACCTTCACCGGCGACCTGGGCTTCTTCCTGCGGAACACCTTCCTCACCGGTGACGGCGGCAGCCTGGGCATCACCGCGCAGGTCGTGGGCATGGACAACGTGCTGATCGCCTCCACCGGCGCGCCGTTGTCGCTGAGCCTGGCCACGGCCGGAGCCGACCCGCTCGGCATCAGCCTGCGCAACACCATCGTCACCACCAACGGCGGCGACGTGTTGTTCGGCGCCCTGCAGCTGCTGCCCGACAGCGCACTGCCCGGCACCACCGTGGCCGCGAACTGGGCCCGCATCGGCGGCTCGGCCAGCGGTGATGCGCTGGACATCGACAACAGCGTCATCGACGCCGGCAGCGGCCGGCTCATCGGTGGGGGTGCCAGCACCAGCAACAGCACGCAGGACAGCGACGGTGTTGTGATCACCGACAGCGTGCTCACCGCGCGCGAGATCCGCCTCGCGGGCCGCAGCGATGTGTCGACCGGCGTGCTGATCAGCGGCAGCACGTTGCGGGCCGAGCGTGTGCTGGCGCTCGACGGCGTGAGTGCCGGTGCGGACTCGCCCGACGTGGCGGGCCTGTTGGTGAGCCCGTCGCAGACCGTTGGCAGCACGCTGCAGATGCTGGACGCCGACGCCAACACCGGCTCGCAGATGCTGCTCAGCGGCAACAGCCGCAACGGCAGCCTGGGCACGCTGCTGATCGGTGGTGCGGTCGGCAGCGGCCTGGAGACACAGATCGCCGTGGCCGGCGGGCCCTTGACGGTCAGCGGCACCAGCTCGGGCGGCAGTGTGGGCCTGGCGCTGAGCGGCGACGCCGCGTCGCCCGGCGGCCTGCTGGTCAACGCGCTGGACGCCACCGCGGTCACCTTGACCGGCCATGTCGATTCCGGCGTGGGCCGGGGCCTGGTGGTGCAGTACGCCAACCTGCTGGGGCCGCAGGGCACCGCTGGCGCCGTGCTCGCGCTGCAGGGCGACGGGGTGCAGGCCGATGGCTCGCCCGGCACCCAGCTGCTGACCTCCAGCCTCAGCACGCTGGGCACCTTGACCCTACAAGGCGCCCAGGGCCTGCAGGTGCAGGACAGCCTGGTCACGGCCGAAGCCGGCCTGCTGTTGCAAAGCAACGGCAGCGGGGCCGGCCCGATCAGCATCCAGAACAGCCGCCTGGCCACCGGTGCGGCCGGTGCCGAACTGGCCATCCGCGGCGCGGACGGCCTGCCCGCCATCGGCAACCCGCTGGTGGGCTCGGGCACCGGTGTCAGCTTGGCGGACAGCGAACTGCTGAGCCCCGGTGCGGGTGCCAGCGTGCTGGTCCAGGGCCAGGGTGCAGCCTCGGGAGGCAGCGGCCTCACGTTCACGCGCACGCCGATGACGGCCGACAACATCACGCTGCAGGGCATGGGTGTGGTGCTGGGCGACGGGGTGTTCGCCGAAGACCTGACGGGCGGCACCGCCAGCGTGCTGACGGTCACCAACCTGAGCATCCGCGGCACGTCTGCCGACAACGCCAGCAACAGCAAGGTCGGCGTGCGCCTGGGGGCCAATGTGCAGTTGGCCTTCGTGGGCCGGGGCGCGGGCGTGATCGAAGGCGACTACGTGCTGCTGGGTGACACGGTCAACGGCAACACACCACAGTTCCTGGCCGGCGGCGACGCGGCCAGCTTCAGCGTGCTCAGCACCCGCTCTCTGGCGCTGCGCTACGCCACGCTGGACTTCATCGGCGGCGCCGGCACCGACGTGGTGCTGCAGGGCGACACCGATGCCGACGGCGACTGGGGCGGCCGGGCACGGCTGCAGAGCAGCACTGTGCGCACGGGCGGCGGCGACTTCAGCATGGCCGGCACCGGCGTGCCCGACCAGGACGCCGGCGGCAACCCTCGGCCGTTGAACGTCACCGTCGGCGAGGCCAACGCGGGGGTCATCGTCACGGGCACCAACAACGTGGTGGACGCGGACGGCGGCAGCGTCAGCTTCGTGGGTGTGTCGTCACCGCTGGGGGCGAGCGGCCTGCTGTTCACGGGCAACACCGACCTGAGCGGCGGTGCCGTCCTGCTCAGCGGGCGCACGGCCGGGCCCAGTGGTATCGGCATCGTGATGGGCCAGAGCGGCAGCCCGGCCGTGGTCAACATCACGGCCGACAGCATCAGCCTCAACGGCGAAGGCGCGGGCATCGACGGTTTCACCGGCCTGCCCAGCGCGGGCGTGCATGCGGAGGGTGCCAGCACCTGGACCGCCACGGGCGGCGGGCCGCTCGCCATCACCACCACCGGCGGTTCCGCGCGCCTCACGGGCACCGCGCTGAACGTGGGCAGCCTGGCCGTGGATTCGGCCACCGGCGTGGTGCTGACCGATGTGACGGCTCTGACCGTCAGCGGCGCGCTGCTGCACAGCAACCGCGTGGCCGAGGGCGGCGTGGCACTGCTGCGCAGCACCCTCACTGCCAGCGACCCGGCGGCCAGCATCCGCATCGAACGCTTCGATGGCAACGGCGTGATCGGCAGCGCGGACGAAGGCAGCGGCGTGGGCGTGACGCTGACCGACAGCCTGCTCAGCGCCGGCCAGCCGGGCTCGTCGCTCGTCGTCAGCGGCGAAGGTGCGCCCACCGGCGGCAGCGGCCTGGTGTTCACACGCACGCCGATGACGGCAGCCAGCATCACGCTGCGCGGCCGAGGTGTGGTGCTGGGCAGCGGCGTCGTGGGCGAAGACCTGACGGGCGGCACCCCAAGCCTGATCAGCGCAACCGATCTCACGGTCACCGGCATCTCGGCGGACCCCGGCGTGCTGATCGATCCCAACGATCCCAATTCGGGGCGCGAGACCACCGAGATCGGCGTGCGCCTGGGCAGCAACGTGCAGCTGGCGCTCAGCGGCCGTGGCACGGCACTGATCAGCGGCGACACCGTGCTGCTGGGCAGCAGCGACAACGTGCTGCCCGCGTTCAGCGCCAGTGGTGACCCGGCCAGCTTCACGGTGGCCAGCGACGGCACGCAGCGCGTCGTGCGCAGCACGCTGGACTTCTCCAGCGGCGCCGGCACCAACGTCAGCCTGCAGGCCGACAGCGACGGCAACCAGGCGGGCCGTGCCCGGCTGGAAAACAGCACCGTGCGCACCGGCGGTGGCAACATCAGCTTCAGTGGCGTGGGCGAAGCCAGCCTCGGCGCAGAGGCCGTGAGCAACGTCAACCTGCGGATCGGTGGCTCCGGGGTGTTGCTCACCGGCACGGTGGGGTTGGACGCCGGCACGGGCGGCATCAACCTCACCGGTGCTGCGCCTTTCGAGCCGGCGACCCAGGACGACCCCAACATCGGCGGTGGCTGGGGCGTCAACGTCAACGGGACGGCCACGCTGACGGCGGCTGCGGTCGCCATCACCGGTACCGGTGGCACCAAGGGCGTGGGCATCGAGATCGGCACCGCGGCCACGCCCGCGGTGTTGAACATCACCACCAACAGCTTGAGCCTGGACGGCGACGGCGCTGGCGGCAACCCCGCCGTGCCGGGCCAGGACTACCTCGGGGTCGCGACGGTCGGCGCCAGCAACTGGGTGGTGAACAACGGCGGCAGCCTCACGGTGCGCGGCGCCGACGCCGTCAGCCTGAGCGGCCTGACCGCCACGGCCAGCGGGGCCTTGGTGATCGAAGGCAGCGGCGGTGCCGGCCTGCCGGGCGTGACGGTGTTGGACAGCAACCTCACCGGCGCCAGCGTGTCCATCAGTGGCATCGGTGGGGGTGTGCAAGGCCTGCTGTTCGGCAGCAGCTCGGCGCATGCCCTCACCGCGACCAGCGGGGACCTGCACCTGATCGGGCGCGACCCCAGCCGGGTGGCGGCTGGCATCCAGTCCGCCGGCGCCTGGACCTGGTCCACGCCGGCCAACCTGCAGATCGAGGCCGACAACGCGCTGGTCCTCGGCGCCGTGCCACATGGCAGCGGGCCCAGCGTGGTGTTTGCCGGGGCGGCCCAGGTCGGCATCGCGCTGGACGTGGCCAGCCCGGCCACGATGGGCGCCCGCGGCGCGCTGGACTTTTCGCTCGACTCGGCTGAAATCAGCGGCGCGATGGCTGGCCTGGGCGCCACGTCCGCGTTGCGGCTGCGGGTGCTGGGTGTGTCCGATCTCGCCATCAGCGGCGCGCTGGCTGTGCCCGGCACGCTGGAGATCCAGGCCGACACCCTGGCCCTGCTGCCCGGCGCGGCGCTGTCGGCGGCCGGCAGCGGTGATGCCATCGTGCTGCGTGGCAGCACGGGCGCACCGCTGCTGAGCTTCAGCAACACCGCCGACCCGGTGCCGTTGAACACCCCCAACGGCCGTTGGGTGCTGCTGGCGCAGGACCCGCGGCAGACCGTGCTGGGCACCCTGGCGCCGGCCTTCAGCGCCTACGGCCTGGCGGGCGAGCCCTGGGCGCTGGACGCGCAGGGCAACTACATCACCCCGGCCAGCGGCAATGCCGTGGGTTTTGCGCTGGCACCGGCCGACGTGGCCGGCCTCGCGCTGGGGGGTCTGCTCAGCAAGGTCTACGACGCCGGCACGGCCATCACGCTGGACCCGCTGACCTGGAGCCTCACCGGCCTGCTGCCGGGCGACGTGCTGACCCTGGCGGGGGTGGACACCGCCGCGCTGGCCGACAAAAACGTGGGCACCGGCAAACCCGTGACGCTGGACGCCGGCACAGTGTTCAGCGTCGTGGGCACCGATGGCCAGCCGGTGTTTGGCTACACGGTGCCGGTGTTCACCGCCAACGTGAGCGCCGCCACGCTGGCCGTCAGTGGCAGCGTGGTGGCCAACAAGGTCTACGACGCCGGGCTGGTGGCCAGCCTGTCGGCGCTGGGCAGCATCAGCCCGCTGGGCGCCGACACCGTGGCCCTGGCCGGCGGCAGCGCGAGTTTTGCCGACAAAAACGTCGGCGTGGCCAAACCCGTGGCCGTGAGCGGCCTCACGCTGGTGGGGGCCGACGCCGGCAACTACACGCTGCAACCGCCCAACGGCCTGGTGGCCGACATCACGCCGCGCCCGCTGGCCGTGAGCGGTCTGGTGGCGCAGAACAAGGTCTACGACACCACGCTGGCCGCGCCGCTGGCCGGTACGGCCGTGGTGCTGCCGCTGGGCGCCGACAACGTGCTGCTGGCCGGCACGGCCAGTGCGGCCTTTGCCGACAAAAACGCGGGGCTGGCCAAGCCGGTGGCCGTGTCCGGCCTCTCGCTCACAGGCACCGACGCCGGCAACTACAGCCTGCTGGCACCGGCCGGGCTGGTGGCCGACATCACACCCGCCCCGTTGCCGGTGGCGGGCCTGGTGGCCGTCAACCGCGTTTACGACGGTGGCACCGCGGTGGCGCTGGGGGGCAGCGCCAGCGTCACGCCGCTGGCGGGCGACAGCGTGGCCGTGGCGGGTGCCGCGGCCGGCAGCCTGGCCGACAAGGCGGTGGGCCAGGCCAGACCCGTCAGCGTGGGCGGCCTGTCGCTCACGGGCACCGATGCCACCAACTACACGCTGCAGAACCCGGCCCTGGTGGTGGACATCAGCCCGGCCACGCTGGCGCTGGCCGGGGTGGCCGCGGCCGACAAGGTCTACGACGGCAGCACCACGGCCACCGTCAGCGCCACGCTGGGCGGCGCCGTGGTGGGTGATGCGCTGACGCTGCTGCTGGCCGGCAGCTTTGCCGATGCCAACGCCGGCAGCGGCAAGACCGTGGCCTACAGCGCCAGCCTGGCCGGCGCCGACGCCGCCAATTACGCGCTGGATGCCAGTGCCAGCGGCAGCCTGCTGGCCAACATCAGCCCGGCGCTGCTGACCTACCTGGCCACGCCGGTGGCCGGCACCGTGGGCCAGTTGCTGCCGCCGTTGACCGGCACCGTGACCGGTTTTGTGGCGGGCGAGACGCTGGCCACGGCCACCACCGGCAGTCTCGCCTGGTCCACCGCGGCCACACCCGACAGCCTGCCCGGCCGCTACGCCATCGACGGCGCGGGCCTGTCGGCGCTGAACTACAGCTTCGTGCAGGCCCCGGCCAACGCGCAGGCGCTGATCCTGCGCAGCCCGGCGGCCAACGACCCGGCCACCGCCGCCATCTCGGTGGTGGTGGGCTCGGCGCTGGCCGCGGTGCAGCTGCCGGTGCTGATGTCCTCGCCCACCGATGGCCGGGTGCTGGACGTCACGCTCGCGCTTGACGCCGCGCTGGGCAACGACGGTTCCGGCGGCCTGACCTTCGAGGCGCTGGACTGGTCGCAACTGCCGCGCGACGAGGTGCAAAGCCTGCTGGCTGCGCGTGCACGCCACAAGCAGACGATGTTCCAGAACGGCATCTACCGCCTGCAGCAGGACCCGTCACTCGCCGACGTGGCCAACTGCCGCAGCGAAGCCGAGCTGGACACCGGCCTGTGCCTGATCACCGAGCAGCTCAAGCAGCAGGTGCAGGCCGCGCGCGCACAGGCGGCGGCCGAACGTGAGCGGCTGGCGCAAGCACAGGCGCAGGCCCAGGCGCAAGCCCAGGCGCAAGCCCAGGCGCAAGCCCAGGCCGCCCGTGCCGCGCCGGCCGCGCGGCCGCTGCGCGAGGGCCAGCGCCGGGTGCGCCAGGCGGTGCTGCCCAACATCGAGCGCAAGCTGGCGCTGCTGATCGGGATCAACCGCTACCAGGACCGGCGCATCCCGCAGCTCAAGGGCGCCTTGCCCGATGCCCAGGCCGTGAACCGCCTGCTCGAAGACCGGCTGGGCTACGAGACCACGGTGCTGGAGAACCCCAGCCGCGAGGCCATGGTGCGGGCTTTCAACCGCCTGGCCCTGCAGGCCGACGCCAACGATTCGGTGATCGTCTACTACGCCGGCCACGGTGTGCTGGAGCCGTTGAACGGCGTCGACACCGGCTTCTGGCTGCCGTCCGACAGCGAGGTGGACAAACCCAACTCCTGGCTGGCCAACACCGACATCGCGCGCCTGGTGGGTGCGGTGAGTGCACGCCAGATCATGCTGGTGTCCGACAGCTGTTACGCCGGCAGCCTGGTGGGCCGTGACCGCGCCCAGATCGGCGGGGGTGCCGACGCCGACGATCTGCTCAAGCGCAAGGCCGCGGTCGTGATGGCCTCGGGCGGCGACGAGCCGGTGTCGGACCGCGGCAAAAACGGCCACTCCGCCTTTGCCTGGCACTTCATGCAGGCGCTGCAGGACGTGGACCGCTGGCAGGTGGGCAGCAGCCTGTTCGACCGCGTGCGCGCTGCGGTGGTGAAGGAGCTGCCGCAGACGCCGCAGTACGGCGCCAGCAGCACCGCCGGCCACCAGGGCAACACCGACTACCTGTTCGAGCGGCGCGAGATCGAGAAGCTCACGCGATGAGAAGGACCCGACCGATGAAGCGACTGACCTCGGCCGCCGCCGGCCTGTGCCCGCAGCGTTTGTTGTTGCTGCCTTTGCTGCTGCCCCTGCTCCTGCTCGCCGCTTGCGGCGGGGCTGAGCAGGCCGCGCCCACGGCCGCGCCGCTCGTGGCCACCGTGACCCTCAGCGGGCGCGCGGTGGACGGCCCGCTGCAGGGCGCCAGCGCCTGTTACGACCTGGACGACGACGGCGCCTGCGGGGCCGGCGAGCCGCGCTCCGCGCCCAGCGATGCCGACGGCCGCTGGACGCTGGAGGTGCCGGCCAGCAGCGCCGGCCGCCACGCGGTGGTGGTGGAGGTGCCGGCCGAGGCCATCGACGCCGACACCGCCGCCCCGGTGGGCCGGGCCTTCGTGATGCACGCGCCGGCCACCGGCCAGGCCGGGCCGCACAGCGTGTTCGTGAGCCCGCTCAGCACGCTGGTGCAGGCCGGCGTGGTGCTGGCCCGCCTGCCGCTGGCCGAGGCCACGTTGCAGGTGCAGCAGGACACCGGTCTGGCGCTGTCACCGCTGGCCGATTTCACGCTGGACAGCAGCGCCGCCGGCCGCCAGGCGGCGCAGCTGGCGCGGCTGGTGCAGCTGACGCAACTGGCTCAAAGCGCCGCGCTGGACGCGCTGCCCGGCACGCCCGACCGCAACGGCCTGCTGCTGACGGCTGCCGATGTGCAGCGCGAGGTGCAGATCACGGTGCTGACCGCGCTGCCGGTGCTGGCGGATGCATTGGCTGATGCGCTGGCCCAGTCCGGCCTGGGCACCAGCACCGGGGCTGCGCTGCACACCGGCCTGCAGACCCTGGCCACGGCGCTGGCGGCGCAGATCGGTCCGGACGCTGCCACGCTGCGCCTGGCGTCCAGCATGCGTGCGCTGGCAGAGCCGCCCGCACCGGCCACGCCCGAGGCGAGTGCCCAGCTCGCTGCGCTGCGTTTCACCGACGTCAACAACTGGTTCATGCGCAGCTTTCGCAGCGGTGCCGACGACACGGTGGCCGATGCCGAGGGCTGGGTGCGTTACCAGGAGCACTACATGTCCAGTGCCGGCAACAACTTCAGCGCCAATGGGGTGGCCAAGGGCTGGGCCGGCAACAGCAACCCCGACCGGGCCGGCGACCTGCATTGGAACGGCAGTGACTGGGTGACCTGCGATCCGGCCCAACGCTCGCGCAACCGGGTGCGCGACGCCTTGGGCCGCCACGAGTACGAGTTCTGCAACGGCCGCGAAGCCGGGCGGGGCATCCGCCGCGCCGAAGACATCGCCGGCCAGTCGCTGCAGGCGGTGCTGCGCGACAAGATCCGCACCTTCCCGGGGGGCAGCGGCTCCGTGCTCTACAAGGACTGGGGTCCGGTCGACCTGGGCCTGCTCGGCCCTGCCACGTTCCCGCCGGGTTCGCTGCTGTACGTGCAGAGCAACACCACCACCAGCACGGCGCCGACCTACGACGTGCGCAGCAGTAACCAGGTGCTGCTCTACAACGCCAATGTGGCGGCGGGTGGTGACGTGCGCGAGGACTCGCAGCTGGCCTGCAACGACCCGGCGCAGACGGCCGATGCGGCACGCACGTCGGCCGGCACGCTGGAGCAGGTGGTGGCGCGTGCCACCGGCAAACCCTGTGTCTACGCCGCCAACGGCGTGTCGCCCGACCTCAGCCTGGACCCGGACGAGTGGTGGGGCGCGGGCACGCTCAACCTGGGCGACCTGGCCAACACCAACACGCTGCCCGCCAACACCGGCAACTACTACACCACCACGGCCACGCTGCGGGTGGGTTTCAGCGGCCCGGGCAGCCGGGTCACGTTCTACCGTTGTTACCGCAAGACCAGCACCAACGGCCCGCGCAACTGCAGCGTGATCGGGCGTGGCAGCTACAGCATCCAGACCCTGGGCACGGCGCGTGTGCTGAGTTTCACCACCGCCCCGGCACTGGCGCAGCGGCTGGGTTATGCGCGTGTGCTGGTCGAACGCGGCGGTGCCGTCTACTACGGCTTCAAGAACCCGGTGGGCGTGGCCACCACCAGCCTGCGGCTGAACCTGGTGGCAGCCAATGCGCTGCTGGCCCCCTTGGGCATGCCGCCGATCCGGCCGACCTCGCTGCCCGGTTCGGCCACCGGCGAACGTGCCGCTGCGCTGGCCACGCTGAAGGGTGTCTGGGGTGCGGCCGACACCACCGATGCCACGGTCTTCCGCTTCGGCGACAACGGCCGCTTTTTCCTGGCCGAGGCCAAGGCCTTCCGCGCCGACACACGCGAGCAAAGCGGCAGCGAACTCGGCTGGTTCGACATCGATCCGGCCACGGGCCGCATCGCCACCCAGCTGGAGCTGGACAGCACGCTGACCGCCGGTACCTCGCACGGCGACAGCGGCGACGACGAACGCTTCACGGTGACGCCCGACACCCTCAGCGTCGGCCCGCCGGGCAGCAATGTCAGCATCGGGCGCTTGGGCAACGACGCCGCGGGCCTGGTGGGGCTGTGGGCACGGGGCTCGGCCACCGACCTGTCGGTGCAGCATTTCGCGTTTTTTGCCAATGGCCGTGTGATGGCCATCGGCCAGCGGGCCGGCGACGGCAGCAGCTGCACGGCGGCCGACGCACCACCGGGCGTGGAGTACGCCAGCTGGAGCTTCGACCCCGCCACTGGGCAACTGCGCCTGTTTGGCAAGGTCCACGACACCGACGGCTGCGAAGGCATCTTCGACAGCAGCGCCGCCGGGGTGGCGGCCGGCATCGACAACCTGGACCGCCTGGTGACGATCGTGCTGGCCAGTGACGGCAACAGCTTCGACATGCCCGGTGTCGACGGCCGACCGACCTTGACCTGGTACCGCATCCCGGTGCGCTGACCGGGGCGCGGGGGCTCAGGCTTCCCGCCGGGCCGCCCCAAGGGAAGCCTGCGCCCCCTTGGGGGGCAGCGAACAGCGTGAGCTTGGGGGCTCAGGCTTCCCGCCGGGCCGCCCCAAGGGAAGCCTGCGCCCCCTTGGGG
>JADMJD010000056.1:0-13070 GCA_018780805.1 Rubrivivax sp. | reverse complement strand
GGCAGCGAACAGCGTGAGCTTGGGGGCTCCATGTCACTCTGCCGGCGCGGTGCACGGCGCCAGGGCCGCCACCGTGCCGCGCAGCGCCAGCGTGGTGCCACTTTCGTCCGGCCCCAGCGTGTTGACGGTGTAGCTGCAGCCGTAGGTGGGCGCGGCCACGGTAGTGGCGGTCAGCACGTCGTCGCCACCGGGTTTGATGCCGTCGCGTGCCCAGACCACCATGGCCTCGAAAGCCGATACCTGCTCGGCCACCGTGAAATCGCAGTGGCTGGCGCCGCGGATGGCACGCTGCACCAGCCGGTCGCCATTGCCCTTGGCGGCGGCACGGCGCGCATAGACCTGCTGCATGCTGAAGGGCACAAACAGGTCGCCCAGCGTGTGGATGGAGACCACCGGCACGCTGAACTCGCCGTTGATCTGCGGGATCCAGCGCAGGCCGTCGGTGCGCAGCCGGTTGGCGTCGGTGGCGGCGGTGAGCTTCTGCGCCGCCGCGTTCAGCGCCGTGCTGCCCGCGGTGTCACCGGTGATGGTGTAGGTGAAGGCGTTGGTGTCCAGCACGGTCTTGTTCAGGATGCCGGTGATCGTGCCGTCCCCGCCCAGCGCGCCCCACAGCGACGGGAAGCTGCCGCCAAAGGCCAGGCCCAGGTCGAAGATCGGGCGCGTGCCGCCGGTGATGTTCTGCAGCACCGACGCAAAGGCCTGGCCTTGTGTGCTGGTGACGGCGATCTGCGCCGTGGGCGCCGCGGGTGACGGGAAACTGCTGAACAGCGTGCCCGTCACCAGGCCGGCCACCTCGCTCCAGCGTGCGCTGGGATAGCTGGGGATGCCGGCCAGCGCCTGCGCCGACATCTGGATGCCGGCGAACTGGTTGAACAACTCGGCATCGCCCATCACGCCGCACATCGGCACGGCACCGGCATAGGCCACCTTGTTGATGGCCGTGGCCTGGGTCTCGGCTTCGATGGCGGCGCCGGTGACGTGGCCACCCATCGAATGGCCGGTGATGTAGATGCGGCTCGGCGCCGCCAGCGTCCGGCCGGCGGCCTGCGCGATGCTGTTGAAGGCCAGCGCCAGCGCGTTGGTGTCCTCCACGCCGGCACGCACATCGTAGGAGTTCTTGCTGTAGCTGGACGCCGCCCAGGCATAACCCTGGCTGATGAGGTGCCGGCGGATCGACGGGTTGGACACCGTGAGTGCCGCACCTTCGCCGCGGTAGCCGTGCGCGTACATCACGAGGATGCCGTTCCAGTTGGCGGGCACCTCCACCCGGTAGGCGGCACCGCCGCGCACGCCGGCCCAGCGGCTGGTGGTGGACATGTCCACGGTGTCGCCGGCTGCGGCGGCCAGGGCGTCGAAGGTGGTGGCCGTGGCGTCGGCGGTGTAGACCCGGGCGTCGTGCGGCCGGGTTTCTTCGGCCACCGGGGGGGGCGGCGGCGGGGCGGGGCTGTCGTCGTCGCTGCCGCCACAGGCGGCGAGCAAGGTGGCGGCCACCAGGCTGGTCAACAGCGGGGCCGGGAAGGCGCGGGGGTGCAACATGGTCTGTCTCCGGTCTTGAAGTCCGGTGCGCCAGGCTGGGCACCGGTGTGGCAAGACTAGGCAGACGCGGCACGTGCGGCGAGCGGGTCTACCCGCCGCTGGCCGTCACGTTGGCGACAACCCCGGGTGCGCTCGTCAGGTGAACCGGCTTTGCCGGGCACCTCAAACCCCCGCGGGGGGCGGGCTGGGCGCAGCCCGGCCCTGGGGGCGCTCACGGGAGTACCTTCGTGCTGCGCACTCCGGAATTCGCCCTTGGGACGGCCCTGCGCGCTCAGGCGCGCGCGCCGGGCTGCGGGGTCAGGCGTTCGGTGGCCGGGATCTGGTCGTCACCGTCGGCTTCGAGTGCAATCTGCATGCAGACCGCGCGGCACAACGTGGCCGCCCGTTCGTTGCCGATGCGGTAGTAGATCTGCGTGGCGTCGCGGCGCCGGCTCAGCACCCCTGCGCGGTACAGCGTGGACAGGTGCTGGCTCATGTTGGGCTGCGTGGTGTCGATCTCCGACAGCAGCTGCGAGACGTTTTTTTCGGTCTGGCACAGCGCGCTGATGATCTTCAGCCGGATCGGCGTGGCCAGCAGGCGGAAGAGCTCGGCCGCCGACGAGAAGACCTGGTCGGATTCACCGAGCGAGCCGTCGTCTTCAGGGGTGGCCAGGTCCGCCGCTGACGTGGATTTCATGCGCATGTCCTTCTATCAGCGGTGGATGATGCTTGCGGCGGGCCGTCGGCGTCAATCCCGCGCTCAGCGTGGGGCGGGTGCGGGGGCGCGGGGGCCGAAGCGGTAGTGGTCGCGCTGCAGCACGGCGGCGATGGCCGTCACTTCTTCCGGGAACAGGCCCAGGTTCAGCTCGGTGCTGCAGTAATCGACCATGCCACGCAGCGCACCGGGGGTGTTGATGCGCCCCTGCGGCCGGTAGATGCTGCTGCCGTCGCCGCCCACGCGTTTCACGTGGCAGGCGCTGCAGGCGTGTTCGGCGATCAGCTTATGGCCCAGCGGCAGGTCGGCATCCTTGAAGATGTCCACCCCCTGCGCATTGGCCGAGGCCAGGCCCGCGGCCAGGGCGAGCGACCCCAGCCAGGCGCCCGCCCGCGGCTTCACTTGGCGCCGCCCAGGATCCAGGTGGCCAGGGTGTTCAGATCGGCCTCGCTCAGCGCGGCCTGCGCCGGCATCGGCACCGGGCCCCACTTGCCGCTGCCACCGGCCTTGATGCTGGCGGCCAGGGTCTTGGCGGCATCCTTCTGGCCGGCGTATTTCTTGGCCACGTCGGCGTAGGACGGGCCGACCACCTTCTTGTCGACCGCGTGGCAGGCGGTGCAGGCGTTTTTCTGCGCCAGCGCCAGGTTGGCAAAGGCGGGCGCTGCGGCGGCAGACAGGACCAGGGCAGCGAGTGTGGTGGACAAACGGGGCATCTAAAAGCTCCAGACAGGGTTGAGGGGGATCAGGTGGCCAGGCGGGCGAGTTCGAGCACGTCTTCTTCGAACATCTCGCCCGGGATGACTTGTTGCAGCCGGCCGTCACGGCCGACCGTGGCGGTGAGCGGGATCACGTTGCGGGCGCTCAGCGCTGCGGCCAGCGGCCGCCACGCCAGCGTGACGGGGAAACTGTAGCCGTTGGTGGCCATGTAGCGCTGCACCGCGGCTGGATCGCGGTCGCGCGCCACGCCCAGCACGGCACCTGGGCGGCCGGCCAGCGCGCGGTGCAGCTTCTCCACGTGGGCGTTGTGCCGGCGGCAGAACGGGCAGGTGGTGGACCAGATGACGACGATCTGCGCCTGCCCCGGCAGCGGGGCCCAGGGGCGGCCGTCCAGCAGCGGCACGCCGGCGGGCCAGGCCACCGGCTGGCCAGGCGCCGCGGCGCCGCCGTCGGCAGCAGCCGGGATGACGCCCAGCGGCCCAGCCGCGGCCAGCGGCCCGGCCGCGGCCAGCAGCCAGGCCGGCAGGGCCAGCAAGCTGTCTCGGCGCTTCATTTGGCGGTGCGTTCCATCAGCAGGTAGGTGTTGTACGCGTTGATGCGGTTGGCCGCCCGGAACAGCGGCAAGCCCTCGAATCGCGACCAGTCGGTGCGGGCATAGGCTTCGTCGAAGGGCTCCAGCTCCTGCGCCGCGCGGGCCATCGATTGCCGCAGGTGCACCAGGTAGTCGCGTGTGAGCTGCAGGTCCTCGCGTGCATGGGCCGAGGCCGGGCCGTGGCCGGGCACGATGAGCCGGGCGTCGTAGGCCAGCAGCCGGTCCAGCGCCTGCACCCACTGCCCGCTGTCGGCCAGGCCGACAAACGGGATGCGGCCCCGGAACACCAGGTCGCCGACAAACAGCACCCGGGCGTCGGGCAGCCAGACCGCCAGATCTTCCGGGGTGTGCGCCGGGCCCGCGTGGCCGATCTCGAAGCGCACGCCACCCACGGTCAGCGTGCCCAGCTCGGCCACGCGGCGGTCGGGGGCCACCAGCCGCGTGTGTTCGTCCACCCACGGGAACAGCTCGTCGCGGCTGGACTGGAGCCGCAGCTGTGCGGTGTCGGACTGCAGGTACTCGTGTGCCCGCGCCTGGGCGATCACCTCGGCCCCGGCGGCCTTCAGCACCTGCAGGCCGTAGATGTGGTCGGCGTGGTAGTGCGTGACGATGACGTGTTTCACCGGCAGCGGCGTGACGCGTTTGACCTGCGCCAGCAACTCTTCGGCCAGCGCGGGCGAGCCCAGCGCGTCGATCACCACCACGCCGCCGGGGGTGACGACAAAAGCCGCGTTGGAGATGAAGTTGCGGTTGGCCGACGAGCCCAGCGCCGACTCGCCCTGCACCATCCACACCTGCGGCGCCACCTGTACCGCCTGCACAGGCTGCGCTGCAGCCAGGCCGGTGGCCGCAGCCAGCGCCAGGCTGGCGCGTACCAACAGGGAAGTGAAGGATCGGAGGGTTTTCACGGTCGAGTGTTTGATCAAGCACCGATATATTCGCATGCAACGATATTAGAAACCAGCGAAGGCGGTCGGACATGCGGGGCAACCCGTGTAGCGTCCGGGTCCGGGCTGGCGACACTCCAGTCCGCATTGCTTGAGGAGAACACGATGCGAAAGACGATGATGGGCGCAGCCCTGCTGGTGCTGGCCACCGGCGGCGCACACGCGCAGGACCCGAACCTGGCGCGCAACCTGGCCGCCACCTGCGCCAACTGCCACGGCACCAACGGCAACGCGCTGACCGACATGAAACCGTTGGCCGGCGTGAGCGCCGAGAAGATCCTGGCGCAACTGGCCGATTACAAGAGTGGCAACCAGCCCGCGACCATCATGCACCAGATCGTCAAGGGCTACACCGACGACCAGCTCAAGCTGGTGGCCGGCTACTTTGCCGCCCAGAAGCCGAAGAAGTGAGGAGCCGCACCATGACAACCCAACACCTGCACCTCTCTCGCCGCCGTGTGCTCGGCGCCGGCGCGGCGCTGGCCGCCACCACGATGGTGGGCTGCGCCACGCCGGGTGGTCCGTCCATCGGCCGCGTGGTCGTGATCGGCGGCGGCTTTGGCGGCGCCACCGCGGCGCATTACCTGAAGATGTGGGGCAACGTCGACGTGACGCTGGTCGAGCGCAACGCCAGCTTCGTCTCCTGCCCGATCTCCAACCTCGTGATCGGCGGCCACCAGCAGATGGCCGACATCACCCGTGGCTACGGCAACCTGGCCGCCATGGGCGTGAAGGTGGTGCGTGCTGAAGTCACCGCCATCGACCCGGCCACCAAGACCGTGCGCCTGAAGGACGGCGGCTCGCTGCCTTACGACCGTGTGATCGTCTCGCCTGGCATCGGCTTCACCACCGACGGGGTGGGCGGCCTGCAAGCGGCGCTGGACAGCGGCCGTGTGCTGCACAGCTGGCAGGCCGGCCCGCAGACGGCGGCGCTGCGCGCGCAGCTGCAGGCCATGCCCGATGGCGGCGTGTTTGCGATGTCGATCCCGATGTCGCCCTACCGCTGCCCGCCCGGACCGTATGAGCGGGCCTGCATGGTGGCCAGCTACTTCAAGGCCGCCAAGCCCAAGAGCAAGGTCATCATCTACGACGCGAACCCGGACATCCAGTCCAAGAAGGGCCTGTTCATGAAGGCCTGGGACCAGCACTACAAGGGCATGATCGACTACCGGCCCAACGCGGTGCTGCGCGAGGTCGCGGCCGACAGCACGGCCAAATTCGACTTCGAGGACTTCAAACCCGCGGTGCTGAACGTCATCCCCGCCCAACGTGCCGGTGACATCGCCCGCACGGCCGGCCTGGTGAACGTGAACAACCGCTGGTGCGCCGTGAACTGGCTGACCATGGAATCCACCGCGGTGCCGGGTGTGCACGTGCTGGGTGATGCCACGATGTCGGCCCCGCTGATGCCCAAGAGCGGCCACATGGCCAACCAGCACGCCAAGGTGGCGGCGGCGGCCATCATCAACCTGTTGCAGGGCCAGCCGGTGAACACGACGCCGGTGGTGATGAACACCTGCTACAGCTTCGTCACCGCCAAGGACGTGGTGCACGTGGCCTCGGTGCACCAGTACGACGCCGCCGACAAGACCTTCAAGACCGTGCCGGGCTCGGGTGGCCTGTCGGCTGCGGCCAACCAGGTGGAAGGCCGCTACGCGCTGAGCTGGGCGCAGAACATCTGGACCGACATGCTGGGCTGAACCGGGCTGTGCAGGTGCTGTAGGAAATACCGCACTGTGCGGTACAGCACTGTCCGATGGGATGGGCGGGAACACGATGCCACATTGGCTTCACGTTCCCGCCCTTTTTTGTCCCAGGAGGACTCTCATGTTCCACAGATCTGTTTGCCGCCCCGCTGCCCGCCCTGTCGCCCTGGCCGTGCTGGCCGCCCTGGCCTTGACCGCCTGCGGGGGTGGCGATGACGGCGATGACGGCAACAGCGCCGAGCCCGGCATCACGTTGGCCGGCCGGGTGGCTGCCGCCACGGCCACGGCGCAGACCAACCCGCAGTGTGCGCAGACCGACATCGGCCCGTTCTACTGGGAGGTGGGCGACCGTGACGGCGTGCGGGCCTCGGGCTCGGTGGGTGCCGGTGCGCCCGGCGCCAGCACCGAGATGGCGGTCTACTCCGCCTCCAAGTGGTTGTACGCGGCGTGGGTGGCGCAGGCCCGCGGACTGCGCGACGACGATGTGCCCTACCTCAACTTCACCAGCGGCTACACCCGCTTCGGCCCGCCGCTGTGCCTGACGGCGGGCAGCGTGGCCGAGTGTGGCGACAGTGCCGCGATCGACCCCGCCGCGGTGGGCCGCTACGTGTACGACAGCGGCCACATGCAGGTGCACGCGCAGACCGTGCTGGGCCTGGGCGCCGCCGGCAACGCCGACCTGGCCGCCGCGCTGAATGGCGCGCTGGGGGTCAGTGGCCTGGGCTATTCACAGCCGCAGCTGGCCGCCGGGGTCAGCACCACGGCGGCGGCTTATGCCGGCTTCCTGCGCCGGCTGCTGCGCGGTGAGCTGACGCTGGCCGATGGCCTGGGCAGCCACAAGGTGTGTGCCAGCCCGGCGCACTGTGCCAACGCCGATGCCGCACCGTCCACCGGCGACGAAACCTGGAACTACTCGCTGGGCCATTGGGTGGAAGACGACCCGGTGGTGGGCGACCACGCCTTCAGCAGCGGGGGCGCCGGGGGTTTTTACCCCTGGATCAACCGCGACCGCACGCTCTACGGCATCGTCGCGCGGCTGGACCTCAGCGGCGAAGGTGCGGGTTACCAGTCGGCCCAGTGCGGACGCCTGATCCGACAGGCCTGGGTGACCGGCCAGACCGTGACCGTCTCGACCCCGACGCCTTGACGATCTGACGTGCGCGGCTGTTCAGCCGCGCACCGTGCCGGCGGCCTGGCCCAGCGCGATGCGCGCGCGGCCTGGGGCGCTGCAGAAGGCGCGCAGGATGACGGTGTCGCCGTCCTGCAAGAAGGTGCGCGTCTCGCCGCTGGCCAGCGTGATCGGTGCCTTGCCGCCATTGCTCAGCTCCAGCAGCGAGCCGCCCTGGCCAGCCATCGGGCCCGAGATCGTGCCGCTGCCCAGCAGGTCTCCTGGCTGCAGGTTGCAGCCGCCGCTGCTGTGGTGCGTCAGCAGCTGTGCCACCGTCCAGTAGGCGTCGCGGAAGTTGCTCTGCATCAGCTTCTGCGGCGTGGGCATCAACGCGGTGGCCAGCCAGACCTCCAGCGTCACGTCCAGCGCCCCGGCGGCGCTGTTGAAGGCCGAGCTCAGGTAGGGCAGCGGTTGCGGGTCTTCCGCCGGGCGCTCGAAGGCCGCGCGGTAAGGCGCCAAGGCCTCCTGCGTGACGATCCAGGGCGAGACCGTGCTCGCAAAGTTCTTGGCCAGGAAGGGCCCCAGCGGCTGGTACTCCCAGGCCTGGATGTCGCGCGCCGACCAGTCGTTCAGCAGCACCAGGCCGAACCAGTCGGCCTCGGCCTGTTCCATGGTCTTGGGCTGGCCCAGCGCATTGCCCGCACCCACGAAGATGCCCAGCTCCAGCTCGTAGTCCAGCCGTTTGCAGGGGCCGAACGTGGGTTCGGCCGCACCTGGCGCCAGCGTCTGGCCGTGGGGGCGCTGCACCACCTGGCCGCTGACACCGATGGACGACACACGCCCGTGGTAACCGATGGGCACCCACTTGTAGTTGGGCAGCAGCGGGTTGTCGGGCCGGAAGAGTTTGCCCACCGTCACCGCGTGGTGGATGCCGGTGTAGAAATCGGTGTAGTCGCCGATCTGGCAGGGCAGGGCCATCTGCACCGCGGCCTGCGGCACCAGGCAGAGTTCCAGGAACGGGCCTTGTTCGCTGCCGGCGGCCAGCGCGGCGCTGAGCGCGGCGCGCAGCGTGCGGCGGGCCGGCGCGCCCAGCGCCATGAAGCTGTTCAGGTTGCCCTCTGCCAGCGGCTGCAGCAACCCGGCCACGCTCTCGCCCCAGGGGCATTGTTCGGCGGCGAGTTTCAGGTCCAGCACCTGGTCGCCGATGGCCACGCCAATGCGCCAGGGTTCGTCGCTGCCCGCGCGGCGGAAACGGCCGTAGGGCAGGTTCTGGATCGGGAAATCGGTGTCGGCGGCGTTGGCCGATTCGACCCAGCTGCGCAGGGCCGGGTCGTGGGTGGCGTCGAGCAGGTTCATGGTGTGGTCTGTTCTTTCAGGCCGGCCCAGCAGGCGGCGTAGGCGGTGTCCAGCGCGCCGTCGCGCAGCGCCCAGGCAGTGGGTTTCATGCGCCAGCGGCTTTCGAACATGAAGGCGAGTGTGTGGTCCAGCTTGTGTGGCGCCAGTGTCGCAGCGGAGGCCTTGGCAAAGGCCTCGGTGTCGGGCCCGTGCGGCACCATGCTGTTGTGCAGGCTGGCACCACCGGGTCGGAAGCCCTCGGGTTTGGCGTCGTACTGGCCGTGCACCAGGCCCATGAACTCGCTCATCACGTTGCGGTGGTACCAGGGCGGGCGGAAGGTGTCCTCGGCCACCAGCCAGCGCGGCGGGAAGATCACGACATCGCAGTTCGCTGTGCCCGGTGTGTCGCTGGGGCTGGTGAGCACCGTGAAGATGCTGGGGTCGGGGTGGTCGAAGCTGATCGAGCCGATGGTCATGAAGTGCGCGGTGTCGTACTTCAGCGGCGTGAGGTTGCCATGCCAGGCCACGACGTTGAAGGGCGAGTGGTCCTGCGTGGCCCGCCAGAAGCTGCCGCCGAACTTCTTGACGATCTCCCAGTCGGTCCGAGGCTGGGCGCGCTCGTCGTCGAAGGCCGCCACCGGCGCCAGGAAATCACGCGGGTTGGCCAGGCCGTTGCTGCCGATGGGCCCCAGTTCCGGCAGCCGGAAGGGCGCGCCGTAGTTCTCGCAGACGTAGGCGCTGCTGGGCCCGTCCACCGCCACACGGAAGGCCAGGCCGCGCGGGATGACCGCGATCTCGCCCGGGGCCACGTCCAGGTGGCCACATTCGGTCTGCAGGTGCAGCGTGCCGCTCTGTGGCACCAGCAGCAGCTCGCCATCGGCGTTCACGCATGCACGGCGTTCCATCGAACGTGTGATGAAGGCCAGGTGCGCGGCCATGCCGGTCTGTGCATCGGCATCGCCGTTGACGACCACCGTGCGCAGGCCGTCGAGGAAGTCCAGGTCTTCGGCGGGCATGGGCACCGGGTGCCAGCGCAGCGGGTCGGGTGGTGCGGCCACACCGCTGGCGGCCCCCGTGGCCCACAGCGGCAAGGCCAGCGGCGTGTAGCCACCCACCACCACGCTGGGTTGGTGGCGGTAGAACCAGGTGCGGCGGTTGTCGGCGCGCGGCGCGGTGAAGGCGCTGCCCGACAGCAGCTCGGCGTACAACCCCAGCGGTGGGCGCTGCGGGCTGTTGCGGCCCACGGGCAAGGCGCCCGGCAGGGCCTCGGTGGCGAACTGGTTGCCGAAGCCGCTTTGGTAGCGCAGCGCCGTCATGCCGTCTCCGCGCTGTTCACCACGCCTTGGCGTGCCAGCGCCAAGGCTTCGTCCAGCACCCGCAGGTCGCCGATGTGGTTGGCCAGCAGCAGCACCAGGCGGGCCTGCAGCAGCTGGCTCTGGGCATCGTCCAGCCCGCGGTGCGCCTGCACCAGGTGGTCGTAGAAGCTGTCGCCCGGCATGTAGGGGTGGCGGTAGCGCTGGCCGGGGATGCCGAAGTTCGGCTGCACGTTCAGGTGTGAACTCATCGCGAGGCTTTCAATGTCCGTTCGCGCGCACAAACGCCTGGCGCACCGCGGCGGTGTCCAGGCGGCGCCAGCGCGCGGCCACATGCTGGTCGGGGCGGATCAGGTGGCAGCTGCCGGGTGTGGCGTCGAAGCGTTTGGCCACCAGGCCTTGTGCGTCCTGAATGGTCGCCAGGCCATCGGCGGTGCCATCCACCAGCAGCACCTGCAGCGGCAGCGCGCCCAGCGCTTCCAGCTGTGCGGCATCGGGCGTGCCGAAGAACAGCAGCGTGAAGTCCGCGCCCAGGTGCGGCAGCAGCCAGCCGCCGGCCGGGCCCTGCACCGGTGCGTCGTCCACGGGGGCGCCGGGCAACATCCAGCCGTCGAAGGCATCGACATCGGGCGTGTTCAGCGGCGAGTCCAGCAGCAGCGTCGGTACCGACAGCCGCCCGCTGTTGACCAGCGCACGCCCGGCCGGCACCTCGGCCGCCAGCGACAGCACGGCGTCGCGCAGCACGCGTGCCACGCTGCTCTTGGGCGTCATGAAATCGGTGCTGCGGGTGGAGTTCAGCAGGTTCTCGTCGGCCGCCGCGCTGCGCTCGGCGTGGTAGCTGTCCAGCAGCGCCTGCGGCGCCTGGCCCTGGATCACGCGCGCAAGTTTCCACACCAGGTTGTCGGCGTCCTGGATGCCGGAGTTGGCGCCGCGCGCGCCGAAGGGCGAGACCTGGTGTGCGCTGTCGCCGATGAAGAGCAGCCGGCCGTGGCGGAAGTCGGTCATGCGCCGGCACTGGAAGGTGTAGACACTCACCCATTCCAGCGTGAAGCCGATGTGCGCAAAACCCTGCTGGTCCAGCGCCTGGCGGATGCGCGGCTCCACGCGCTCGGGCTGTTTTTCGGCCTCGGGGTCAGCCTCCCAGCCGAGCTGGAAGTCCACGCGCCACACGTTGTCGGCCTGGCGGTGCATCAGCGCACTCTGGCCGCTGAAAAACGTCGGCGCGAACCAGAAGCGGCGCTCGGTCTGGTCCAGCGGGAAAGGCTCGCCGTCCAGCACCACGTCGGCGATCAGGAAGCGGTCCTGGAACACCGTGCCTTCGATGTCCAGCCCCATCTGCCGGCGCACCGGGCTGCGTGCGCCATCGGCGACCAGCAGCCAGTCGGTGTTCAGCGTATAGGCGCCTTCTGCGGTTTCGATCTGCAGCGTGGCGCCGTCGTCGCGTGCCTCCAGTGCGGTGAGCTTGTGTTTCCAGCGCAGGTCGATGCCGGGCAGCTGCTGCGCACGTTCGACCAGGTACTGCTCCAGGTAGTACTGCTGCAGGTTCACCATGCCGGGCCGCTGGTGGCCGGCGTCAGGCAGCAGGTTGAAGCTGAAGACCTCGTCATCCCCGTGGAAGGTGCGGCCCACGTTCCAGGTGACACCCTTGTCCACCACGCGCTGCCCGATGCCCAGCCGGTCCAGGACCTCCAGCGTGCGCTTGGCGTAACAGACGCCGCGCGAGCCCACCGAGACGGTGTCGTCGTCGTCGATCAGCACGACGCTCAGGCCCCGCTGCGCAGCGTCGATGGCCGCCGCCAGGCCCACCGGTCCGGCGCCGACGATGACCAGCGGTACACGCCGCACGGTGGGCGCGCCGAGCTCGGGCGCGGGCCGGGCGCCGTAGCGTGGCCAGGTGTAGGTGTTCAACATCGCGTCAGCTCCGGGCCAGTTCGCGCTCGTGCATCCAGGCGGCATGGGTGGGCGCGCGGCGCGTGCGGGCCCACTCGTCCAGCATGGCCCACTTCACGTCGTCCAGCCGCTGGTTCATCTCCGGCGTGGCGGTGTCCACGGCCAGTTCCAGCCGGTGGCCGTTGGGGTCGAAGAAGTAGATGGACTTGAAGATCGTGTGGTCGGTGATGCCCACCACCGGGATGCCTGCGGCCTCCAGCCTGGCCTTCGCAGCCTGCAACTCGTCCAGGCTGCCCACCTTGAAGGCCAGGTGCTGTACCCAGTCGGGTGTGGCGGTGTCGCGGCCCATGGCCGGCGAGTTCGGCAGCTCGAAGAAGGCCAGCACGTTGCCACCACCGGCATCCAGGAACACGTGCATGTAGGGATCGGGCGCGTGTGTGCTGGGCACCTCGTTCTCGGCGATCGCGAGAACGAAATCCATGCCCAGGTGGCGGCCGTACCACTCGACGGTTTCTTTGGCGTCGATGCAGCGGTAAGCGACGTGGTGGATGCGTTGAATGGCCATGGCGGGTTCCTTCGGGGACGTTTAGCTCAGCTCTCCAGCGCCTTCCACATCTCGATGTCGCGCTCGGCGGTCCAGATGCGGGGGTCGCGGAACTGCGTGGCCTCGTCGTAGGCGCGTGTCACGTCGAACGGCATGCAGTGGTTGAAGATGACCCAGTGGCCGTAGGTGGGGCTCACGTTGGCCAGGGTTTCCTGGTAGACGCTCTTGAGATCCTTGCCCGCGGCGGCGCCGGCCTTCACCGATGCAAACACGTCGGCGATGAAGTTGCGCGTGCCCTGCAGGCCGGCGGCGACCTCGGCTTCGTTCTGCAGTGCGGCGCCGCGGCCGGGCACCAGCTTCTGCGGCTTCAAGGCAGCCAGGTTGTCCAGGGTCTGCGGCCAGTCGCTGAAATAGGCGTCGCCGGCATAGGGCGTGGCGTCGAACTCCACCAGGTCGCCGCTGAACAGGATCCTCTCCTGCGGCAGCCAGACCACGGTGTCACCCTTGGTGTGGCCACGGCCCAGCTGCAGCAGCTGCACTTCCAGCTTGCCCAGCCACAGCGTCATCTTGCCGGTGAAGGTCATCGTCGGCCAGGTCAGGCCGGCGGGCACACTTTCGACGTTGCGGAACAGGCGCGGGAAGCGGCCGATCTCGCTGGCCTTGTCCTGCTCGCCGCGCTCGACGATCA
>JADMJD010000067.1 GCA_018780805.1 Rubrivivax sp. | reverse complement strand
ACTGGCGCTCGAACTCCTTGTTCTCGCCCACGTAGCTGCTGATCATCTTGCTGATCTGGCGTGTCTCCAGCAGCTTGCCGAGGCCGAAGCCGTCCACGCCGGCGTTGTTGGAGATCACGGTCAGGTCCCGTTTGCCACTGTCGCGCAGCGCATCGATCAAGGCCTCGGGGATGCCGCAGAGGCCAAAACCGCCGACGGCCAGCAACTGGCCGTCGCTGACGATTCCGTCCAGGGCCGCGGCGGCACTGGGGTACAGCTTGTTCATGCGTGGGTGCTCCGTTGGGCGAGAATGCGAGCGTACTGCGTAATGCATTAGGTAGTCTTTACGTCATATCGCCTAATGGCCAACCCCGCCAACCCCGCCAACCCCGCCAACCCCGCCAACCCCGGAGGATCGCCTTGGAACTCGTGCAAAGACTGGAGGCGGTGCTCGCCCAGGTGACGGCTCCGCTGGTGCAGCAACTCGGCCTGTCGGTGGCGGCGGCCGATGCCCAGCAGGTGACGCTGCGCATGCCGGTCACCCCGGTCGTGGTGCACGGCGGCGGCGTGGTCTGCGGCCAGGCGCTGATGGCGGCGGCCGACACCGCGATGATCCTGGCGGTGACGGCCAACCTGGGCGAGTTTCGCCCGATGACCACGGTGCAGCTGCAGACCAGCTTCCTCAAGCCCGTGCCCGGCACGGCCACCGAGGTGTTGGTCGTCTGCACCCTGCTGCGGCGCGGCAAGAGCCTGGCCTTTGGTGACATCCAGTTGCGCGTATCCGACGGCACACCGGACGGCACCCTGGCCGCCCACGCCACCACCACCTACGCACTGCTGTGACAGCGGCGGTCGATTACCGCACCGCCTTCCTGCAGGCGCCGATCGGTCTGGTGCTGTCGCGCCAGCGCCTGATGGTGGACGTGAACCAGGAGGTGCTGGCCATGTTCGGCGCCCAGCCGGACCAGATGGTCGGCCACTCCTTCGAAGTGTTGTACCCCTCGCCGGAGGAGTTCCAGCGCACCGGCGAGCGCATCTCCACGCGCCTGGATGCGCAGGGCCGCTACGCCGATGAGCGGGTGATGAAGCGCATGAACGGCGAGCTGTTCTGGTGCCACGTGACCGGCCGCGCGCTGGACCCGGCCGCGCCCCACGCCTCTGGCATCTGGAGCTTCGAGGACCTGTCGGCGCGGCGGGTGCTGAAGGTGGACCTGACCCCGCGTGAACGTGAGATCGCGGCGCTGCTGGTCGAAGGCCTGACGAGCAAGGGCATCGGCAAGCGCCTGACGGTGAGCCCGCGCACGGTGGACGTGTACCGCGCGCGGCTGATGCGCAAGCTGGGTGCGGCCACGACCACCGAGCTGGTCCACAAGCTGCTGGTGGGCTGAGGCCATGCCGTCGTCACCGCTGATCTGCCCCAACTGCGAGCAGGCCCTGCCGCAGTCGCCACCCGTGCGCCACTGCCCGACCTGCGGTCAGGAGACCCACCTGCACCCACCGAGCTTCGGCGAGTTCGTGCACGAGTTCATCGGCCACTACGTGGCGCTGGAGGGTGCGCTGTGGAAGACGCTGGGGCTGCTGCTGTTTCGCCCCGGCCAGCTGACGCTGGCCTACCTGCGCGGCCGGCGCCGGCGCTACATCCTGCCGCTGCGCGTGTACATCTCGGCGAGCTTCGTGTTTTTCCTGGTCGTCAAGGTGCTGGCGCCGATGCCGACGGTGCAGGCCGAGGGCGCAGTGCAGATGGATGCCCAAAGCCGGGCCGAGATGCAGCTTTGCGCCGACGGCCCGGACTGCGGCGAGTTTGAGCGTTGGGTCTCGCGTTTCGTGCTGCGCATCCACGAGCGCGCCGGCGGTGGGGCCGACGTGTTCCAGTCCGTGCGTGACCGGCTGGTGGCGGGCGCACCCTATGCCATGTTTGCACTCCAGCCGGTGTTCGCCGCCCTGGTGATGGTGGCCTGGCGGCGCCGGCGGCTGGCCTACGGCGTGCACTTCGTGTTCAGCCTGCACCTGCATGCCTTCTGGTTTCTGGCGCTGCTGGCCCTGGCCACCTTGCCTGACGGCCCGGCCCAGGTCGTGCCACCCGTGCTGCTGCTGTACACGCTGAGGGCGCTGCACACCGTCTACGGCGGGCGCTGGTGGGCCACCACCCTGCGTGGCCTGCTGCTGATGGCCGTCTACACAGTATTGATCGGCGTCTTGCTGGTGGCCGGCGGCTTGTACGCGCTCAGCCGCTGAAGCACCGCCCTACACTGCCACCATGATCACCGTCCACCACCTGGAACACTCCCGCTCACAACGTGTGCTCTGGCTGCTCGAAGAGCTGGGCCTGCCGTACGAGATCAAGCACTACGCGCGTGACCCCAAGACCATGTTGGCGCCGCCGGAGCTGGCGCAGGTGCACCCGCTGGGCAAGTCGCCGGTGATCACCGAAGGCGACACCACGGTGGCCGAGTCGGGCGCCATCGTCGAGTACCTGGTCGACGCGCATGGCGGCGGCCGCCTGAAACCAGCGCCTGGCACGGCCGAGCACCGGCGCTACGTCTACTGGCTGCACTTCGCCGAAGGCAGCGCGATGCCACCGCTGCTGATGAAGCTGGTCTTCGACAAGGTACGCAGCGCCAAGGTGCCGTTTTTCATCAAGCCCATCGTCAAGGGCGTGGCCGACCAGGTCACCAAGGGGTTCATTGCGCCCAACCTGAAACGGCAGTTTGTTTTCATGGAAGCGGAACTGGCGCAGCGCCCCTGGTTCGCCGGTGATCAGTTCAGTGCCGCCGACATCCAGATGAGCTTCCCGCTCGAAGCGGGCCAGGCCCGTGGTGGCCTGGACGCACAGTACCCCCGGCTGACCAACTGGTTGCAGCGCATCCATGCGCGCCCGGCCTACCAGCGCGCGCTGGAACGTGGCGGTCCTTACAAGATCCTGGACTGACTCAGCTCACCAAGGCCCGCAACCAATCGGGCATGGGCGCCGACTTCTGCGCCTTGAAATCGGTCCACACCGTCTTCGCACCGCCTTCGGCATAGACGGTGTCCGGGTCGTCGCTGCGCGACAGCAGGATGTAGGTGTCAAAGCTGCTGCGGCCGGGGTTGCACACGTAGTGCCGCGCCAGCACCTCGCCCGGGAATTCCAGCTGGCGGATGAAGTTGCAGAAGGCGTTGACGATCACCGGGCCACAGCCCTGCGGGTCGGGCGGGCCGCCGACGCGGTACAGCCAGTCCAGCCGCGCGACCTCCATGAAGCGGAAGTACAGCGTGTTGTTGACATGGCCCATCGCGTCCATGTCGCCCCAGCGGATGGGGATCAACATCTCATGCGTGAGCTTCTTGTCGTCGGGCACGGTGAAGCGCATCGTGATCCCCCGGTGTCAGTCGGCCAGGCCCAGCTCGGACGCGATGCGCTGCACCTGCGCGCGCAAGGCCGCGATCTCGTCCGCCTGCCGCGCCAGCTCGGCCTTCAGTGCCGACAGTTCACCGGCGCTGACACCGCCCTCGCCGTCCATCGCCAGATGGGTCGGCGAAGCCACCTCGCCGCACAGCAGGTGCGCCCAGCGCGCCTCGCGTTCACCGGCGGCGCGGGGCAGCTTCACCACCTTGGGCGGGTCTTTGGCGGCCAGTTCGTCCAGGAAACCTTCGACCGACGAGATGTCCGCGAATCGGTGCAGGCGTTCGCAGTTCAGCCGCAGCTCGGCCGCGGTCTGCGGCCCGCGCAGCATCAGCACCGCCAGCAGCGCCACCGCCTGCGACGGCACACCCAGTGCACGCCCGGCGTTGTGCTCGAACTTCACGACCCGGCTGCCGCTGCCCTCCAGCACCAGGTGCAGGCCTTTCAGGCCGTCCACGGCACTCAGCACCTCGGCGTCGGCCGCGTCGATCACCGGCACCCGCGCGGTCTTCTGGTTGCAGCCGGCCACCAGCGCGTTCAGCGACAGCGGGTAGGTGTCGGGCACCGTGGCCTGTTTTTCGACCAGCACACCGAGCACACGGGCCTCGAGCGGGGTCAACAACCTCATGGGGCGGTCAGCGCAGGGCCGCCCCAAGCAGACCGCACTCCCCTCGGGGGACGACGCCGCAGGCGTCTTGGGGTCCTCATCCTCACACCGCGAAGCCGTCGTCGGCGGCAATGACAGCGCCGTTCACGAAGTGGCTCTGGTTGGCGCACAACATCATCAGCACCGCGTCCAGATCCTGCGGCTGGCCCACACGTTTGCGCGGCAGCATGTTGATCAGCTTCTGGCCGGCTTCGGTCTGCCAGTGGTGGTGGTTGATCTCGGTGTCGATGTAACCCGGGCAGAGTGCGTTGACGTTGATGCCGTACTTGCCCCACTCCAGCGCCATTGCACGCGTCATGTGGATCACGGCCGCCTTGCTCATGCAGTACACGCCGATCTGGCCCAGCACCCGCAGCCCGGCCATCGAGGCCACGTTGACGATGCGCCCGCCGGTGAAGGTGCCGGGCGCCGCGCCGCGCGAGCGCGCAATCATGCGTTTGCCCACTTCCTGCGCGACAAAAAATGAACCACGGGTGTTGGTGCCCATCACGTAGTCGAAGTCCTCGGGCGACACGTCGGTCAGCTTCTGCGTGGTGCTGACGCCGGAGTTGTTGACCAGGATGTCGATCGTGCCCATTTCGGTCTCGGCATGCGCGACAGCCGACTTGATGCTGTCCGGGTCGGTCACGTCCAGCGTCACCACATGCGCGTCGCCGCCGTCGGCCTCGATCTCGGCACGCAAGGTCTTCAGCCGTTCCACACGCCGTGCCGCCAGCACCACCCCTGCACCGGCCTTGGCCAGCGTGCGCGCAAACTGCGCGCCCAGCCCGCCGGAGGCCCCTGTCACCATCGCGACGCGGCCCGAGAGGTCGATGTCGTATCCCATGTGTTCTGCTCCTGAGTGCGGCCTCTAAAGACCTGCCGGAAACGATAGCACGCGCCTCCTAGAATCCCGGTCCACAGGAGCGATGCGATGACGTCCCAGGAACTGATAGCCCAGCACGGCCCGCGCGAAGCGATGGAATACGACGTGGTCGTCGTCGGTGCCGGCCCGGCCGGCCTGGCCACGGCCATCCGGCTCAAGCAGCTGAACGCCGAGCTGTCAGTCGTGGTGCTGGAAAAAGGCTCCGAGCCCGGTGCGCACATCCTGTCGGGTGCGGTGATGGACCCGCGTGCGATGAACGAACTGTTCCCCGACTGGCAGGAACGCGGCGCGCCGCTGAACCAGCCTGTCACCGGCGACCAGGTGCTGTTCCTGGACCGGGACGGTGCAAGCAGCACCCCGCAGTGGCTGATCCCGGGCTGTTTCCACAACGATGGCAACTACGTCATCAGCCTGGGGGCGGTGTGCAAGTGGCTGGGCGAACAGGCCGAAGCACTGGGCGTCGAGATCTTCCCCGGGTTCACGGCCGCCGAGGTGCTGTATGACAACGCCGGTGCAGTGCGCGGTGTGGCCACGGGCAACCTCGGCATCGGCAAGGACGGCCAGCCGCACGGCGGCTTCCAGCTCGGCATGGAGCTGGTGGGCAAGTACACCGTGTTCGCCGAGGGTGCACGTGGCCACCTGGGCAAACAGCTGATCGCGAAATACGCGCTCGACAAGGGCCGCGACCCGCAGAGTTATGCGCTGGGCGTGAAGGAGCTGTGGGAGATCCCGGCCGACAAGTCCCAGCCCGGCCTGGTGGTGCACACCGCCGGCTGGCCGATGGATCAACACACCTATGGCGGTGGTTTCCTCTACCACCTCGAAGGCAACAAGGTCACGCTGGGCTTCGTCACCGGGCTGGACTACCAGAACCCCTGGATCAGCCCCTTCGAAGAGATGCAGCGCTGGAAGACGCACCCCGCCATCCGCGCGCACCTGGAAGGTGGCAAGCGCATCGGTTACGGCGCGCGCGCCATCACCGCCGGCGGCCTGCTGAGCCTGCCCAAGCTGGTGTTCCCAGGCGGTGCGCTGGTGGGCTGTGATGCCGGCACGCTGAACGCCGCCCGCATCAAGGGCAGCCACGCGGCCATCAAGACCGGCATGCTGGTGGCCGAGGCCATCGTGCCCGCACTCGCCGCGGGTCGCAGCGGCGACGAGTTGTCCGACTACCCGGCAGCCTTCGAAAAGAGCTGGCTGTTTGAAGAGCTGAACACCAGCCGCAACTTCAAGCAGTGGTTCAAGCAGGGCAACATGGTCGGCACCGTGATGACCGGCATCGAGCAGTGGCTGCTGCCCAAGCTGGGCTTCAAGAGCCCGCCCTGGACCCTCCACCGCAAGACACCGGACCATGCACGGCTGCACGCCGCTTCGGCCTGCGAGCCCATCCGTTACCCCAAACCCGACGGGAAGCTGACCTTCGACCGCCTGAGCTCGGTGTTCATCAGCAACACCAACCACGAAGAAAACCAGCCGGCGCACCTGACGCTGAAGGACGCCCGCGTGCCGGTGGCCATCAACCTCACGCAGTTCGCCGGGCCCGAGAGCCGCTACTGCCCGGCCGGCGTCTACGAGTTCGTCAACACCGACGGCGCCGACCGGCTGGTGATCAACGCGCAGAACTGCGTGCACTGCAAGACCTGCGACATCAAGGA